>JBGTLM010000129.1:0-15201 GCA_041744135.1 Pyrinomonadaceae bacterium
AGCGCAGCGGAGCCGCTCGACGCGTTTAGCTTTGGCTCTGTCATTGTAGACTTTCGGAGCACCGAGGTGCTTAGCAACGGTAAGCAGGTCGAACTCTCCGCGCGAGAGTTTCAACTGCTGTGCTACTTTATCGCCCAACGCGGCGCTACGCTTTCGCGCGATGAACTGCTGCGCGAGATTTGGGGCTATGAAACCGGAATGCTGACCCGCACCGTTGACGTTCACGTGGGCTGGTTGCGGCAGAAGCTGGAAGACGACCCGAAGGAGCCGCGGCATTTTCTCACCATGCGCGGTCACGGTTATAAGTTTGTGGCGTAGCGGGCTGCAGCAATTCAGCCACCGCACACGTGCTTAGAGTACAACCTTCAGTTGCGGTTTGCTCAAACACGCGAGCTAAGGTTTGTAATCTGAACCCCTGTTCTCGACACTGATGAAAAACTCAAATCCAGATCGAGCCTTTGACGTCGAGGTGAGGAGCAAACCAGCGAGACTGGGGTCAGGCTTGCGATTTGCGATTCTCTGTCACTCGCCACTGTTGTATTGTTGAATGATCTCGCCAGCGCTCTAGAATCGCAAAATCGCAAGCCTGACCCCGGTTTTGGTTTATACGGAAGGAACGTCCGCCGGTCAGCGGAGAGACGGAGCGATGAGACGCGAGATACTGGCGTGAGCCGATTGCGCGTTACATGCAACTTGAGGGAGAAAGTAAATGACCGCCAAAGACATCGTCGCCGAGCTCAAGAAGCTCGGCAACGCACAAACCAAGAAAACCTGGATGACCCACGGCGCCCAGGAGCCGTGCCTTGGCGTCAAGAGTGAGGACCTGAAGAAGATCCAGAAGCGCGTCAAGATGGACTACCAGGTTGCGCTGGATCTCTACGACACCGGCATCGCCGACGCGATGTACCTTGCCGGGTTGATCGCTGATGACGCTAAGATGACCAAGAAGGACCTGCAAAAGTGGATCGAAGGCGCCACCAGTCCCTGGGTCGCCGAATTTTCGGTCCCGTGGGTGGCGTCCGCGAGCGGGCATGGTCGAGAGATGGCCTTGAAGTGGATGGAATCCAAGGAAGAAGCCATCGCCGCGGCCGGCTGGCAAACCTACAGCAGCATGGCCGCCATCAAGGAAGACGCGGACCTCGACCTTGCCGAGATCAAATCGCTCCTACAGCGCGTGGCCAAGTCGATCCACCAGCAGCCCAATCGCATCAAATACGTGATGAACAGTTTCGTCATCGCCGTCGCCTGCTACGTCAAACCGCTCCACAAGCTCGCGGTCGATACGGCGAACGGCATCGGCAAGGTCGCCGTCGACCTGGTTGGGGCGTGCAAGATTCCGTTCGCGCCCGATCATATTAAGAAGTTCGAAGCTCGTAGCGCGATCGGCAAGAAGCGCAAGTCGCCGAAGTGTTGATCGAACTGTGTCGAGGCCAGCGGACGTGGTTTCGCGCCACTTCAACGCCGTCGTTATAGACCTGGAGATCGGGACATTCGTTCCGTGAATGTTCGCATAAAAAGGCCGGAGCGAATAAACTCCGGCCTTCAGTAGTTTTAGCACCAAGCAAGCTCATATAGAGGAAAAGTTCATGCCAAAGGCAAACTTCCAAGCATCGCCTTCCTTAACATAAATTGACACGCCCCAGATATCACTTCCTCCGACGTCCTGACCGCCGCAAGTGCCGTCGGCGGTGCCCTTGCGAGTGAGCATCTCGACGGTCGGCGAAAGAGCCGAAGCGAAGCCTTCAGTGACGCTGACACTCTTGATCTGGCATCCGGCCCCGGTCCAGTCCTTCATTGCATCGGCCCTGGTTGCGAGGTAGGTGCCGAATATATTCACAAATGAAACGTCCTTTGCTATCAGATCGTCGAGCTTCTTGGCGTCGTGTGTCTTCCATGCTTCCCATAACGCGAGTTCGACCTTGACGAGAGCGTCGGTGTTGGCATCGGGCGTGGCCTTGGCCGGAGCAGCGGTGTTAGAAGCCGTATTTGAATTAGCCGCAGTCTTGTCATCCTTCTTCGGCTCTTCCTTTTTGGGCGGAGCTGCGGGCTTTTTGGGCGGAGCTGCGGGTGCGACCGGATTCTTCGGATCGACGATCAGATTCTCGCCGTGGAAGACCGCCTGCCATTTGTCGCCGCTGCGGACCCAGATGCTGGCCGAACGGACCGGGCTCGGCACCTTCATCGGCTTGCCGGCGGGGCCGTTGCACGTGCCGTCCCAAGTGGCCTTATAGCTGAGGGCATACGTGTCCGCGTCGATCATCGACATCGCGGGTTCGGTCAGGTCCATTGACTTGATGTCGCACTTGACGTCGGCGATCATCTTGACGGTTGCGGCCTTGTCCATCCGCTGGCCGCCGCCGGTGAGAATGACGAACTTGTCGCCCAGCATTCCCTCAAAAAACTTTGAATCGCCGTTGACATAAGCCTCATTGGCCTGTTTGTCGAGGGCCATCAAAGCGTCGGCGGTCGGTGCGGCCGCAACCGGTTTGGTCGTATTTGTGTTTGCATTATTTGCTCCGGTGTCAGCAGCCGGGCCTCCGCATGCCGCGAAAAACGTCGACGCAGCAGCCAATAAAATAAACCGAAGTGTCTTTTTCATAACAATTCTCCAAAGGTATTATTCGATTTCAAAAGGTGAATTCAACTTACAAGTGCAACAGGTGAACTCGTTTTCGCTCCAGAGGAGCGAGACGTTTATAGCTACGGGCGCACGCTCAAAAATCTCGCTCCGTTAGGAGCGAAACCCGGCGGCAGAACCTTCGCCGGAGGCAGCCAAGAGCGATTGCGCTCCTACGGAGCTTCGGAGTAAAGAAAGGACCGCTAAGCTATAAACATCTCGCCCGTCTGGGGCGAAGCGAACAAAAACCATTCTGTTGCACTTCCAATTGAATTCGCAAAAAAACAAAAGCCCGTGGGGTTTTGAACAAAAACCTTCCGAGCGTTCCTAAGTCATCCTAATTGTGTATGGTCTTAACACTACTACAAGATATCGTCAAGCTAATGTTTGAAATGACGAATGCCAGTGAATGCCATCGCGATGCCGGCTTCGTTTGCGGCGGCGATCGATTCGTCGTCTTTGATAGATCCGCCGAGACTGAAGACTGGGGTCAGGCTTGCGATTTCTGCGATCTTGCTTGGCGCTTCAGAATTGAATCATTGAATCAATGGATCAATTGGAGCGAATCGCGAGCCCGACCCCGGTTTTGGTTTTCCAATGACAGATGATTCAAGGGGATTCTAAGAATCGTCTCGAGCCTGTTCTTCAATGTGGCGGAGTTGATCTGACACTCCCAAACCACGAATGACTTCCAACCAAGCTGTCGCAATCTTTGTCGAGAAGACAGATCTCGCGCAACTGTTCGTCGGAACTTTTGGAGCCAGTATTCCCTGCGCAAGATGGGGGTTGTGGAACGGCGGCAGTTGTGACGGTCCCAAAAGCAGCCGTGGACAAAGATCACTTTTTGTTTGCTTCGAAATACAATATCTGGGCATCCCGGTAAGTCACCGGCGTGAAGCCGATATCTGTAGCCCATGCGATGCAGGGCTGTTCGAACCATTCGCTCCGGAACGGTGTTGCGCTGCTTGATGGCGGCCATTCGAAGACTCGTGGCCTCATCGATCATTGCCCCTGCGCGACCGCACGAATCCCGCAAATCATACCTCAGCGGACGGACTACACTCGGTCTGGATAGCGCGCGTGACGCGATTTCGGCAAACGCCCAAATCCGAACCCAACTCAAACTTCCCGCTGTTGGTTTGCTTTAATGGCGCGGGCATGGCGCCGGCATGGCGCCGGGCAAAAATCTACTATGCGCGGACGAGATGTTTGAGTATCTCGGTAGGCTCCGGCACGGCGCCCGAAGAAGCGGGTGTCGCGGTGCTGGCTCCCAACTCTCGCGGTAACACCTGGGATGCGATTGGCGGCAGCTTTGGGCCGGATGTGAAATTCCTGAATCGCGCGCTGGAACTGGTCATTGAAATACTGGGAAATACTGGGAAATGCTGGCGATTGATGTCAGCCGGATAGTCATCGGTGGATTCTCCGATGGCGCTTCGTACGCAACTGAAATTCTCTTTGCGTCCATGCCTGTGTTAGAGCGATCGAAGATGGGGCTAGTCTAAACTCGTAACCACGCGGGTTTTTCCTAGTGAAATCGAATCAAATGCGCTGCGCAACGGAGTTAACTCCGTAGTGAGGTTTCAGTTTCAAAGAATGAGCATTTGTAAGTTATTGAAGTGATTGGTGCCGAGGGCGGGAGTCGAACCCGCACGTCCTTACGAACAACGGATTTTAAGTCCCATGAAGGCGGCATCATGTAATCTTACGAAACGATATAAGCCAGTATTTACGCGCCTAGCGGTCGTCAAGGTATCGCTTCGGCTGGCTTGGTATCAACACGCACCGCCACCATCTTAGCCCCATCTTCTCTCCGTTACCATGTATCAAAATCAGTAGCCGCGCTCAGGTGCCTTTGACATGTATCTCCAGCTAAAGTATCTTGATGTCAAGTTAAAGTTCCGAAGGGCGCATAGAAGGGAACTGCAGGATGGCCAAACTTGAGTCGTTGTCGGGTGGGAGCGGCGTTCACCTATTCCTGGTGTTGTGGAAGGCGGCGCGGGCGGTTGAGTCCTATGCCGAAAAGAGCATCACCGACTTGGAGATGTGCGGTAGTGACTTCGCGGTGCTCGAAGCCTTGCTCCACAAAGGGCCGCTTCCGGTTAACGGAATCGGGAAAAAGGTTCTGTTGACGAGCGGCTCGATCACAGTGGCAGTTGACCGCCTGGAAAAGAGAGGATTAGTTGAGCGGCGCGCTCACGGCACGGATCGGCGGGCGAGGATCGTTCACTTGACGATGGAAGGAAGGAAGATAATCACGCGTATTTACGGGGAGCACGCCGGCGACATGGAAAAGCTTGCGGCTGCTTCCCTGACAAAAGCAGAGCGCAAGACCCTTATCAGCCTGTTGAAAAAGATCGGTTACAAGGCGGCAGCGCATCGTGAAGAGGACGCTGCGTGATTCGAAATAAAATACAAGTTTTAAAGAGGTGAGATTTATGTCGATGGTGAAAGAAGCAATGAGAGCTGAAAAGACCGGAATAGATAGAAGACGGACGGTCGCGGGGATCGTCAACAGTATCGAGACTCTGGAAGGAGGCGGATTTCTGGTGCGCCGGCCGTTTCCCAAGGCATCATTTTCAGACTTTGATCCATTTCTGTTGCTTGATGAGATGGGGCCGATGGATGTTGCTCCGGGTGAAGCGAAAGGCGCGCCCGATCATCCGCATCGCGGATTCGAGACGGTGACTTATATGCTATCGGGTGATATGGAGCACAGAGACTCCAGTGGACATGCCGGACGACTTAAGTCAGGTGACGTGCAATGGATGACTGCGGGCGCAGGTGTGGTCCATGCCGAGATGGCTTCCGCTGAATTCATACGGACTGGCGGGCGCATGCACGGATTTCAACTCTGGGTGAACCTGCCGCAGCGCGACAAGACGATCAAGCCGCGCTATCAGGAAATTCCGAGTTCGCGAATTCCGAAAGCTACATCGGCCGATGGCCTGGTATCGGTGACTGTTATCGCCGGCGAAGCGATGGGCGAGAAAGCCGTCATTGAGACGCGCACGCCAATCATTTACTTGCATTACCGGATCGAGCCGGGCGGCGTGGCGACGCAACGAGTGCCGCAAGACTACAACGCGTTTGCTTACGTCGTTGACGGAGCAGGATTATTCGGAGCAGAGGGCGAGCGTGGCGCCGACGGACAGATGGTGATGTTCGCTCCGGACGGCGACGAAGTGAAAATCGAGAATCCAGCAGATGCGAAAGCCGCGCTGGAAGTATTGCTAATCGCTGGTGTGCCGTTGAATGAACCAATCGCGCGCTACGGACCGTTCGTGATGAACACAGAGGCAGAAATCCATCAGGCGTTTGAAGACTATCGTCGAGGACGGATGGGCGCAATTAACTCTTGAATGATTGAAGATGAAAGGAATACCAAGGTGTTATCCAACAATAAGAAACTGATCGCCGTGATCGGCGCAACCGGGCAGCAGGGCGGTGGAGTCGTACGTGCCCTGCAAGCTAGCGGACAATTCAAGGTGCGCGCACTGACTCGCAATCCCGACAAGCATCGCGAACTCGCAGAGGAAGTCGTTGAAGCAGATTTGAACCGCCCCGAAACCGTCGCCGCTGCGTTCAAAGGGGCACATGGCGTATTTCTCGTCACTACTTCTTCGTTAGAAGGAACCGACGAGCGCAAGCAGGGAACCGCCGCGGTTAAGGCCGCCAGTGATGCCGGCGTCAAATACGTAGTCTGGTCCACGCTGCCTGACGTCGAAGCGATCAGCGGCAGCAGGTTCTACGTTCCGCACTTTACGAACAAGGCCAAGGTCGATCGGATAGTCAAAGAAGCGGGGTTTGCGAATCATACGTTCTCCATCGCGCCGTTCTTCTACCAGAACCTCGCAGGCGCCATGGCTCCGCAACAGCAGGCAGACGGATCCATGGGCTGGGCGCTCCCGCTCGATCCGAGTGTGGGTTGCATTCACATGGGTGACATTCGCGAACTCGGCTCCATCGTCGCTGGAGCGTTCGCGCACCCAGATCAGGCCGGCCATGGCGAGTATCTGCCCCTCGTCGGTGACTTCATGAGCTTCAACGAGATCGTCGACGTGCTTAATCGGCAGGGTCACAACTTCTCATTCACGCAGGTCCCGGCCGACGTCTTCGCCACTCTCTTCCCCGGAGCTGCGGAGATCGCCGCGATGTTCAGGTACTTCGAAGCGCATACCTACTTGGGTTCGGATTCATCTGACCAAATTGCTCTCGCAAACAAAATAGCCGGCCGGGAACCGACCCGATTTTCGACTTGGGCTGGAGAGAATTTTCCCAAACAGCTCAACGCCCACTGATAGCGCATTACACTGAAAATGGTAAGGTTTTTGAAACTATCGAAAGGTAACTTGAAATGAAAGTCGTAACCTTGATCGCACGCCTTTTACTTGGGCTGATCTTCGTGGTGTTTGGGCTCAATGGCTTTTTGAATTTCTTGAGCATGGGGCCTATGCCGACGGGACTGGCCGGGCAGTTTGTCGGCGCGCTGGCCCTTTCTCACTATTTCTGGGTTGTGGCTGCGCTCCAAATTGCAGGTGGTGCGCTATTGTTAGCCAACCGGTTCGTACCACTTGCGCTGGTGCTGCTTGGGCCAGTAATCGTGAACATCATTTGTTATCACGTATTCCTGAATCCGAGCGGAGCAATACCGGCGGCGGTGGTCACAGTCCTGTGGTTGATTGTCTTCTACGGTAAGCGGCAATACTTCTCTGGGATATTTGTCCAACGTACATGAGGTTTCGAAGGAGAGTAAAAGATGGCCAAATGGACTTTCGAGCCTGGGCACACGGCGGCGGAGTTTCGCGCCCGGCATATGATGGTGACCTACGTCCGAGGACACTTCAAGGATGTTCACGGCTCGCTGGAGTTTGATCCAGAGAACCCGCGCGACTCTTCGTTCGAAGTGAAAATTGATGCTCAGAATATTTGGACCGGAGTAAAGGAACGCGACGACCATTTGCGCAGCGCGGACTTTCTTGATGTCGAGCACCATCCCGAGATCACCTTCAAGGGCAATCAGGTAGAGATAAAAGGCGAGCATGACTATGCCGTGACCGGCGATCTGACAATTCGCGGAGTTACTCGGCCAGCGTGCCTGAACGTAAGCTATCTGGGCAATGGGAAACGCCCTGGTGGGAGGATGGAGTTAACAAAGGGCCGAATACGCGCGCGGGTTTTGTAGCTACCACCAAGATCAATCGTCAGAACTTTGGAGTCAGTTGGCAAGACACAATGGACCGCGGCGGGATTGTCGTCGGGAACCAAATCGATATCGCCATCGATGTTGAAGCGATATTGGAAGACGCTTGATTCTTTAGGGATCATACGGTTGTTGATGTTCAATCAATTCCAGAGGAGGACTCGTACATGAATCCTTCATATGTGTTGCTGCTGGCGTTTCTCATTGGTGTAATCGGGGGATTGCGTACGATGACCGCGCCGGCCGTCGTGGCCTGGGCCGCGAACCGGCACTGGCTCAATCTAGACAACTCGACTCTCGCCTTAATCGGTTCGCCTGGTGCCGTCCTTGTCTTTACCCTGGGTGCTCTCGGTGAATTGGTCATCGACAAACTTCCTTCGACCCCAAACCGCACACGACTTCTCGGACTCGTTGGCCGCAGTGTGCTCGGCGGCCTGTCTGGTGCCGCTGTCGCTGTTGCGGGGGCGCAGTCGATCGCACTCGGCCTCGTTCTTGGTGTGGCTGGCGCGATCGCCGGCGCGTTTGCGGGCTACGAGGTTCGCAAACGCCTGGTGCGGGCGCTCAAGGTTCCGGACATCGTCATCGCTCTGCTTGAAGACGCAGTCGCGATTGGTGGAGGCCTCTTAATTGTGTCGCGGTTTTAAGCGCAACTCGAACAGTTCTGAATGGGTTGTCGAGTTCGTTCAGGAGTGGCGGTCAGGCAATCGAGCCTACTGCGACCTGTTGATGAATGCGACGAGTCGCGGAATCACCTCACTCGGCGCTTCTTCCATCAACCAATGACCCTTACCTTTGACTACAACTCCTGCGACGTTTGTATCAACCAGACGGGCTTGCTCAATCAGGAATTGTCCTGAAGCTTTTTCTCCAGTCAGCACCAGCGCGTTTGACGCAAGCGGGCGTGATCCCGACCGATGTGATTGCGCTTGTGTCCGAATTGCAGCAAACCTGGGCGCGTCCCGAAGCGCAACAATTTGCCGAAATTCATGCTTCCAGGATGCCCAACTACAAACTGTTGATTGAAAGCTACGGTAGAGCGCAGCAAGTGGCGAAGGTCGGTAATCAGGATGCCGACAAACCGACGACCTTAGGGAAATTGGCGGGGGAAATAGTCGCAGAGATAGCAATAGAGGGACGCGGGGATTTGATGATCCGCGCTTCCTCTCTGAACTAAGTTTTCCTGACCGGTAGATTTATGCTGGTAGGTTAACTTCGTCGAGTTACTCAAAACACTTTTTGTAAAGGAGAAAAATCATGGTTCAAATATCAGATGGCGCCACCAAGAATATCGTTCTCGTTCATGGCGGTTTTGTGGACGGCTCGGGCTGGGAAGGCGTGTACCAAATACTTAAGCGTGAGGGCTACAACGTATGCGTTGTTCAGAATCCAACGATATCGCTAACCGGTGATGTCGCTGCGACGCGAGCAGTGCTCGATGCCCAGGATGGTCCTGCAGTTCTGGTAGGTCACTCATATGGCGGAGTTGTGATTACCGAAGCCGGCGATCATCCAAACGTTGAAACTCTCGTCTACATTACGGCTTTCGCCCCAGATGCGGGGGAATCAGTAGGAACGTTGATCGCCAATCCGGCGCCCGGTGCTCCCGTGCCGCCGATCCTACCGCCCGTTGACGGCTTTCTCATGCTTGATAGCGCGAAATTTGCGGAATCATTCGCCGGGGATGTGCCTCGCGAAAAAGCTGAGTTCATGGCGAACTCACAGGTGCCCTGGGGATTGGACGCTCTCAACGGAGCCGTGAGCACACCTGCGTGGAAAACTAAACCGAGTTGGTACCTGGTCGTTACCGAGGACAAGATGATACCGCCGCCGGCGCAAAAATTTATGTCGCAGCGCACCGGTTCAACTGTTAAAGAGGTTGGAGGCAGTCACGCCATCTACGTCTCGAATCCTCAGGCCGTTGCCGACATTATCAAAGAAGCCGCAACCCGGAACTCAAAGGCCGAAGCGCAAACGTCCTGATAGTGCGGGTGGTGCGTTTTAACGGGCGATACAAAGAGGGCTTCGTCCGGGTATCAATGTGGCGAGGCCCTGTTTGTAATGTTGGGATGCAAAAAGTCTTCGGACTCGAAAATCCCCGATGATCTCCAGAACAACAATGGAACGGAGGAAAAGAGAAATGAATAGCAAAGAAATAGTCAGCAGATTTCTGGAAGCGGAAGCAAAGCAGGATGTTCAAGGAATGGCCGATGTCTTGGCGGAGAACATTATTTTTGAAATGCCTTTTGCCTTGCCGGGCTTACCTGACCGCGTTGAAGGAAAAGGTACCGTGGTCGAATTTCTGGAAAAGTTTCTCGGCAAGGAGCGCGGCATGTTTACCGGCTGGGACCTTCACAATATTCGGATCTATCCCGGCGGTGATCCGGATCTGGTCTTCGCTGAATTGGATGGGCAAGGAGTGGTAGCCAAAAGTGGCTATCAGTACCGGCAAAAGTACATCATCTTGTTTCGTATCTCCGACGGACGTATCAGCCACTGGCGTGAATACTTAAATCCCATTCCGTTGCAAGAGGCGATTGCTTCTATGCAAACTGGGCAAGTCCAGTCCGCGCGCTCTCGCGGCTAGCACTTGGTCGGTAACGGCCTACGCGCGCAGCCTTGAGCGCAGCACCGGCATGCCGGTCGAAACCGCGTACCGAGATTTCGCAATGAGAAGGAAGTTTCGCCGAATGTTGACTATTGCAGCTCTTCTCGCCACCGGCTTTACGGGTGGCACGTGGATCTACACTCAGCATCCCAAATTCGGAGAGCTTCCAGACGGCGCTCGTCTAGACACAATCAAGCGTTCGCCCAACTATTCCGGCGATGGTTTTAAGAATCTGATTCCCACACCCGTGCTTGCCGGCGACCGAAGTTTCGTATCCGTGGGCATCGGCTATCTGTTCTCAAAGAAGGATCGTCCGGTACCGCCAACGCCCATACCATCCGTGAAAACGGATCTTCAGGCGCTGGATCGAAACGTGGACGTGGTTGTGTGGCTAGGACATTCATCCTATTTCATTCAACTCGGAGGCAAGCGCATTCTGTTTGATCCGGTGTTCAGCGCTTCTGCTGGTCCAGTTCCATATTTGAACAAGGCCTTTGATGGAACCAATCCCTACACAGCAGAGGATGTACCGGAAATAGACTATCTGCTGATCACTCATGACCACTGGGATCATCTCGACTATGCAACAGTGACTGCCCTGCGATCGAAGACGAAGACAGTTGTCTGCGGGCTTGGCGTTGGAGCACACCTTGAACGTTGGGGTTACGACAAGGCGAAAATCCATGAGGCAGACTGGTACTCGGTCCTGGAGTCGGGAGACGGGTTTGCGATTCATGTGCTGCCCGCGCGTCATTATTCAGGGCGTCTGCTTACCAGAAACAAGTCAATCTGGGTTGGCTATGCAATAACGACTGCCAGTCGACGGATCTTCGTGAGTGGTGACTCTGGTTACGGACCGCACTTCGCTGATATCGGTCATCGATTCGGAGGGTTTGACCTCGTAGCCCTCGATACCGGCCAGTATGACGAGCAGTGGCCGCACATCCATATGACCCCTGAGGAAGCGGCACAAGCTGCACAAGACCTGCAGGCAGATGCATTGCTTCCTGGCCATGTGGGCAAATTCTCTCTTGCCAGGCACCCTTGGGACGCCCCCTTTAGGCGCATCACCGCCGCAAGTGAAGGACGGAGCTACAGGCTTCTCACGCCGATGATTGGGGCGCCCATCGTGCTTGATGATCGGCAACAGCGCTTCTCCCGCTGGTGGGAAGACTTGGCCCAGTCGCCTGCAGACCGAACAGCCGGGGCGTCAAGCGCCAAGGAACGCACGCGTTGATTGCCAGCATTTAGCCCTGCGGCCCCAGGAAGCCGGAGCCGCTTTCCCAACCGGTGTACGCACGCAGACCCAGAGTAAACGCCATGAGCACACCAGCAAACTTCAACGGCGTCACGCCGATCGTAAACCCTGCGAACGCTGGGTTCATATTGTCGCTTTAGGTGATGGGGCTATCTCGATTGCGGCGCAGCGCGATCCTTCCCAATGATTTCAACCAAAATATGGCGCGCAACGGAGTTAACTCCGTTGCGTTGGTCCATCGTCAAAAATTGATTGGCTGTAAATCGTTGAAATGATTGGTGCCGAGGGCGGGAGTCGAACCCGCACGACCTTACGGTCAACGGATTTTAAGTCCCATAAAGGCGGTCCTACCTAATCCCACCAGGTCGTATAAGCCAGTATTTAGCGCCTAGCGGTCGTCAAGGTATCGCTTCTGCTGGCTTAGTATCAACACGTACCGCCACCATCTTAGCCCGATCTATTGGAGAGTCGCTAGCACCGCCGGCGCGTCCTTTGACGCGAGTTTGATGGCGTGCGCTGGTGATCTCACGAGGGCGCAACTATCGTGCTTTCTAGAACCTGCCGGCGGCAAGGTAGAAGTCTGTTCCTTTGGACAGCCTGAAGCGCCCTCTTACTCCCTATCGAGCCTTGCGAGATCATTAGTTGGTATCGCTGAGAGGATAGATCAAGTGCTGTTAGACTTACCGACAGTCTGGAACATGCGATGTCAATTAGCGTAGCACTTTTAATCTCGCTCTCGAGTTGCGCGTTCGCGGCCACGCTAGAGGGCCTATGCGCCGGCAAAAATGTTAAGTCGTACTTTGCGGAACTAAAGTTCCCGCCTTATTCGGCGCCGCTTTGGATCTGGTACATCATCGGAGCGGCCTATTATGCGATTTTCTTTTTTGTGATCTTTCATCTCCTCAGGCTTGAGAATGATTCGCTCCTTAAGACTGCCACGATCGCGCTTGTCCTCTTCATGATGGTTGCCAATGCGCTCTGGAATTATTTGTTCTTCCGCGCGAAGAATCTCTTCGCGAGCTTTATCAGCGGCAGTTTAGCGCCCATTCTGGACATCACTCTATTCATTTGTTTGATTAAACTGGACAAGACGGCAGCTTGGGCCTTAGTCCCATATTTGATCTACCGACTGTATGCTGTCTGGTGGGGTTATGGCTTGTGGAAGATGAATCGTCCGGTGTTGAACTCATAAGAGCGACGCTGGCGAACTCCATCACCGTTTAGCGACCTCGCCGATACTTGGGCGTTGAGCGAAGTAGCATCTGACTCGCCTTGTAACAAGGTAAAGAATTATCAACCCCGCAATAGGAACCCCGACAATCGCTCGGGGCTCTATCCCCAGAACTGTATTAACGAGGTCGCTTAACAAATTTATTCCTATCAGAACGATTGCCAGGATATGCCCCCAACGTGCGCGTTTCCAAAGCCCCACGGCGGTGGTTGCGCAGGACGCGGAGGCTGCAAACAACAACAGGACGGCCCAGAGGCCTATACGAAGCAGACCCTCATGCCCATGAGGATTCAATCGCCACATCACGTTGAAGAGGGGGGAGGGGACAAGAAGTGATAGACCGGCGAGAAAACTAATCAGCGTACCCACCAGAAAGAAAATGATGAGCGCCGTAATGCCAAGCGGACGTGCATGCAATGCCCTAATCATCGAGTTGCAAAAGAACGCACTACTCTTACCAACGGCTGAACATATCGAGGTGCTCGACAAGAGTGCTGTACGATGAAGGGAAAGCGGTAGCAAAAACTTCCACGACTCGACAGGCGTCGCTACCTTGTCGTCCCTAAACCGTCGGGCACTTGGAAATCCATCGTATCCGTATCTGCGTCCGATGCTACAGCTTTGCCGAAAAGTTTGAGCCAGAGAAAGCCGATTGTTCCGGCCGTTAGTGAAGAAAGCAGAATCGCGATCTTCGAGGCGCTTATCATTTCCGAGTTTCCCACAAAAGCAAGGTTTGTAATAAAGATTGACATCGTAAAGCCGATGCCGCCCAAAAGTCCCGCGCCGCAAATGTGCCGCCAATTCAAATCAAGCGGAAGGCGACAAATGCCGATGGCAACGGCGACGAAACTCAATAGGACGATGCCCAAAGGCTTGCCCAGGATCAAACCAGCGATGATGCCCGAACTGTTTGCCGTCGTAAGCTGCTGAGCCCAACCTGTGCCGATGACTATGCCCGTATTAGCCAGCGCGAAAATCGGCAAAATCACGAACGTAACGGGCTTGTGTAGAAAATGTTCTAACCGATGCGAAGGCGATTTTTCGTCATCTTCTTTGGCGGAAAACGGAATCGCAAAGGCCAGCAAAACTCCGGCAATCGTCGCGTGAACGCCCGATTTCAGCATCAAGACCCACATCAACGCGCCGCCGACCAAATACGGAACCAGCGACCTCACGCGAAAGAAGCGATTCAGCGTCATCAGCAAACCAAAGACAGCAACCGCGCCGATGAAATACGCTACCGAAAGTTGCGCCGTATAAAAAATGGCGATAACAATAATCGCACCCAAATCGTCCATTACGGCAAGCGCGGTCAAAAATACTTTCAGAGAAGCTGGAACGCGCTGGCCCAAGAGTGCGAGAACGCCGAGGGCAAAGGCAATATCAGTCGCCATTGGAATTCCGATGCCGGCTTGTGTCGGCGTTCCAGAATTCAAAACGAAGTGAATCAATGCAGGCAAACAGATGCCACCCATTGCCGCGAAAATAGGAAGCAACGCATTCTTGAAATTGGAAAGCTCGCCGTTGTAGAGCTCGCGTTCGAGTTCCAGGCCGATCAGCAGAAAGAAGACCGCCATCAGCCCGTCGTTAGTCCAATGCTCAACGCTCAAACCGGCAACATGGAAATGCCAAATGCTCAAGTAATTTGCGCCGACAATGGAATTCGCAAGGAGTAGCGAAATAACCGTACAGATAACGAGAAAAATACCGCTCGACTTTTCCGAGTTGAAAAAGTCCCTGAATGTCTTTGATAATTTTTTCTGGACGATAGGCATCGGAAGAGATTATCAGCGGGCTTTCGCCGCTTGACATTTGTCGAATCGGTTCAAGAAATGGCCTTCACTCGGTTGCCTCAGAAAATGGACTAATTCTCGACGTCGGTCAAACGAACTCGGCTGAGGCTGAGTGTCACGCGTCACGACCATTCAGCCTCAATAGACCGTAACTCCACCACGAGGCGTAGATCAAATAGAACAAGTAGGGCAGTAACCGGAGCCGAGTGGTAAAATGAGGACAAATTTCACACATGTACAGTTGAGCATAGGTAGAACGCTGGGAGAGCAAGAGTGAAGTTACTATCCATTGAAACCACACCAAATCCAAACAGTATGAAATTGAATTTGGATGAGAGGCTCGCGAAAGGAGTCGCGATTACATATACACACGAAAATATCGGTGATGGTCCAGGCTACATCGAAAAGATTCTTGCCATCCCAGGGGTCACCAGTGTCTTCCGAGTAGAAGACTTTATGGCTATCCAGCGAAAGCCAACTGCTGGATGGGAGGA
>JBGTLM010000130.1:0-4934 GCA_041744135.1 Pyrinomonadaceae bacterium
GCAACTGGGGAAAGAATAAATACTCGCCCAGCCATTGTAAGTAAATCACTAAGCTGCTGGCAATGGGCAATTTTTGAAGTGCCCTGGGGAAAAACCCTTAGTGTCGCGGCCATTGGGGTTACCTGCTCGCAGGCTCGCGAACCTCGACGCTCGCTTTCGTCCCCTGATTGCAGCGTGATCCTCTGTGCTTCAGGGTATCCCCTGGGAAACCGCTGGCGGCGAACGCGCCCTTAGCAAAGGGCCGCCTCAAGATGTAGCTGGTGCAAAACACCATATCAGAACCGCGAGCGGTAGCGACCGGGTCCATAGCGTCGCCTGGTGAGCACGATGAATAACAATTTGATTGTTATCGCGGCGGACCAGGTCGCTACGCTCCCTGTTTTGACAAGCGTCACAAGCCGTCAACACCGCTGCCGGGTGGGATCGCCCGCTTAGTTCTTCAAAGGCGTCGCGGGGAGGGGTTTGCCGGCCACATCACCATTTCTTACTCCTGATTGGTCCATGAAAAACGATAGTCGGCCGGTACGACCATACTGAGCGGGCTCAGCGTTGGCAATCCAGCTTTTTCCATCGGGGGAGACGGTGATTCGAAAACGATAGCCTGTTGTTTCGGTTCCTTCGAGGTCTTTTGGTATTAGACCGGCAAGTATCAGAGCGGGCATATCACCGAATTTTCCCGCGTGTTGCTGGTTGTAGACCAGTTGGGCCAATGAAATGCGCCGCAGCAGGGCTTGCACTTCGCTATGATGAGTGTCGATTCGGGCGTTGAAGAAAAACTCACTCCCAGCCTTCTTCACTATCTCGTGATTTTCCTTGTCACCAACGATCCACTTGCCATTAACGCGAATCGAAGCGACTGGCTCTGCCTGCTCTTTATCCGCCTCATCTTTGACTCTGACAAACACGGTCGCAGCCTCGCCGCTTATCTGTTCACCGCTAATGTCTACCTTCTCAGGAATGGCCGCGGCCAAACGTTCAAAGTCAGGCCGCAGGTCGTCAAATTCTGCAGGCTTCAATCCTTCAATCGCGGGCTGATAAATGGAGAGTGCAAAAGCTTCGCGAAACTTTTTCTCGCGCAACAACTTGTAAAATTCGCGGACCGCGTCGGATGGCGATCCCGTTTGGTTCGCAGCAGCGGTGGCCGGGCTTTTCAGTACGAGGTTTTGCGCTAAAGCATTCGTTTCAGCCAACCCGAGACCTGAGCTAGTCGCTATGAGTACAAAGGCAAAATTGAGCAGAAGGTAAACAGGCACCGTGCGTTGGATGACCGAAGTAATCATGAGTCTGTGCATTTGAAGTCCTTAAGATTTGGGTTGCAACGCGAGGGCGGCGCGGCCCTCAATCGCGAGGTGCAAGCCGCGCCGCACAAGATAGACACCATCAAGGCCAGAAAGGTTGCTTAGGTTCCCTTCTTCCGCCCGGCTGCGAGAATCCACTCCCGTCCTACCGCGTAAAGCAACACCGTAATGGCCACGAACGGAAGGAGCGATAACAAGTCGGCATAGCGTTTGACGTGTCCCGGCGGCTCATCGAAGAAAGGGTTGTGCGCAAGCATCCACGCCTTCGTGGCTTCGAGCGTGTCTGTGAAGTAACCGGCCATGAAAGCAAAGACAATGCCGGCAAGTGCTGCTCCTGCGATGTAGCCTGAAGCCATCAGTACGCCTGGACTCTTGTCGCTTTCAGCGGCTAGTTCCTCTTCGGTCATCCGTGTGTGTTTGCGTCGCGAACTGCGATCAACAAGCCAGCGCACCATGCCGCCAATGAAGATCGGGGAAGACGCCGAGAGAGGCAGGTAGACTCCGACAGCAAAGGCGAGTGAAGGAAGGCCCGCCATCTCCAGCACGATGGCGATCATCACTCCGATGAGCACTAGGTTCCAGGGAAGTTGCTGGTTGAGAATGCCCTTAATGATGTAGGACATCAGAGTAGCTTTCGGGGCGTCAAACTTTTCGACCTTCTGGCCATTTGGGCGAAATCTGTTTTGGCCGTTAATAGCCGGGTCAACGATGTATTGGGGCACCCCCTGCGCGTCCACGAGGTAGCGACCCTCGCGACCATCCTGGGCGTCTGTCTTGTGCCAGACTCTGTAGCTATTTCCGTCGTCAGCGGCCTGCGGTCCCTGAAGTTTTTCCTCGCGGCCGAGCTTCGACATGTCAGCACGAAGCTCAGGCGTGAAGTTGCGTTCGATCTTGTAGAGAATCCTGCCCGACTCGTTGACGAGGTATTCCCCTTCGTTCAAACCTTCGACCTTAGGACTGCTGACGTCTCGCTTGAGAACGCGGTAATTGCCCGGCTCACGCGGCTTGATGTCTTCAGCGTAGCCGGCAAGCGCCCCAGTCTCGCCCGTTGAGAGTCCTTGTACCTTCTCGTCCACTCCGGAGAAAGTGATGCGGCGGGCGTAGATCGTGCCGTTCTCATTCAGGCCAATCAGGATCGGCCCCAGGACGAGAGCTGACGTAATCGCCCCGACAAGAATCGCAATCTGTTGATACTTCGGAGTTGCACCAACAAGAAACCCCGTCTTCAAGTCCTGAGAAGTGGTGCCCCCGTTCGACGCCGCAATACAAACTATGGCACCAATCGAGAGGGCAGTGACGTAATACGGCGGACCGGTCCATCCCATGAGTAAGAAAATCAGGCAAGTCAGAAGCAAGGTCGCGACCGTCATTCCGGAAATGGGATTAGACGACGAACCAATTTCTCCGGTTAGCCGAGATGACACTGTCACGAATAAGAATCCGAAGGCGATAATCATTACCGCGCCCAGGAATGCCACGAAAATACTTTGTTGCAGACCCAGCTGTGGGAAAGCCATGATCATCGCGATAAGCGCGATGATGCCGGCTAGCACATACTTCATTGAGATATCCTGATCAGTGCGAGGCACGCGAGCGCTCGCCTCCGGACCTCCCCGCAGGTCGCTCAATCCTCCCTTCAAGCCGTGCCAGATTGTGGGAAGCGAGCGGAATAGACTGATGATGCCGCCCGCCGCGACCGCTCCAGCGCCAATGTACAAAATGTAATTACTGCGTATGCCGTTTGGGCTCATCCCACGAATCGGTGTCGTCCCCGGCGGGATGGCGCCAGCCGTCTCTCCACCGCCGAAGAAAGCAATGGTCGGGATCAGCACGAGGTACGCTAGTACACCGCCCGCGCACATGATGGAAGCGATCCGGGGGCCAATGACATAGCCCACGCCCAGGAGCGCCGGGTTAACTTCAACGCCTACCGAGCCTTTGTCATACGGCGGCCCGAAGATTTTTTCGGGTGCTTCCTTCCAGGTGTAAAAAGCCCTGTGAGCGGCCTGGTAAAGAACGCCGATGCCGAAACCGGTGAAGATGGTTTTGGCGCCGACGTTGATTCCGCCTGTATCGCGCGCTGCCATCTCCGCCTTGGCTTCGCGTGAAGACGCTGCCCGCGACTCATCGGACGCTCCGGCCTTCAACACCTCGGCGCAAGCTGTGCCCTCGGGATACTTGAGAATTCCATGCTGCTGCACGATCAGCGCGCGGCGCAAGGGAATCATCATCAGAATGCCGAGTAAGCCACCCAGCACAGCGACGAGCATCACGCGCGTCAACTCAAGGTCGAAGCCGAGGATCATGATCGCCGGCATCGTCACGCCCACGCCAAAGGCGATTGACTCGCCGGCCGACCCCGCGGTCTGCACAATATTGTTCTCGAGGATGGTTGCGTTTCTAAGCCCCAGTTGCGCGACGAGGCGAAACAGCGCAATGGAAATGACGGCGACGGGAATCGAGGCGCTTACCGTCAAGCCGACTTTCAAAACCAGGTACAGGGAAGACGCGCCGAACACGATTCCCAGAAGTGTCCCTACGATGAGTGCCCGCGCTGTTAGTTCCGGAATGACCGTCTCAGCCGGAATGTACGGACGAAATGTAGCGAGAAATGGATTCTCAGGCTTTGCCCCGACCCGATCCGGGAATTCATTCGCACCGACACTCTCAACAGACATCTGGAGTAACCTCCGAATGAGTTTTTAAAACGGGGAGTGCGCAGGGGTTAATGACGCCGCTACTCTACACGGATGGACAGCGGTTGGGCAAGGTTGTTTCTCACTAAAACCTTATAATTTACACATAAATGCGACCATTTTATAGAGCGGTTCATGGCCCAAACCTGGATCTCATTTTCCATTACTACTGTCCCAACGTCGATCGGCTTATTGTTTGGTACCTACTTGGATCGATCGACTTACTCCTTTGCCTGTTGGATCGGTTTCAATTCACCACGGCTTACTGCTGCAATCTGGCTTGCTGCGGCTCAACGGGTCAGCATCACCTCGCGATAGGGGTGGGTCCTGAGTACCGACTCACTCAGGCCGCGGCCCATGAGACCGCCGTGTGAGTGGTGAGTAGCCTAGGACTTACCCGTTAGTGCCCGACGACCCCGACTCCCGGAGCGCCCTGTAATCCCTACGTTTCCTACCCGCTTTCGATTACACTTTTGCATCGTCCCTTTCAAAACTCTTCAAGCGAGACACCCTGACACATGTCCAGACGTATACTCCTACTGCTGCTGCTAATCGCGACATTTATTTTTCATTCAGCTTCGCTTGCGATAACCACAGCCGCGCGAAACCAAACCCGGCCCCCAAAACCCACCAGCTCCGCGCAGATTCCCGCTCCTGAGGAAGTCCTGGGTTTTCGTCCCGGCGACGATCGCAAACTCGCGAGCTGGAGCCAGGTGCTCACGTATTTCGACAAATTGGATCAGGCGAGCGACCGGGTGAAGTTTGAAGCTCTGGGCAAGTCAACGATGAACGTGCCCTTTGTGATGGCGACAATCAGTGCGCCGGAGAACCTTGCTCGTCTCGAGGAATACAAAAAGATTCAGCAATTGCTTGCCGACCCACGCAAGCTGGGCCCGCCAGGCGTCCGCGCTCGTAAGGCCGCGGAACTGATCGCACGCGG
>JBGTLM010000131.1:0-19664 GCA_041744135.1 Pyrinomonadaceae bacterium
AACGTTCCAAACCTGGAAGAATACGAGCCCTTCGGATCGCGCAGATCTGCTGTTTCGTCTCGCCGGGCTCTTGCGTGAGCGGAAACATGAAATGTCAGCGTGGATGATCCACGAAGTTGCTAAGAGTTGGGCTGAAGCGGATGGTGACACCGCGGAGGCGATAGATTTTTGCGAGTTCTACGGGCGCGAGATGTTGCGCTATGCCAGCCCGCAATCGCTCACGAAAATTCCAGGCGAAGAAAATCGTCTCGAATATATTCCGCTCGGGGTGGGGGCCGTTATCCCACCCTGGAACTTTCCCCTCGCAATTATGGCTGGAATGTCTGTTGCTTCGGTAGTCACCGGAAATACCGTAGTGCTTAAGCCTTCTTCGGATGCACCCACCATCGCTTACAAGTTTTTCGAGCTGCTCGAAGAGGCAGGGCTGCCTGCGGGAGTTGTGAACTTCATGACTGGATCCGGCGCTGAAGTGGGGGATCTCGTGGTGGACCACCCGAAGACACGCTACGTGGCTTTCACCGGCTCGAAGGAGGTTGGTCTGCGTATAAACGAGCGCGCGGCTAAGGTCAACGAAGGACAGGTCTGGATCAAGCGTGTGGTGGCCGAGATGGGAGGGAAGGACGCAATCATCGTCGCCGACGATGCCAATCTTGACGACGCGGCAACTGGAGTCGTTCAAGCCGCATTCGGCTTTCAAGGACAAAAATGCTCGGCGTGTTCGCGCGCAATCATTGATGCGAAAGTCTACGAGCCAATGCTGGAAAAGATTGCCGAACGAACACAGGAGATCAAGGCCGGCGATCCGCGCGACCCGAAAACTAGTATGAGCGCTGTCATCAACGAAAAGGCCTTCAAATCCATCAACGCTTATATCGAGAAGGGTAGAGCGGAGGGTGGACGCCTGGTGGCGGGAGGCGGTTCCGATGGCGAGCAGGGATTTTTTATTGAGCCGACGGTGATCGCTGATGTGAAACCCCTGGCGACAATCGAGCAGGAAGAAATATTTGGGCCGGTACTAGCAGTGATCAAAGCCAATGACTTCGATGAGGCGCTGAAGATCGCTAATGACACGCAGTTTGGCTTGACCGGTGCGGTCTTTAGCGCCGATGAGGACAAACTCGAGAGAGCGCGACGCGAGTTTCATGTCGGCAACTTATATCTCAATCGCAAGTGCACCGGAGCTCTGGTAGGAGTTCACCCGTTTGGGGGCTTCAATATGTCGGGTACCGATTCCAAAGCCGGCGGGCACGACTATCTCCTACTATTCATGCAGGCGAAGTCTATTGCTACCAGAATTGGAGCCCCTACTAATGCACGTGCCGAGAAGAGTGCGGCAATTTGAGTTTTGCGAGGCGGGATTTCGGCTTTGCGGTTTCAGTGCTATTCAATACAGAACCGAGAGCCGTAGCGACCGGATGCTGGCACTCAACTTGGAAAAGGTACTTAGCGCTTCACGGATTTTGAGGTGAATTATGGATTGCGCCGGCAGAGCGAAGTGTCGACGGCGCGTTGGTTCGTAGGTTGCTCGGCAAATCCAAAGCGGTGTCGCTCTGCGCTCGCCACCGCACTCCAAAGGTTGAGTATTTTCGAGTAATAGGATTTTCCGATAGGCTACTCCTAAACATGGGAGGTGTAGCCTCCTTTAATTTTAGATTCCGTGCGGTAAGGCAAAGCCTCACCGCACGGATAGCGGCAGAGCCGACCGCACTATGCGAATAGTTTTCATGGGCACACCCGAAGCAGCGGTGCCGGCGTTACGGCGTCTGCAGGAGGACGGTTATGAGATAGTTGCCGTCTGGACGCAGCCAGACAGACCCGCGGGAAGAGGTAACAAACTCTCAGCTCCTCCGATCAAAGTGCTGGCGCAGTTGTTCGGTCTAAAAACCTACCAACCGGAGAAGATAAGAACTGATGATGCGAAGATTCTCTTTGCCTCGCACAATGCTGATCTGGCAGTCGTAGTGGCCTACGGCCGCATTCTCCCCGCCGAGTTTCTAGGCGCGCCGAGGAGGGGTTGCATCAACGTTCATTTCTCTCTGTTGCCACGCTTTCGAGGCGCAGCGCCTGTCAACTGGGCCATCATTAACGGAGAAGATAAGACAGGTGTCACCACAATGTTCATTGAAGAAGAGTTGGACTCGGGTCCCATCTTATTACGTCGAGAAACGCAGATCGGCGAAATGGAGACGGCGCCCGAACTGATGGGTCGACTCGCGGAGATGGGAGCCGAACTGCTAGGCAAAACCCTGGCTCAGCTTGATGAAATCACGCCTCGGCGTCAGCACGACCTGGATGCCACTTTCGCTCCCATTCTGCGCAAAGAAAACGGGTTGATTGATTGGTGTAAAAACGCTTTTGCAGTTGAACGCTCCATTAGAGGTCTTCAGCCATGGCCAAATGCCTACACGCATCACCAAACAAACCGCCTGATCGTCTGGAGGGCAAAACCCGCCCGCGCAGAATTGTCAAAAGCTCTCCCGGGTGAAGTAATGGCCTCTCAGGGCGATGACCTGATTGTAAGATGCGGCGGGGAGACAACCCTTCGGCTCACCGAGGTACAACCGGAGGCAAAGCGACGCATGAGTGTGCGCGACTTTTTGAATGGCACCCATCTGAAGGTCGGGGATATTCTGACCTAGCAGTTGCCGAAAAAGGGGTAAGCACAGGAGAACCAGTAAAGCGCTCCACGAAATAACTCGATTTAAGCCATCCTTTTCGAGAGTTTCGTGTGCTTTGGTGGGTAGTGTTTGTTTTTCAGAGGGCTGCTGCTAGCGATGCCGAGGGTTTGGCGTCGTCCCCCTCGAGCCTGAAACCCGGAGCCCGGCACAACCCAGAAATATACCGTAGCATCCTAGCCGAGGACCTAGAAGCGTTTCGACCCGGCAAATATACTATTCATCAGGCTAGGCGCGTATTAACGAAACTTTTTTGATTGCGCCCTTTGACCGTAAACATAATAGTTATCGGAGATAGGCATCTTGCGGCGGGTGATAGCGGGTGTTAGACTTCGCAGCTTGGTTTTGACGGTATCAAGTTGCAGCGGAGTGAGGAATTGGGCTTAGTGGGCCTAGCAGATCAAGTACTCTCGGCAGTCAGGCGAATGGGCCTCGTAATATTGATCGCGATCGTATTCTTGTTCGGCCTGGCGACCACTGTTTATTTATCGCTGCGCAGTCCTGCAGTTACCGTTCCTGAGGTCATAGGCAAGGATCGATTCGAGGCCGAGCGGGTTTTGGGGAATGCCGACTTGAATTTCCGCGTGCGGGCGACAAGACCAAGCAATCAGGTCAAAGCCAACACGGTTCTCTTTCAATTGCCGCGCGCTGGAGAAGTGGTCAAGACGGGTCAGACAGTCGCGATGGATATAAGCCGCGTTGCGAAAGAGGGAGAGGCTGCGGAAGCCGTTGTTGACAACAAAAAGGCGAGCGACGAAAAGGCCCCAGAGAACCGCAACGCGAACACGTCGGAACCGGCAAAAAACGACAACGAGAATAGGCCGAAGCGAAATAAGAACGCCAACAAGAACGCTAACGAAAACTCGAACGCGAATGCCAGTAAAGCTCGCAACGTTACAAACACTGTGAATACCAATTCCGGTGGAGAGGCGGCCAATAGCAACGCGAGCCCAAGTCGCACTGTAAATCAAAACGATAACCGACGGCCGCCCGCGCCTACGCCCACTGGTCAAAACGACAATCGGGAGAGGCTGTAGCTTGTTGAGGGTTCAGGCGAGCACGCCTTACATTCCGATGGCAACCACCAGAACAATAGAAATCGCGCCTTCGATCCTCTCATGCGACTTTTCACGCCTGGGCCAGGAGATAGAGGCAGTTGAGCGCGGTGGAGCTGCTATCCTCCATGTTGACGTGATGGATGGCCATTTTGTTCCGAATATCACGATTGGTTTGCCGGTAGTGAAGTCGATCGCGCGTTCCACGAAGCTGTTTATTGATACTCACTTGATGATCTCCGAACCGGGTCGGTATGCCGAGGAGTTTGTGGCTGCAGGCGCAAAGATGGTTTCGGTCCATGTGGAAGCGGATCCGCACTTACATAGGACATTGGCGTCTATCAAGGCGGCCGGCGGCGCCGCAGGAGTGGCGATTAACCCGGCGACTCCGATTGTAGCGGTAGAAGAAGCGCTGGTTTTCGCGGACTATATTTTGGTGATGTCCGTGAATCCCGGCTTCGGAGGCCAGCAGTTTATTTCTACATCGCTGGACAAGGTGCGGAGGTTGCGGCGAATGATCGATGAACGTGGTTTGAACGTTCGTATTGAGATAGATGGCGGTATCGATCTAACGAATATCGCAGAAGCCGTAGCCGCTGGAGCTGAGATTATCGTGGCGGGTTCGGCTATTTTCGGCGCGCCCGATCCGCAGGTGGCAGTTCGTGATTTGCGCGAAGCCACGGTTGAGTGGGCGTAAGTGATTTCCCATGCCGATTGGAGTCTCGTTGCGTTACTCGGCGCCGCATCACATGCAATGTTAATGCGAATTAAAATCGGCAATTGGCAATTGGCAATTGGCAATAAGTTTCCGGAGGCTTTATATGCACTATCGCCTTTTTGCGCTGGCGACACTTTGCGTCGCGCTACTCGTGATCGCAGTTCCGCCTGCTCTGGCCCAAACCAAACCTCAGAGTGATCTTTCGGCCATGCAGCGCTTGGACGTTATGCGGTCCAAACTCGATTCTCTGCGTCGATCGCTCAACAACGCCACCTCTTCGCTGCCACCGAAGAGCACAGACAAGAAGGAGACAGTCGACGATCCGCGACTCAGACTGCAAGGCCTGGAGAAAGAGGTCGGTTCAATCCTTTCTGAAGTTAATGATATTCGCGGCAAACAGGAACGCTCAGAGCGATACGATGCAACGGTGCTCGAACGACTCGAAGCGTCAGTGGTCGACATTAACACCCGCGTGCAGGCTGGCCTGCAGGCTACTGCAAGTGCTAGAACTGCCAGCGCCGCTTCCGGAAAAGCACCCGCCAAGAAAAAGAAAAAGGGAAAGTTTTTTGGACTCTTCGGAGGTGACGGTCAAGACAAATATGCGGATCTAACTGGCGAGGTTGCCGCAGGCCGCGATCGTGTGCTGTTCGAAGAGGCCGCCAAGCAAGTGCGCAAAGGAAGCCACGAAACCGGGCGGCTCCTCTTTACGACAATCATAAATACTTATCCCGATTCTCCTTTCCTACCTTTGGCCAAACTTGCAATCGCCGATTCCTTCTATCTTGAAGGCACCACGAGCAACTTAATCCAGGCTGCACAGGCCTATCAGGATTGGCTCACCTTCTTCCCCACCGATCCACTGGCCGATGATGCGATGATGAAGGTTGCGGAAGCCGAAATGAGGCAGATGGGTCTTTCGGATCGCGATATCTCCCATGCGCGAAAAGCTGAGCAGAGATTGAAAGTCTTGTTGCAGCAGTACCCGCAGACCAAGCTCCGGCCGGATGTTGAGCAGCGCTTGCGCGAGGTTCAGGAAAATCTTGCTATGCACAACCTGCAGATCGGAAATTTTTACTACAAGGCCAAATACGAGCAGCAGAAGGGTGGGTTGAAAGGTGCTCAGTCCCGTTACCGGGAGATTGTTGAGAAATATCCCAACTTCTCCTTCATGGATGAGGTCCTTTTCCGCCTGGCCGCGACTTATCAGCAGGAAGAAGAGCCCGACGAAGCGGCAAAATACTACCAGCAGATTCTACGAAATCATCCCAACAGCGAATTTGGGGAAAAGGCTCGCGAGCAGCTGAGCATTATCGGCGCACCAGTTCCCGAACCCGATCCAGCGCGAAAGAATGCGCCGCCACCAGTACGTCCGGGAATGCTCGACAACTTGATGCAGCAGGTTAGCGGCAGAGCCGACGTCACCGTGGACAAGAATGGCGTTCTCATCAGCAAGGACGGGAAGGAGGGCACTGACCTTATAGACGAAGCTCTGAAGTACAACGGTCAATTGCCTACCAACATTACGCCGAAAGCACCCACGCAGCGGACCAACCCCAATCCCGCGCCGGTGAACTCGATTCCACGTTCCGGATCCCAGGATGTAATTCCTGTCACTACTGCGCCGGCGTCCGCCCCGGTCAAGCCTTGAGCGCGTTGAGGTTGAGTTCCTCGTCCGGCGACAAGAAGCGGCCAGAGATAAGCACGGATTCTCAGGGATTGATTTCCGAAGGTTATCGAAGATGAGTCTCATAAACCGTGGCTCCAGTTCCTGTAGACTTCGAACAGGGCCTCCTATCATCTTCGGGGTTGCTTCTCCATGTTTGAATCCGTGCTTGTCTGTGTTCAACTGTGGCCTAAGATCACGGAGTAAAGTGTGAATTGTCCGATCAATTAAACGAGTCGATCGAGAGAGAACTCCAGCGGCGACACAAAGCCACTGCAACAACGGTTGCCGGCCTACTGGTTGCGACCGTTCTTCTTAGCATCGCCGCCTACATCAGCAAGAGTTTCCTGCGCGAGCAACATAATCCCCCTGTAGATATAGCGTTAAGAATCACCATTCTCATTTTTGGATTGGGCGCAGTCGCTCTGCGTCGCACAAGATTCGCAGCGATGCGATTGCAAGACATCGGAGCTTTAGCTGGCGCCTCAGGGCTGCTGCGCACTCTGCAGAAAACCACCATTCAGGTGGCGCTAATTGGCGCCGCGATCTCGATGGTGGGATTTATTGCCACCCTCCTGACAGGCAACGCCTTCTATTCCTATGGTGCAACTTTGGTTGCCGTATTCGTGTTGCTGTATTGCTTTCCCACTCGGCCTTCGTGGCGACGAACCTTGCAGCAGTTTGCCCAGTTTTCCGAGGCTTCTATCCCCACGGGCCCTCCGGAATAGGCCGAGCGCACTATTAGGCCTGAAAATCGAACCTTATGTGAATTGTGTTGATTCCGTTTCAAGCATTTGTTAGTTTGTAATTGAGGTTACTAACCGGCCGGCCCCGGCGCGGTTATCAATTTAGCCCTCCTCCCAGGCGTATTCGCTTTGCACGGGCAAAGTCGGTTACCCCAATCAATGAAAACCTTCGAACCCCCGCGATCTGTATCGATCTGCTCAACGCTCATCTTCCGGTTGATCCTGATCACCGCTTGTTTGTTTGCGTCCGGGTTATTCTCCGGAGCGTCAGCCCAGAGTGTCCCTTCGCGACCTGTGGCACGTCTTATTACCGGGACTTCAGACGAGACTAGTTACTCAAGGCCTCGACGCGTTAGCGTGCCCCTGAGCGACGGGCGCAGATCCGAGAGCGGCGGTCATGCAGCCTTTCCATTGATCAATCACGCCACCGAGACCGAGCGCCAGGCGTTTGAAGCAACAAATGAAATGCGCGCGAGGAATGGATTTTCTCCATTAAGTTGGGACAGTGATCTTTGCCGGATGGCTCGAGCTCATTCCGAAAAGATGGCCCGACTCAGATTCTTCGCGCATGAAACACCAGAAGGCCTGCGTCTAAGAGATCGTGCTCGGGTCGCGGGAGTTCGCTTTCAGGTGATAGGAGAGAACATAGCGTATAATCAGGGCATCAATGATCCTGGCACATTTGCTGTTCAAAGATGGATGATTTCGTCAAAACATCGTGCAAATATGCTCAGTCCTGAATTTCGGGCTTCGGGGATCGGTAGTTTTGTAGCCAGTGACGGTCGGGTTTATTTAACCCAGATTTTCATCGCGCGTTAGACGCCGGATAAATCTTTATGAGCAGGCGGCTGGCGCTTCAACAGGTCAGCCGCCTTTAACGTGCCTACACCTCCCTTTACCCTTCCGTCGTTTGCGAAGATCAATTGCAGCTTGCACATACTGGGAAAGCGTTCCGATGGCTATCATGAGATCAGGACGGTGCTGCAAACCGTTTCGCTTCACGATACACTTCGGTTCGCTTCCGCAGGCTCTGAGATATCGCTATCTTGTGATGATCCGTTGCTTCCAACTAATCAGAACAATCTTATTGTGCGGGCGGCAATTGCTCTGCGAGATCGTTATGGAGTTCGGTCCGGGGCGCGTATCCACCTCGAAAAACGAATTCCGGTTCAGGGAGGACTCGGCGGCGGATCATCAAATGGAGCAGTAACTTTGTTAGGCCTCGCGCATCTGTGGAAGGTCAGGACGAAGGTCTCGGAGTTAGCTGAGCTGGCGGCCGAATTAGGTTCCGACGTCCCATTTTTTCTAGGCGGAGGTAGGGCTCTTGGAACAGGGACGGGAACAAGTATCTCCTCGCTCACGGATCTCAAGGCGCTGGATCTTCTGATCGTAGCTCCTACCGTTACCGTGGCGACGGTGGAAGCCTATAAAGCACTCAGTTCAGCTGCCTTGACAACACAGAACTCCGACTCTATTCTTGCTATTTCGCGTGGGCCAACCTATTCATCAGATTGGGATCAGTGGCCTGTCTCCGACGACTTGGAGAATGATTTCGAACAGGTGATCTTTGATATTGAGCCTGAGATTGGGCGAGTTAAAAACGCCCTGCTTCAGGCTGGTGCTCGTAGCGCTTTGCTTTCTGGAAGTGGTTCGAGCGTTTTTGGTATCTTTGACAACCGGGAGGCGCAGCAGCGCGCCCTTGAGCAGATTCGGGTGGAAAGCTGCTGGCGCACCTTTCCCTGCGAAACTCTGTCGCGCGAAGAATACATTCGAGCGATGGGATCTTGTGGTACTCCGCTCTTACGCTCTTTTGATCTGCGATCCGATACTGGGGCGTAGCCAAGTGGTAAGGCACCGGTCTTTGGAACCGGCATCCGTAGGTTCGAATCCTCCCGCCCCAGCCACTTTTCAACTAATAGTATCAGTGGAAACTGACGAGGAAACCCTTCTGACTTCGCACTTGTTAGCTTGTTACTGATGTTATGGGCACGACCGGCGGTATAAAAATCTTTTCCGGAAACGCGAACCCAAGACTGGCGGAAGAGATTTGTCGCCATCTGGGTTGTGATATGGGGCGCGCCTTTGCTGAGCGCTTCTCGGACGGCGAATTTAACTTTCAGATCGATGAGAATGTTCGCGGTGGGGATGTCTTCATTGTTCAGCCAACCTCCCCCCCGACCGATGAGCACCTGATGGAGTTACTGGTGATGCTCGACGCTTTCCGTCGATCATCGGCAGAACGCATCACGGCCGTCATTCCGTATTATGGCTACGCCCGCTCTGACAAAAAAGATCGGCCGCGGGTGCCTATCTCGGCGAGACTGGTAGCAAACCTGATTACAGTCGCCGGCGCTGACCGTTTGCTGACGATGGATCTACATGCGGCGCAGATCCAGGGGTTCTTTGACATTCCGGTGGACCACTTGTATTCGGCACCAGTAATGATTGGCTACTATCAGGACAATCCCTTGCCGAATCTAACGGTAGTAGCTCCCGACACGGGAGGTGCAGAAAGAGCCCGCGCATACGCGAAGCGCCTGGATGCTGAGCTGGCGCTTTGCGACAAGCGACGCGAGAAGGCAAATGTCGCAGAAGTTATGAACGTTGTGGGTGATGTCCGCGGTCGCAGCTGCCTGGTTGTCGACGACATGTGTGACACAGGCGGGTCGCTAACGAAAGTTGCTCGAGCCTTGAAAAATGCAGGAGCGGAAAGCATTCATGCCTGCTTCACGCACCCCGTTTTGTCGGGCAAGGCTGTGACACTGCTGGATCAGTCAGAGATCGAGCAGATAATTGTCACGAATACGATTCCGCTGCGCGATCACGCGTGCGAGTTGAAGAAGATAAAGGTACTTAGTATCGCGCCGCTTCTGGCGAAAGCGATCAAGTCGATCCATGAGGAAACCAGTGTTTCCTCGCTCTTCGTATGAAGGGCAAACACTGATGGCTAAAAGAAGACCATCAGCGACCGACAGGATTTTTGATTTTAGATTGTTGATTTGCGATTGAAATTTCAGACTGCAGTCCCCTTTAAGGTCGGAACAAGTAAATCGCAAATCCAAAATCCAAATCAAAAATCCCGTTTGTCGCTGAACGTCTGTAAGAGGAGTGATTATGGCTGAGCATAAAGACATAACGGTCAAGGCTAAGGTGCGTGAAGGCCGCGGCAAGAACGACGCTCGTCGCACGCGGCGCGCAGGATTAGTTCCAGTCACGGTTTATGGCGGTGGCGGCGAAACGGTGGCAGCGGCAGCGCCGCTCAGTGAGTTAGCAGCGATTCTTAGATCTGAGGCCGGTCGGAACACAATTTTCACTATCGACATCGAGGGCCAGGGGGCCAGTGAGGTCATGTTCCATGAGAGGCAAATCGATCCCGTGCGCAGCCGATTGTTGCACGCGGATTTTCAGCGACTGGTTAAAGGCCAAAAGATTGAGGTGACCGTCCCCCTCCACCTGGTTGGCGAGCCGATCGGAGTACGGGAGGAACTGGGCATCCTGGAACAGATCGTTCGTGAGATTGAGATTCGCTGCGAGCCGCGCGAAATCCCTGACGCTATAGATGTCGACGTTTCGAATCTTAGTGTTCACGATGTACTACACGTTTCCGATATCCAGGTAGGTGAGAATATCGAGATTCTTAATGAACCTGATACCGTAATTGCCACAGTCGGCATCGTGAAGGAAGAGCCGGTTGCGGTGGTGGCTGAAGTCGAAGGTGCGGCGGAACCCGAAGTAATCGGCAAGGGTAAGAAGGAAGATGAGGGTGCCGGCGACGAGGCTGAGAAGGGCAAGAAGGAGTAGGCCATTTCCGATTACCAATTGCCGATTTCCAAGTCCTTGATCGAGGATGAGATTGGCTCGGCAAACTCCGATCTCCGTCGACAAAAGACCAATCGGAAATTGGCAATGACATGCGTCTCATTGTAGGTTTGGGAAACCCGGGCGCTGAATATGACTGGTCGCGTCATAACCTGGGATTCATGTTGATTGACAAGTTGGCTGGCGAGGCCGCGATTGGAGTGAACAAGCGCGAGTGTCGATCGTTGGTAGGGCGGGCTGAGATTGCAGGTTGCGCAGTCAAACTCGTCAAGCCGCAGACTTTCATGAATTTGAGCGGCGAGTCGGTGTACTGCCTGATTGCCAGGCACAAGCTCGAAACGCCAGCCGAAAAGTTAATCGTCGTATCCGACGATCTAGCTTTGCCGTTCGGTAAGATTCGTATTCGGGAACGTGGTTCGGCTGGGGGTCACAACGGCTTGAAATCGATCATCAGTTGTCTCGGGACAAACGAGTTTGTCCGGCTACGAATTGGAATACAGCCGGACCATCCGATTAGCGATTCGAAGCGCTTTGTTTTGGATGTGTTACCCAAGGCAGCGCGAACGGAAGTTGAAAGAGTTCTGGAACGAAGCGCCGAGGCGCTTAGGTCCATCCTCAAGGATGGCGTGCGGAAAGCAATGACAGAGTATAACTGATTGGCGATTTCCAATTGCCAATTGCCGATTTAGAGAACTTATAGCTTACAGCCCCGAGACTTGAGATTCCCAAATCGGCAATTGGCAATCGAAAATGTTTTAATTCCCTTCTTGCTTCATCCAACGAGATGAGGCTAGACATCCATAAGGAGGATGATTTGGAATCACAAAGGCAATACGAGGTAGTCTTCATTGTCGATCCCGGCGCTGACGACGATGAGGTCAATCGCCTCACTGAAAACCACAAGCAGATCGTCACCGACCAGGGCGGCGTCATAACCAAATCCGAAAGCTGGGGCAAACGGCAGTTGGCTTATGAGATTCTTCATAAGACGGAAGGCACTTTTGTACTCATGGAGATCGAAGGCTCAGGTAGTGAGATAGCCGAGCTGGAACGGCGTATGCGCGTCAACGATCGCATCATCCGCTATTTGACGGTGCGGGTCGACGAAGATCGGCGCCGCGCTGAGAAATTTAAGGCCCGTCGTACTCGCAAAGCCGCAAAAAGACCAGCTTCACGTGGAGGTCCCCCACGCGGGGCTTCCGTCCCTGAGTTCGCCGCTGCTGACGATGATGAAGGCTAGCAAAGTGAATGGCGGGGGTAACCGTTGTTGAGCGCGCGCTCCACGTAAGAGTGGTTAGGCAGCAGCCACCAGATACCCACGATTACGATCACGATTGACGATTTACGAGGAAACACACTATGTCGAGCAACTATGAAGACCGCAACCGCGGATACAATGGCGACGAGGATATGGATCGTGGGCGGCCGATGCAGTCGCGAGGCGGCCGGCGCATGCACAGGCGAAGAATCTGCAGGTTTTGTATCGAGAAAGCAGATCTCATCGATTTCAAGGACGTTAGACTGCTGCAAAACTATATTCCTGAGCGCGGCAAGATCATTCCCAGACGTATCACCGGCAACTGCGCCACGCACCAGCGTATGCTTGCCGAGGCAATTAAACGGGCACGCAACATCGCGCTGCTTCCCTACACCACCGACTAAGAAAGGAGCGCGAGAGATGCCACACACCAAAATACTCTTACGCGAAGATGTTGACGACCTCGGAGCCCGCGGCGAGACAGTCAGAGTGAGGGCCGGGTATGCTCGCAACTATCTGCTGCCGCGCAAGCTCGCGGTGGAGGCGACTGCGGGCAACGTTAAGCAGATCCAGCGCGAGCGCGCGGTTCTTTTGAAAAAGGAAGCAACTGAGCGCGCGACGGCCGATGCCCAGTCTGAGCAAATGGGCTCGCTAGTACTTAACTTCGAACGCAAGTCTGGTGAGCAAGGCGCACTCTATGGATCAGTAACCTCGATGGACATCGCCGAAGCGCTAAAGGACAAAGGTTACGAAATTGATCGACATCGCATCCAGCTGCGAGAGCCGCTCAAACGCACCGGTGATTTCACTGTACCGCTGCGATTGCATCGTGAAGTAACGGTGGATCTCCAGGTTAAAATCTCATCTGAAGGCCAGGTAATCGTGGGACACATGACTCCGGAGCAGGAAGCGGAACTCACGAAGAATCGGGAATCCGACGCGGCCGAGGAGTCAGCAGAGTAAGGAAGCCAAAAAAACAAGGACCTCTATTCCAAATTTTGGTGCCCCGCTGGGCGCTGTAGTATAGTCCGAGGCGCTGCAAGTTCATGTTACTTGCGGCGTCATTTTATTCCGCGCATCGCGTCAAAGTCCTAATTCAAGCCCCTATTAGAATCAGTCAACAATGGCCAATCCTGATCCCGCTCGCGAGCAATCGCTCGAACGTGCCCTGCCAAACAGCGCTGAAGCTGAACGCGCCATCCTGGGAGGTGTGGTTCTCGATAATGGCCTGATCAGCCAGGCAATCGAACTGTTGCGACCGGAGGACTTCTACGTCCCATCGCACCGTCGCATTTTCATGGCCATGATTGCCCTATTCGAACGCGGCGCCGAGATCAATCCGATCCTGATTGGCGAAGAGCTGAAGAAAGAAAACGCGCTGGAATCGGTTGGGGGCATCAGCTTCATTACGAATCTTACCTACGGTCTACCGCACTCAACCAATATTGCTCACTACGCGAAGGTTGTCCGCGGCAAGTCGATGTTGCGCCAGCTCATCAAGGCCTCCAATAAGATCACCCAGGAGGCGCTCGAGCAGGAAGACGAACCGGAGATCATTCTCGACCATGCCGAGCAGGCAATTTTTCAGTTGGCTGACGAGCGCATCCGCCAAGGCTTCGTTCACGTCAAGCCGGTGGCCGAACAGCTGCTGGAGAAGATTCAGGAGATGGAAGGCCGCGCCGCGGTCTTGACGGGGCTGACGACAGGCTTTGCCGATCTCGATAAGATGACCTCGGGCCTCCAACGTCAGGATCTTATAATTGTCGCCGCTCGCCCTTCGATGGGCAAAACCAGTTTCGCCTTGATGCTCGCCGAAAATGCGGCGATTCACGCAGGCGCAGTCGTGGGAATCTTTTCATTGGAAATGTCGAAGGAAGCCCTGGTCATGCGCCTGCTTTGCTCGCAAGGCAACATCGATGCACAGCGATTTCGGAATGGTTTCCTATCGCGGCCGGAGTGGGCCCAGATTGCAAAATCATTGGGCATTCTCGCAGACTCGAAGATATTTCTCGACGACACAGCAAGTATCTCGGTGCTGGAGATGCGTGCTAAGTCGCGCCGCCTGGCCGCTGAACAAAAGAAGCTCGACCTTATTATCGTTGACTACCTGCAGTTGATGTCGGGTTCTGCAAAACGCTTTGAGTCGCGGCAGCAGGAGGTCTCGCAGATCTCTCGTGAGTTGAAGGCTTTGGCCAAGGAGATGAACGTTCCCGTCGTTGCGCTCTCCCAACTCTCGCGCGCTCCGGAATCGCGTTCGGACCACCGGCCGCAATTGGCGGACTTGCGCGAATCAGGTGCGCTGGAGCAGGACGCGGACGTTGTGGCCTTCATCTACCGCGAGGAGCAATACAAGACCCCCGAAGAGAGAAACAATCTACCGGAAGATCAGAGGAACGTTGCCGAACTAATCGTGGCCAAGCAGCGTAACGGTCCCACCGGCACCGTTGATCTTCGCTTTACTCCCTCGAGCATGCGTTTTGATAATCTCTATCGTGAATAGTGCGTCCTCACAGTCTAGCCATGACAACGAGCCCAACTCCCCTCCAACATACAAAGGGAGGTAGACAGTGAAACCCCACAATCGCCTGTTGCTCCTCCCCACTCTTCTGGTCGCGTTATTTTCCGGTTGGTGCACTAGAGACGAGGTTCCCAAAACTGAGAATAGATTTTCGGCACTCGTAAACGAGGTGAAAAGCACGGCTCCTCCGAGGCTCCCAGCGGGCAGCGGCGAGGAAGTCACTTTTTTCCCCACCTATGGCTACCGAGAGGGTAACGGCTGGAATATTAACGTGCGCGGCTGGGTACATCAGGACAGATCGCACCTGAACAAGATCGTCACAAAGCTGATGACTGCGCTCACGACCGTGAAAAACAAATGCGACTCAACAGAGATGACCAATTTTCAATCACGCTCTAGTGATTTTGAAGATGATGACAAGTCCTTTGAGAAGGTGATCATCAAGTTCGACTCCGACCCGGATGCAAAGTTGTACGAGTTTAATAAGAGAAGTGATGTCAATGGGATTGTAGAACTGGATTTAACTTTAACCGATGACCGAGCAAAGCAATTGCTCGCAAGCGAGGATTCAGCCAACGGTTGGTTAACCTTCAGCGCGGCGTCAGGGGAGCATACAGGCCGTGGGCGGATCCGACTAATCGAACCCGACGGAGTGTCACTGATCTCGGATATTGACGACACCATCAAGGTGACTAACATCCCAGCCGGTAAAGACACCGTCCTTAGAAATACCTTCTGCAGGGATTTTATTTCTCTGCCTGAAATGGCGAAAAGCTACAACGATCTGGGCGACGTTCCCGTACATTATGTTTCTGGGGGACCGCACCAGATGTTTGGGCCGCTCTATGATTTTCTGATGATCGAACCTGGAGGTTTCCCGGAAGGAACCTTTCACCTGAACTTTTTTCCAAAGAATCTTTTGTCAGCAGACACGAGAAGACTCGCGGTCGGTGGTTTTAAATCTACTTTCGACCACAAAGTAGAGGAAATTACGAAGCTGATGAAAAAGTTTCCACGCCGGCAATTCATTCTAATTGGAGATTCCGGCGAGGTTGACCCGGAAGTTTACAAAAAGATCAGAGGCGAGAGACCTGATCAGGTTAAGGAAATCCGGATTCGCGATCTCACCAATGATGCGGACCCCAACGCCAATCCCTATCGACTGCAAGGGATGGTAGTCATTAAGGTAGATCCGGTAGTCTGCATCGCAGAAGATCATTTCAAGAGTCTTTCCGAGAAGCTGAAGGAGATAGATCCGACGAACACCTACAGAATTAATACGGAACCACCTTGCGGCGGTTAGAGTAGGAGAACCTCGTATGTCCAACGACCAAAAACACCCCATCGTGCTCGCAAACAGGGAACCCCTTATCGCATGATGGTTGCTTCAAATGAACAGCCAATGCGGGATCATCGACCCACCTGGGCTGAGATCGATCTCGATGCGCTGGCTGCAAATTTCCATCTCATAAAGAGCCGCGTAGGTCCCGACACCAAAGTCATGGCCGTCGTCAAGGCTAATGGTTACGGGCACGGCGCGATGGAGTGTGCGCGTAGGCTGGCTCACGAGGGCGCCGATTGGTTTGGGGTGGCGTTGCCGGAGGAGGGAATTGGGCTGAGGGATTCGGGCGTTACTCAGCCAATCCTTTGTCTGGCCGGATTTTGGGAGGGACAAGCTGCCGCCTGCATACAGCAGAGTCTGATACCTGTCGTTTATCGTCTCGACCTGATCGAGACATTGGACGCCGCGGCCCGAGATGCGGGGATTATCGCCGACGTGCACGTCAAGATTGATACTGGCATGGGACGCCTGGGTGTGCGCTTTGATGAGGTAGCAGAATTTGCCGAAGCGTTAAAACGGTTCGAGCACATTCGCGTCGATGGGTTGATGACTCAATTCGCTGCTGCCGACGATCCGACTTGCGAGTCGTTAACCGAAAATCAGATCCACCGCTTTGAAAATGTTGGCAGAGTGTTTCGTGCCCATGGTTTTGCCCCAAGATACCTGCATAGCGCGAACTCGGCCGGGATCTTCAGCCATCTCGAAGCGCTGGGAAACATGGTGCGGCCGGGAGGTGTGCTTTACGGCCTATGGCGTGACATTCTTCCACCTTCTACTGAGAACAACAGGTTACGGCCCGTAATGTCGGTGCACTCTCGCATCATGCTGCTGAAGAGCGTCCCCCAGGGAGAGACCATTGGCTACGGCTGTACGTTTGAGGCTTCGCGGAAGTCGCTCGTAGCCACCGTCCCCATTGGTTATGACGATGGATATCTGCGTGGCCTTTCAAATCGCAGCCACGTGATTGTGCGTGGGACGTATGCTCCTGTGGTGGGTAGAATATCTATGGATCTCACAATCCTCGACGTGACAAGCGTCGAAGGTGTGGAGCTTGGCGATACGGTAACGTTGCTGGGAAGAAACGGCGACTTAGAGATTCCGGCAGAGGATCTTGCCAGGATTGCAGGCACGCTTTCGTATGAAGTCACTTGTGGGATAGGCGAGCGGGTCCCGAAGGTTTATACCTTCTCGTAATGGTTGTTCGAGGGAGGCTTGGCGGTGGCCCAATTATGTGAACACCTTGGGCGGAGTAGTCGTATGCGAGAGCCAGCAGAGGCTGAAGAATTCACAGTAGATGTTAACGAGCGGGACGGCGTGACCGCTATGCTTTACGTCGCTCCCAAGAAGAACCGAGCGGGCATTACTGTATTACTCGGCCATGGCGCCGGGGCGAACCAGATCAGCCCGTTCATGCGTCTGTTTGCAAGCGGCCTTGCCGAACGCGGTCTGGACGCTATGACTTTCAACTTTGTCTACATGGAACAAGGTCGGAATGCTCCAGATCCAAAAGCGAAACTCGAATATTGCTATCGCGCTGTTATCAAGGCTTCGCAGAACCATAAAAAGTTGCAAGGCAATCGCTTGGTAATTGGAGGAAAATCGATGGGCGGGCGCATAGCGTCGCAGGTAGCGGCTGAGGATGATAGCGAGTCGGCCCTCAATGGCGGAGCTAGCTCGGCGCGGTGGGCCGGGCTGGTATTTCTGGGCTATCCCTTACATCCTCCGGGTAAGCCTGAAAAAATGCGCGACGCACATTTGAAATCCATCCGCGCCCCCATGCTTTTCATACAAGGCTCGCGCGACGCTTTTGGCCGGCCCGAAGAGCTTCGCGCGGTGATTGAGAGGGAGCGTTTGCCGGCAACTCTTCAGGTAGTCGACGGTGGTGACCACTCATTCAAAGTTCCAAAGACCTCACCGATGCCGCAAAAACAGGTCTACGAGACAACCATGGATCAGATCGCCCAATGGTCCCACGTAATTACGAAGTAACTCGCTTGAGTGGTCAGTGCTGCTCGCGGCAAAGCGCGCGAGAATCACCATCAAGACGGAGGATCCTTCTGTCGCGTGGCCGTCACACCATGCACAATCGCGATCCCGACCAGACAAAGAATTCCCACCCCAATCCACTTCGGAGGCACGTGTAGCATGTTGGCTCCGATCGCTAGTCCGAGGATTAGGATAATGTAGCCTGCGATATAAATACCGAACGACATTGTTTTCCCTCCCTTGTTTTTCTTCGCTTGGAGGCCAAAGCGGCAAACTAGAACATCCTAGTGATGCAGCATTAGCCCTTTCAAGAGGTAACATCCGAGAGAAAAGCCGGTCTGTGCGGGAACACACATACCCTCAATAATTTACAATGAGGTAAGATGGGGTTTCTGATTAACTAAAGAGGCGCCCAAATGTCAAACGAAAAAAAATACCCCATCATCCTTGCACATGGCATCGCCAGGTTTGATTTTCTCCTCAACTTCTTCAGCAAGACCTTTGACGCGCTCGGCCTAAACGTCGACTCACCTAATGATGCCTTGCATTACTTCAAAGGCATCGCCAGTCATCTCCGGTCGCATGGGTTTGACGTCTATCATTCTTCGGTAAGTTTTGCGGCGCGCGTTGACAAACGTGCAGAGGATCTGCGCAATGAAGTGAATAAAGTGTTAACCCTCAGGGGACAGGAAAAGGTTCATATCATTGCTCACAGCATGGGTGGCCTGGATGCGCGCCATATGATCGTCAATCACGACATGGCAGCGAAGATCAGCAGCCTCACGACGATCGGAACTCCTCACCTGGGCACGCCTTTTGCGAATTGGGGTCTCGCTCATCAAGGCGACGAATTCATCCGAGTCATCGGCAAGGTCATTGATCTGGGCGGATTCAGGGACCTTGCGCTTGAAGCTTGTAACGCTTTCAACGAGCAAGCTAGAGAGCAGGAGGCCGCGAACTCTGTAGTCTACCGAGCTTATGCCGCTTCGCAGAAACAGAAACTCGTATTCACCCCTTTGCAAAAATCCTGGGACATTATTAATGATAGCGAAGGGGATAACGACGGTCTAGTATCCGTAACTTCCCAACTTTGGCAATCACAGCTTGCGACGCCTCAAGGCGCCGTGAAGCACATTGAGCAAAAACGTTTTCTGGTCGGCGCGGATCATCTGAATGAAATTGGCTGGTGGGACCTCAACGAGATAAGAGAGCTCGCCTGGTGGAAGACAAGCATCGTTACTGCGATACGAGATTACGAGCTGCGGATTAAGAACGTGTACCTGGATATTGCAACCCAGCTATAGACGCCATCATCGGGCCTTTACACGAGCGCCGTGAGTAAAGTGTCAAATCTCAAAGTCCAGCTCGCCGCGCTCCGCTCCCCGCTTTAAACCCCGTGAACCCTGAGCAGAGGAAGCAGTTGACCACGCAACTCACCGATTCTCGGCAGATACTTACAATGATTCAAGGAGTAACAACAGCTATGCCCTCATTACAACAACCACGTACGCGCAAATTGACAATTACGCACCCTTATAACACTGCGGTTTCTTCCAGTAGTTCTCCCTTGGCGAAACGACCGACGCCGAGTTGGGCAACGTCAAGGAGATCAGAGTGGCCGCGGAGGATCAAATCGGCGGTTAACCGGCCCGAGGCGGGCGAGTGCATTACTCCATGACCGCTGAACCCATTAGCGAAATACAGGCCGCGCACTTCGGGAGCGGAACCGAGGATGGCATGATGGTCGGGAGTCATCTCGTACAACCCAGCCCAGGAGCGGCGCGGATTAACCGCAGCTTCGGCCAGACAGGGCACCCGATCGGCGGCGCGAGTTAAGATCTTCTCCACGAACATTGGGTCGAAGTCGGTTTTGAATCCCACGGT
>JBGTLM010000132.1:0-4296 GCA_041744135.1 Pyrinomonadaceae bacterium
ACCGGAGCCACGTGACATGCAATCAGAAATAGTAAAGCCAGACTTGCGAGTCTTAGTCTCTTCATAATGAGTATCTCCTGGGTCAAGGGTTAAGAGTCCGATTAGAGGAATACAACGGTTATCCAGTCAGCGCGGGCGAGAGTTACTGTTCATGAGGTTCTAGTCATTTCATCAGGCGCAGTTGACCATAGATCTTCGGACGACGAAGATGGGCATCTGCGCCGGAGGCAGAACTTAACAACTCCTCACAGGCGAGCGAAACTAGCCGAAGACTGAAGTTAGCGGATTGAGGTTACGAAGGCATGAATAGGTACTTAAAACTTTGTTGCTGCGTCCAAACCTATCCATCCAGATGCGAAGGTTTTCACACATCGCTAATAGCAGTTCAAACGCTGTCACGACGGGGGGTTAGTTTGCAAGTTCGCCGTAACAACATCATTTTTGGCGGCCGTGCTCATCAACGCTGAAACATTGTTTTTCATCAGTCGCTTCAGGCCAATGCCCGCCTCACGCTGTGCCAAGCTAATCAGCAGCCGTCGTCCTCGAAATCAAACTGCCGCGCCGATTTCCGAGCAGCAGAAGCAGTACGAGTATTGGCAGCTTGGTAATCTGATTCAGGCGACCTTAATTTTCAACATTTACACAAACGCTTAGGAAAGGTCAGTGCATACTGCGCATGCTGTGGGCTTTAGATACTACAATTGCACGTATTTGCGGGACAAATCGATCACATGTGGTTGGCGGTTGATGCTGGCAGGCGATCAACGGCGCGCCCGTCTCTTTGACCGTTCCTTCAGCAAGACAACTACCTGTGCTTCGAGGCGAATCGCTTCAGCGGGTTGGATCACGTAGACGACGCATCACTCACCCAAGAAACGTGTAAAGTTCGCTCGCCAGCCCCTCGCGCTCGGCGCCCACTTGCACCATCAAATCGAGCGTCTGTGTCGAAAGATACGTATCGCCGAGACAATCAAAATTACACCTAGCAACATCTTTAGGAGCGATGCCTGAATGATGTTGACAAGAACGCCGCCGACAACGGCGCCCACTATTGAACCCAGACCCATCGGCAATACGGTTCCTGAGAGCGTTCGCTGACCACTGAATGCTCCTCGTCGCGCGTAGTGGAGCACTCCGACCAGCACCATCGGCAAACTGACGATCAAGCTGGCTGTGCCCGCTGACTTGATCTCACAACCGTAAACAAAGACCATTGTCGGGATAATCAACTCGCCGCCGGCCACACCGAGCAGGCTGCTCACCAAGCCGATGATCAGCCCGAGCAATACACCAGCGCTGATCTGCCAGGCACTTGATAACGGAAGGATCGCGGGAAACTCTTGAGGCAGAAAAGCCTCGACGATAAGCAGGCAGCCAATAATCACCAGAAGTACCAGAATGATCTGCTCAAGCCGTTTGTCGGATACTCGACCGGCTAGGGAGACTCCCAAAAAGGCGGCAATCATTGCACCGAAGATCATGGCTATGATGCCGGGTGCAAAAGGAGCCAGACCTACAAATGATAACTTGCGACCACGGATAACTAACGATGCAAAGAGAGTAACTAGACTAACAAGAAGATTGAGCGGCGCAGCTTGTCGTGCCGAATAGCCAAGTGGCCCAGCCAGCACGGGTAGACGAAACTCCGCCCCGCCCAAGCCCATGAGACCGCCCAGCACCCCAATTGGAGCAGCGTACAGAAAAGCTGCCACCGGGCGTGGTTGCGGCGCTTGTGAAGCAGCAGAACTCCGAGCAGAAGCGCATTCCGGGTTCGACTTGTCGGCCGACATAATCGTGTCCATTTGGCCTCTTGAGTGTGTTCAGGTGGATACAAACTCAGCGCCTGCGAAACTCTTGCGGCCTGCGAAGCACTTCCATCACGAGCTGCCCCGTAGGCTGCGGGTACACATCGCCCGGTGCGCCGATCCGTTCTATTCTTCCGTCCCGCACCACTGCCAGCCGATGACCAACCGCGAACGCGTCTTCAAGGTTATGAGTCACGTAAATGACGATCAATTCCGCCTCTGTTTGTAACTTCAACAAATCCTGGTGCAGCTGTTTGCGAATCTCGCTATCCAGGGCGGAGAAAGGTTCATCCATTAATAAGACGCGCGGCTCCATCGCTAACGCTCGGGCAATTGCCACCCGCTGCTGTTGCCCACCTGACAGTTCGTACGGGTAGCGGTTTGCCAATTCCGCTAGTTGCATCCGTTTCAGTAAGGCCTCGGCACGCGCTCGCGCAAAAGGCTGCCGCCACAAAGCATAGGATACGTTCTCTAAGGCCGTGAGGTGGGGAAAGAGCGCATATTGTTGAAAGACGTAGCCGACGCGGCGTTTTCGCGCCGGCAGATTAAACTTCCGCAAATCGTGCGTTTCGCCAGAGGCGCGAAAGAAGACAGCGCCGTCAAGAGTAATCTCTCCGGCGTCCGGGGTGAGCAGTCCTGCAATCGCATTTAGCGTCTGTGTCTTGCCTGCTCCGGACGGTCCGAACAGCACGAGTATTTCCGCGCCAACTTCAATCTGCACGCAAAGATTGAAATTTGCCAATCGCTTTTCGATATTCACCTCGAGGCGCGGTGCTTTCATTTAACGGTCACTCAAAGAAAATCCGCTTTCCGGTGATATTGTGGCAGTTCGAGTTGGCGAACGCACCACAAGCCAATGAAGGCCACTGAAGTCATCACGATGACCATCATCCTAGCTTGCTCGTACCTTTGCGCCTGCACTGCATCATAAATAGCAAGCGGTAGTGTCTGAGTCTGTCCGGGAATGTTGCCCGCCACCATCAAGGTGGCACCGAATTCGCCAAGCGCGCGCGCGGCTCCCAGGATTAATCCGGCGATGACACCACGCCGTGCGAGGGGCAGCGTCACACGCCACAAGATTTCTAACTCTGATGAGCCAAGCGTGCGCGCCGCGTTTTCCAGGACCTGATCAACATTCGCTATCGCTGCGCGGGCCGACTGGACCATCAGTGGCAGTCCAACCAAAGCAGATGCGATGGCCGCCGACTGCCACGTAAAGAGCAAACGAACGTGAAACCATTCGACGAACGGGCTGCCGCGCCCCAACGCGAGCAGCAGAAAATATCCGACGACGCTCGGCGGAAGCACCAACGGCAGAAAGATAATTGTCTCAATGATAATCTGACCGCGCAGTCGATATCGCGCTAGCAGTACGCCTAACACCAGACCGATCACAAAAAGCACGAACGTCGCAACAACCGTCACCTGTAGCGAAAGCTTCAGCGCCGACCAATTCATTTAACCGGTTCCTCCCCGGGCAGAATGAAGCCATAGTTCCGCATGACCGGCCGCCCTTGCGGTGAGTTGATGAAGCTTGCGAAGCGCCGCGCCTCCGCCTCGTGCCGCGTGCCTCTCATCACGGCCAACGCCTGGTTAAGTGGCTGGTGCAATTTCTCTGAGATCAGCACCCATCGCCCCTTACCGTGGATACTGAGAGAGAGTGCAACAATCGCGGCATCAACATTTCCCGTCTCGGCGTACTGAAGCGTCTGCCGCACATTCTCGCCAAAAACCAGTCTTGAGGACACGAGTTCCCAAACGCCGGCTGACTGCAAGGCTTCCCGCGCCGCCACGCCGTACGGCGCGTGCTCGGGATTAGCGATAGCTATGTGCCGCACTTCATGTCCTGCTAGATCCTCGAGGCGCTCAAGTCTCAAGGGATTGTCACTACGAGTCCAAAGTGTGATGCGTCCCTGCGCGTAAAGCGCTTTCGTCTCTGGAATTATCAAATTCTTCCGCTCAAGTTCCTCAACGAAGCTGACGTTGGCAGCGGCAAAGAGATCAACTGGCGCACCCTGCTCAATCTGTTGCGCCAGTTGTCCGGTCGAGCCGAAGTTGAATGTTACTTTGATGCCGGTCTCGTGCTCGAATAGGCCGCCAAGCTGTTCAAATGCCGGCGTAAGATCGGCGGCCGCCGACACTGTCAGCGTCACCGACGCTTCCTTCCCTGCGGGTGAGCGTCCACATGAAAGCAGACAGACAAACAAGGTCAGGAAAGCGACGACTGTGATTGCGCGGGCTGACATTGGAAGTTGAAAAGTCATTTCTTCACTTCGGGCCCGGTAAGCAGGACAGAGTCTTCCATATGATGGAGACGGATCTCGAATCCCTTCAAAAATTGAACTTAACTCCCAATTGAATCACCCGCGGATCGCCAGCCGATGTGATTGAACCAAATCCCGGCCCAAGAACCGCATTGGGCGCTCCTAACGGCGGCGTATTCGTCAGGTTGAAGGCCTCAGCGCGAAGTTCCAGATTCATCGCCTCGGTG
>JBGTLM010000133.1:0-18287 GCA_041744135.1 Pyrinomonadaceae bacterium
GCAAGTTGAGCGGGCCTGAGGGCGTGACGAGCTGGCCTAAAGCGTTCGTGGAACAAAAGGCACAGTCGTTGCACTTATCCAGCGTGGCAACGCCATCGTTGCCGTCCTGCTCTCCGACTTTTCGGAAGCGAACGCTCAACCTCCCCGGTGAGCACCGGAACAACAACACTTAGGTGACCACAGTCAGGATAATAAAGGAGTGAATCATGTTTAAGATGGCGAGATTCCTGGTGCTTTCGATGGCACTCTTTGCGTGCCTGTCAGTTTCAGTCTCTGCCCAAACGAGTGGAACTATCCTGGGCGAAGTTAGAGATGAGAAACAAGCGGTTATACCCAAAGCCACGATCATACTGCGAAATGTACAAACCAATGATTCGCGCACGACGGTTTCCGACGACGAGGGCCGCTATCGGTTCAATAATGTGCCCGTCGGTAACTATGAATTGACCATCGAGGCCCAGGGCTTTGGTAAGTATGAGCAGTCAGGAATTACTCTCGCTCTAAACCAGAACGCCGTGGTTGATGCTTCGTTGAAACCCGGGGACGTTCAAGCCTCAGTCAGTGTCGTCGAGAATGCATCTCTTTTAAATACGACTACCGCGGAGGTCGGTACTCGCTTCGACTCAAGACGCATTTCGGAGTTGCCGCTTACCACCAACCGCAATGTCTACCAAATTGCCCTTTCGGCAGCCGGCATCACACAGTTGGGGCAAGGTCAATCAGCGTTCGCAGGGGGTGGCCCGGGTTCCACGTCGGGCGTTAGTTACTCAGCGAACGGAGGGCGCGTTCGCTCGAACAATTTCATGATTGACGGCCAGGATAATAACGAGGTCGGTGTGACGGGTCCCTCTCAACCGCTCAACAATCCCGACCTAATTCAAGAGGTTCAGTTAATTACTAATCAACTGGCGGCAGAATACGGGCGGAATTCGAGCTCGGTATTTAACGCCATTACCAAGAGGGGATCCAACAAGTTTCACGGTTCTGCCTTCTGGTTTCACAACGACAACGCATTGAATGCTTGCAGCAATATCGACAAAGCGGCCGGCTTCTGCAACCCAAGCGCGTTAGATCCTGCGAGGACAAAGGCTCCCTTCCGCGTTGAGAATCAGCTTGGAGGAACATTTGGCGGTCCACTGATTTTACCGCGCTTCGGCGAGGGGGGACCATCAATATATAACGGGCGCGACAAAACGTTCTTCTTTTTCTCGGTGCAGCGGTGGTGGGATCGCATACTCGGTTCAGGGTCCACTATTAGAGGGGTCCCGACCGAGGCTGGCCGGCAAATTCTGCAATCGGCGGCGGGCAGCCGGCCGCAGATCGCTGGGCTGTTGCGGTTCCTCCCGGTGGCACAATCTCCCATTGGCACGAGCGCCCCGTTTATAGCTAATGGGCAGACGTTCCTGGTTCCCCTGGGTTCGCTGACCGGTTCGGTGTCAGGTGCGTTTAATGATTGGCAACTGTCTGGGCGCATTGACCACCGCCTTAACGCGAATCACACACTTACCGGGCGTTATATCTACGGTGATAATGACTCAGACGGGATTGGGGATGTGCAGACGACTCCGCCAGGGAATGCGACAAAAGTCGTAGTGCGTGTTCAGTCCGTCAACCTGTCACTCGCCAGTGTACTCTCACACCGGATGGTGAATGAGCTGCGCCTCGGTTATCAGCGCCATGCAAACATCACCAACGCCCAAGATGCTTCCTCGGAAGCGATTCCTGCCATTGAGATTTTCGAACTCGGCTTGCAAGAGTTCAACGCGTCGAGCAGACGCACGGGCATCGGCCTGGGCGCCAATCTCCCGCAATTTTCCACCAGGAACAGCTTCCAACTACAGGACAACTTTTCTTACACCAGCGGAAACCACGCTCTAAAGTTTGGCGGGGATATTCAAAGAAGGCAGCTAAAAACATTCTTCTTTCCCATCTCACGTGGCCGGTTGGCTTACAACACTCTATTTGATTTCGTAAACGACGTTGCCGCCGTGGCAACCATTAACCGACCTTTGGCAGGCGGCAGATCGGTTTTCCACTACGACTGGCACGACGTGGGCCTCTACGCACAAGATTCATGGAGGATCAGGCCCAACTTTACCTTGACTTATGGGCTTCGGTACGAAACCCCCGGCCAGCCCATTAGAGATCTAGTTAAGATCAATGAGCCTATAGTGGCGGCCGCAGCCGGCAATGAGGGCTTTAGGTTCACACCTGTCCCCGAACGTGACATGAACAATTTTCAGCCGCGGCTCGGGTTCAATTGGAATCCTCACTTTGAAGAGGGGGGACTAGTCGGCTTCTTCACAGGGGGCGACAAGTTGGTACTGCGCGGCGGATACGCGCGCACCTATGACTACACGTTTACCAACATCCTTTTGAACATTCAAAGCGCGTTTCCGTTCGTTGCGGCTGTCGCTTTGCCGACCACGACGCAGCCCGCAAATCCCTTTACGGGTACTTCTGCGCCGGGTGTTAATAATGCGTTCATTAGGTTGCCACAGGTGCAGGGCGCCGCTGGGCTCAACCCGAGTCAGCTGCAGCGCACAGAAGTCACCGCAGACTTTCATTCGCCCTACTATGATAGCTTCAGCCTGGAATTGCAGCGTGAGTTTACGCGCGACCTGGTACTGCGTGTGGGTTATGTCGGCACTAAAGGGACCGGCCTATTTCAAACGCTGGACGGCAATCCCCGACTGCCATTCTCAACGGTCAGGGTCAATCCCGCGCGCACCTTCTTCCGTCTGCGCGCCAATTCGGCTCAGTCAATTTTCCACTCGATGCAGGTTAGCGTGGACAAGCGTTTGAGCCGCGGCTTTAGCGCTGGGGTTCACTACACCTGGAGCACGTTCATTGACACGGCAACCGAAATCTTCAATTCATCAAGTGGCGAAATAGCTGTCTCGCAAGACTCCTTTAATCGCAACGCTGATCGGGGACGCTCCAGTTATGATCGTCCACATCGGCTTTCCGGCAACTTCGTTTATGAATTGCCTTACTCCCGAAACCAGCAGGGGTTTGCCGGGCATCTGCTGGGCGGCTGGCAGGTAAACGCGTTCTTCACCTTCCAAAGTGGCTCGCCTTTCACCTTGCTGAATGGCTCTGACCCAACTGGCGCGTTGAGCGGTATCGATAACTTTGTGGGCAGCGCGATTCGCCCCGACGTTCTCACTACTCTCGACATCTCTAATATGACGGTAGAGGAATTGGTGGCGGCTGGCGGACGCACTCTTTTTCGGAGTCTGCAGCCAGGCCAGCGGGTTGGCAATGCGGGTCGCAACATCTTGCGCGCCGATGGTATCGGTAACATTGATTTCGGCATCCTGAAGAACACGCGGCTGAGCGAGAACCAAAATATTCAACTGCGGGCCGACTTCTTCAACTTTACCAACACGCGCAATTTTGGCGTTCCTAACTCGACGATTACTTCCCCGGCCTTTTTGAATCAGTGGGGAACGAATGGCGGAAACCGGCGCATCGTCGTTGGCTTAAGATACGTTTTCTAAGCTTAGACAACTCGCGTTTTCCAATTCCCACGGCGAAAGAGCAGGGCACTGACGAAGGCTAGAGTGGAGAACGCAATCATGATCGCCAGGAACACGCCCCGCGGTCCTAGACCCAAGACAATTGCCAGGGTGTAGGCCAGGGGCAGTTCCCACAACCAGAAGACAAAGAGATTGATGATCGTCGGGGTCCAGGTGTCGCCCGCGCCGTTGAATGACTGGGTGATCACCATGCCGTAGGCATAGAAAAGAAATCCGTAGGCAACGATGCGCAGACAATCGACGCCATAGGGAATAATGTTTGGATCTTTAGTGAAGATGCCGATAATCGGGCGGGCGAAAACCACGAAGAGGAGACCCACGATACCCAAACAGATCATGTTGTAAAAACCGGCTTTCCAAACCGCGCGTTCCGCTCGACCCGGCTTCTTTGCTCCCAACGATTGACCCACCATTGTTGCTGCCGCATTAGCCATTCCCCAGGAAGGCAAAAGCGCGAAAATGATTACGCGAATCCCAATTGTGTAGCCTGCTACTGCATCGCTGCCAAAGCTGGAGATCGTTCGGATCAACCCGATCCAACTCGCCATCCCAATGAAAACCTGAAACGTGGCTGTAGATGAGAGCCGTAAAAGCCGGGCCATGATTTTTGGTTCGAGTTTTAGATGGCGTCGCGCTAAATCGAAACGGCCGCCCGATCGAATCAGTCGGATAAAAGCATATATCACACCGGTACCTCGTCCGATATTCGTGGCTACCGCAGCCCCGGTTACCCCGAGTTCCGGAAAAGGACCGAGTCCGAAGATGAAACAGGGACCTAGAACAATGTTGAGAGCGTTCGCCAGCCAGAGCACCCGCATCGCAATCGCCGCATCGCCGGCGCCGCGAAAGATGGCGTTGATCAAGAACAGGAGAAGGATCGTGGCGTTGCCTGCGAACATGACCTTCGTAAATCCGGACCCGTGTTCGAGAACCCACGGGGAGCCGCCCATCGCCGCCAAGAGTTTGTCGGCAAAGGAAACGCCTATGATCGCGACTGCAACCGAAACTATGAGACCCAGGGCGATTGCCTGCACGGCAGCCCGCGCTGCACCCTCTGGATTTTTTTCACCGATGCGGCGGGCCACCATCGCGGTAGCACCTACTCCCAAGCCGATTGCGACGGCGTACATCAAGGTCAACATCGACTCTGTCAAGCCGACCGTTGCAACTGCATCAGGGCCGAGGTGGGCCACCCAAAATATATCGACTACGACAAAGATGCTCTCCATGAGCATCTCCAACACCATCGGAATTGCGAGCAGAATGATGGAGCGGCCGATTGGCCCTTTAGTGTAGTCGCGCTGGGTGCCTCGCAACGACTCCCGGATAGCACGCCATAAATCCTGCGGCTCAGATGTCGCGGCTTCCTCGTCGTGTTCGACCGGGCCGCCCTCCACCATTTGTGCGGCCGGTTTGTCTTCCAAGTTGTCTGCCATGGATTTAAGTTTCAGACTCTTGCGCGTCTAAACTCTACGCAAAGCGTGCGCATCGCTAAAATGTTTGGTTCACGACCGCCGCCACATCTGTTTTATTTCACCCTACTGCGTTGACGTAGACCGTCTTGCTCTCTAGAATCCGTCGCATAGACTTGACTGTTCGCGTGGGTACCAACGTGCGACATCGGGTTAAAAACGACGGCGCAGTGTTTCAGGGCGATCCCCTCATTCATTGCGCTGTTTGTTTAATGTGAGGCAACTAATCCGTTAGCCTCGAGCGAACCACTTTGAAGGTCGAGGCTACACAACTGACCAGCTCTCGCGAATTATGAGCCTGCTCGTCCGAAGTCGTCCTGCAAACGTACGATGTCGTCCTCACCAAGATAAGCGCCACGCTGGACTTCGATGAAAATAAGGGTCTCCTCCCCGGGATTTTCCACACGGTGTGCGGAGCCAATGGCAATGTCGATGGCCTGTCCCGGGTGAACAACAATTTCACTATCGTCAAGTGTTACTTTCGCTGTCCCCTGCACTACAACCCAGTGCTCCGCTCTCTGCGAGTGCTTCTGATAACTCAATCGTTTGCCAGGCAAGACTTCGATTCTCTTTACCTTGAAGTCCTTACCCTCGTCGAGCACCGTAAAAGTGCCCCACGGGCGCCGATCAAACTTAGCGGATGATTCCAACTCTTCGTTCATTTGCACCACCTGTAGTAGACGCGCCATTGAACTGGCGCCATTGAATTTCTTCGCAACCTACCGACGAACGCAACCGCCGTCAAGTGGTTTTTCTTGAGCTTAGCAAACACCAGAACCATAAGAGTTACGCGAAGGTCATCCCAGGATCGTGTAGCACTGTCCTCGACCGCTGCCCGCGGAAGTTGCCTGCTTCGTCCCTGCAGACTTCTTGGTGGAAAGGATCTCGAAGTGGTCTGAAGGTGAATAGTGAACAAAAGCAGCAAATAGTTAACCCTAAACCGGAAAACGACCCTTAATAGCACTGCTATCAAGTAGCGGATCAAACCGGAAAACGAGCCGGAAAAGTTCTGGAGAAGGCTGTCTGGCAAAACTCCTTGATTAGGCCAGAACTGCGTGTGCTATAATTTCCTCCGTCGAAAAACCAATCAGTTCGGGTCGATTTTTCCCGGCCGGCGTGTTCTAAAACTCCAACTCTCCGCACTCTAGAGCTTGATTCTCTAGTTTTAGCCTAACCTAAAAATCTATAAGCGACCGAGGTTACAAAGCTTCGATGCGTCGGATACACTATTCTAACAATGGGCACCGGGAAGATACGGTGTTGATAGTCAACGACATACCTGACCAGTTGTTGTTGATGGAGAGCCTGCTACGTAAAGCTGGCTATGAAGTAATCACCGCCGGCGATGGCCGCGAGGCGTTCGATGTTTCCAAGGTCAAGCGCCCGGACGTCGTAATCAGCGACGTCTCAATGCCTCGGGTTAATGGAATAGAGTTTTGCCGGCTCATTCGACAAGACTCGGAACTGTGTGCCACTCCGATCCTCCTCGTTAGCGCCCATCGACGGGACACCGAAAGTGTTATTGAGGGGCTCGAATCAGGAGCCGACGATTACCTTGAACTGCCATTTGACTCAACGCGACTAATTGCAAAGGTCTCCAGATTACTGGAACGTTCAAAATTTGAAGCCAATTATCGTGATCTAGTCGAGCAAGCCAGTGACATTATTTTCACGCTGGACATGAAAGGGCGTTTGACTGGAATTAACGCTGCCGGAGCCCACTTCCTTGGCATCGGACAGGAAGAACTGATGGGCATGGTCTTCACTGACGCATTCAAGAGGAAGTCTCAAGACACTGGGTTTCCGGAGATTAATCATCTTGAGCGCCAGGACAATCTCCAGTTCCAGAGTGAAGACGCCAACGGTCGAGAGCGCTGGCTCGAGATCATTACCTCTCCCACCAAGGATAGAAAAGGCGAGACCAGGGGTCTTCGCGGCGTGGCTCGCGACATCACCGACCGGAAGCAGATCGAGCTTGCCCTGCGCGATTCGGACGAGCGCTACCGGTTGTTGTTCGAATCTACTCCGCAGCCAATATTCGTTTACGATGAAGAGACCCTTGGGTTTCTTGCCGTAAACGAAGCCGCCATCCAGACCTATGGGTACAATCGGGAGGAGTTTCTCTCGATGACTCTCGAAGACATTCGGTCTAACGAGAAGACCCCGGCCCTCCTGATCAAAACTACCACTGGCATCGATGAACCGCTTATTTCAAGCCCCTGGCGCCACCGTCGGAAGGACAACAGCATAATCTACATCGAAATGACCTCGCATCCTCTGGCCTTTAAGGGAAGCAAGGCCCGATTGGTGATAGCTAACGACGTAAGCGACCGGAAGCTACTGGATGAGAAACAGTTAAGCTTACATGCTTCCCTTCAGCAGTCTGCAATGGAATGGCGCCAAACCTTCAACGCGATCGATTTCCCTGTTTTGATCGTAGACCTCGATGGTCGCATAAAACGGCTAAACCAAGCGGCTGAAGAAATAGTTGGCGTGGATGCAGAAGAGATTGTTGATCGCAACATCGCCGACTTAGAGAACAGTCAGCCGTGGAAGAAGACTTCAGAACTCATCAAGGCGATTCGGGCGAATGGTGGTTCGAGTTCGGCTGAAGTTAGAGATGACATAACGGGAATAACTTGGGCAATAACCCTTTACCTGATTCATGAATTCGGCTCAGTTGGGGAGCGAGCGATCCTCATCGCGCAGGACATTACCAAGAGAACTGAACTCGAGGCTTCGCTGCGGCAGGGCGAAATGATGGCTCTGCTAGGGTCTCTGGTGGCTGGCGTGGCACACGAAGTTAGGAATCCGTTGTTCGGCATTTCTTCAATCCTGGACGCCTTCGAGACTCGCTTTAGCGAACGGACGGAGTATCTGCGGTACACAAACGTGCTGCGGGACGAGGTAGGACGGCTCACAGTCCTCATGGAAGAACTTCTTGAATATGGCAAGCCGTTCAAAGGGGATTTCTATAAATTGTCGGTCGACGAGATTATAAACAAGTCGCTACGCTCTTGCTTGCCGGCCGCCGAGGTTGCTCAAGTAAGCCTGGTGAACAATATTGAGGATCCACTACCGAAGTTGATGGTTGATCGTAGAAGGTTGTCAAAAGTCTTTGTGAACCTGATTGAAAACGCTATCCAGCATTCGCCGTCAGGGGCAACGGTGAGAGTTGAAGCATGCGAAGTTCTCGAAGCTCAGCAGCGCTGGGTTGACTGCTCAGTGAAGGATTGCGGCCCGGGCATTTTGTCTGAAGACCAGCCAATGATTTTCGAACCCTTCTTCTCCAAGCGTCGCGGCGGCACGGGACTTGGACTTGCGATAGCGAAGAGAATCATGGGCGAGCATGGGGGCAAACTGATCGCAGGCAATAACGTCCACGGGGGCGCCTGTATGACGGCAAGATTCCCGGTGCCTCATCAGGAGGAGATGGTGGATGGCTAGAAATCGGATCTTGATTGTGGATGACGAGCCCGGGTTGCGCTTCGGCATACGAGACTTTCTTGAGCTGCAAGGCTATGAGATTGACGAAGCCGAAAGTTGCCGGGAAGCGCAGGAGATTTTTAGAACATCGCGTCCCGATATTGTCATTACCGACTACATGCTTCCAGATGGCACGGCTCTGGACCTTCTGCCACGCCTCAAAGAAATCAATCCGGATATTCCCCTGCTTATTCTGACGGCCCACGGTTCTATCGACCTCGCAGTCAGGGCGATTAAGGAGGGCGCGGAACAATTTCTCACGAAGCCCCTGGAGTTGCCGGCACTCATGGTGATTCTCAAGCGCCTGCTGGAAAACCAGCGAAACCGCCACAAGCAGCTCGCCAGCAGGTCGCATCAGGTTCGTCACGCCATCGACCCATTTATAGGAGTGAGTCCTGCCATTCGCTCTTTGGCAGAACAAGCAAAGAGAGTTCTGGCTACGGAAAGCCCGATTCTAATTCTCGGTGAGACGGGCAGCGGCAAAGGTGTGCTCGCACGATGGCTACATGATAACAGTCCCCGAGCCGACGAAGCGTTTGTTGATCTGAACTGTGCGGGCCTGTCGCGAGAACTACTTGAAACAGAGCTTTTTGGCCATGAAAAGGGCGCGTTTACGAGCGCAACTGCTTCGAAGCAAGGTCTGTTTGAGGTAGCTCACCGCGGAACGATCTTTCTTGACGAAATTGGCGACGTCGACCTCCAGATTCAGCCGAAGCTATTGAAGGTGTTGGAGGATAAACGTTTCCGCAGAGTGGGAGACGTCAGAGACAGGCAAGTTGATGTCCGCCTCATTGCCGCGACCCATCAGGATATTGGTCAGTTGGTGCGGGACAAGACCTTCAGAGATGATCTCTATTTTCGCGTCAGCACCATACCGCTTGCCTTTCCTTCGTTACGAGAGCGCATCGACGATATCCCGATCATGGCTCACTATCTTCTCGATAAGCTGGCCACTGATCTCGGTCGGGGCGACATTCAGCTCGAGCCGGATTCCATCAAAGCGTTGCAGGCCTACTCCTGGCCGGGCAATGTGAGGGAACTCCGTAATGTAATCGAACGCGCAGTACTCCTGAGTGAGCAAAAAAATATACGGTTGCAGGACCTCCACTTCGACGGCCACTCGAGGCGCCGGGCCTCCTACCTCGACTCGACTTTGACTCTCGACGAGTTGGAGAAGCAGCACATCGAACGAGTTTTGCTCGAGGAGCAGGGACGGGTCGAGAAGGCGGCGTCACGACTGGGCATACCCCGAAGCTCGCTTTACCAGAAGATTAAGAAGTACCAGCTCAACTCGTCCAAAGTCTAGAATGCGAGTCTAAATCCCAGACGTTAGTCGAACGCCCCCGGGATGGTGAAGGGCGAATGCCTACCAAAAGCGAGGGTTTCGGAGATCAAACGGGATGAAGCACTGTGGCCTCCTGTTTGCTCAGAGGGAGACGTGCCAATCTAATAAATCGCCTCGAAATTAACCTCGAGGATCCCGGCTGAATCGGTGAGCCTTCACTTGCCACTCATGGCCATCGGTTCAGAGAGACCGGTTGAAGTAGTCTCAAATGTTAATCCGGGTACTCCACTGGAGAGTATCCACCGTTCTTACCGAAGCTCCTGCCCCGAGTCTCGGTCATAAAATTGGAGGTTGGTTCGTGTCGCGGCTCCCCCCGCGAAATGCGAGAACGCCCTCCTCGGAGTCCAATTCATCTCACGCAGGTGTGACTTATTGCCTGTGACTCAGAACCCGGGAGAAACAGTAATGCGAATTTCAATTTTTTCAACCCTTAAGCCGGTCGCGTTGAGCATTGCGCTCCTTGCGTTCTTCGCGGTCGGTCACACCACGGTCAAGGCTGATCCCTTAGGCTTGGGGCAAACTATCGCCGGCCCCTCTAACACGACCTTTCAAGGTGGCACTTTACTGGCGAGCCTGTCAGCTGCGGTTGCTACCCCAACCTTTACGGGAACCGCCAGATCGGCTGTTTACAGAAATGCCGGAGGGACGCTGGATTTTTACTACCAGTTTACCAATAACGGACCGGACGACATCGGTCGCCTGAGCTTCTTTAACTACGATGCTTTCCTGACGGACGTATTCAACGTCACAAACGGTTCAGCAATTGGCGCCGGTTTCCTGGATGGGAGTGTTGATAGCCTCACCGCTGATCGTGGCGCGAATCCTCTCATCAATTCGGTCGGATATAACTATGCGCCAGGCTTTGCTACCGGCCAGACGTCACTTGCGCTTTTGATTCGCACGAACGCGACCGAATTTCAGGCCGGAACCTTCAACATCATCGACGGCTCCGTGGCTTCGACGCCGTCCTTCGCACCGACGGCGGTTCCTGAGCCGGCGAGCATGCTCTTGCTCGGAACCGGACTGGCGGGCGTTGCGGGAGCTGTGCGCCGAAAACTAAGAGCTCGCAACTTAAACCAAGCGTAGCGCCGTCAAAGTTGTCCATCTAGGAAAATCCACCGCCTGCGACCAGGTCACGGGCGGTAAGGATAATGTCGATGTACACGAAGCCAATGATTCTTAACTTAGATGTCAATAGCAAGATCTACGCCTTGCAGGATGAAAAGTGAAGCATGATCGGGACGGGCACTCGAGAGGTCTGTGAAGTCTTGCTATACATAATCACAAAGTCTCCAGCTCCGTCGGGTAAAGACCCGACTACTGAACCCGCAAAGGGCCAATCTGAAGATGCTATAACGATATAGCATCTCGGGCCGAGAATAAGCCATTTAACCCTTCGCCTCTTCTTGAGTCCTCTCCCTGGCCTCATAGGATGCTGACGCGTTTGGAGGAGTCGAAAGATGTGTGCCGAACGAGCAAAGGCTTCCATTAAGAGGCTTATCAGCCCATTATCAGAAGACGTTTCTCTCAGTCAGAGTCGCCGCTTCCCCGCCACTAAGGCAGAAAAGTTGGCCCGTCATATTGAGGGTCAGATTGCGGGTGGCGAGTTTTGCGCAGACGAAGGAAGTTTTCTTTCCGCGTTCGTCCAAATCTCAGAAGAATATGAACCCGCAGACACGCCTGCGCATCGTCGTCATCTTGCCGAAGCCCTGCTCATTGGAAAGCTGAAAGATTCTTGGAAGAAATCGATATACGGAAAGGCCTCCGCTCTTACGAGGAATGGGTTTCGCATTAGAGCAAACCTTCGTGCCAGGGGTGTATTTGCTTGACAGGGCGAAACTCTCGCGAGGGACCAAAACAGGATCTCTAGGGCGAAGGTTTACATTTCATTAGCTCCCTGTCTTAAAGCTATCTCGAACGGCGCAGATTTCGCCATATGGCATTGATCGTTTACCGGTAACCAGCGTGAAGCAGACTCGATTTGTAACTTTAAGAACAGTGTCAGGACGTTTAAAGCGCATGCTTGGCATAAAGGACGACTCCACTCAGAAGGAGTCGCGGATACCTCGCCTCCTGGTGGTTGACGACGAAGAGTCGATCTGCTTTTCCATGAGCGAGTATTTCTCGCTGCACGGATTTAGTGTCGATACTGCCAAAGAAATTGAGGAAGCTGAAAAGCTGGTCGAAAGCACTGCATACCGGGTGATCATCCAGGACCTGAGGCTGGGCACAACGCGTAATCCGGACGGACTCAACATTATAAGGCTGGCTCACGAACGTCACCCCGAAACGCGAATTGTCGTGCTCACTGCGTACGGTTCCGCTGAGATGGAAGATGAAGCCAGACGCTGCGGTGCTGATGCTTTTCTGAGAAAGCCAAAACCTCTCTCACAGGTGGCGCAGGTGGTCCAGGGGCTAATCGAATCTCCAGCCAAACAAGCCGTCAAATCAGCTTAGCCTGTAAGCCGGCTCAACCGGTCTGCTCTCTCCAGAACCTGATTTCTCAACCAGCATGGGTCAGTCTTCGCGGTTTTAGATCTTCGTTTTGGCTCTTCTTTGAGCCGGCATTCGGCGCATACTTTCCGGTCCGCTTTAAATCATAAATCGTGTACCCGGTGTCGAACATGTCCCGTGACGGATCTGCGTGATCCACACCGTAGTCAAAAATCCTCCCGTCGGTGCGAACATAAACGGATCCGCGGCGGTCACCTGCGAATTGTTCAACGGTTAATAGCGCATACAGGTGACGAAGCTTGCCCAGTGTACCGGATGGATATTTGGGTATGAACTCTTGTCCGCTGGGAAGGCTATAGACATTGTCTTCAAGCAGAACGCTTCTGCCGTACTGTTGCAATCGAGGCGTAAAGCCCTCTGGCAAGCCGAATCGAGGCTTCAGCCTCTGCGCGTTAAGAACTTTCTTTTTCCTTTTCGAGGACCTTCGTTTCTTAAGGACTTTGTCCTCGAATCTGGGGTCAAGTCCATCGTTATCAAGGGAAGTAACTTCACGAGAGGCATCGGAATGAGCGACATACTCTCGGCAGGCATCGCGTAATTCATCCGAACCATCCAGCAAGCCTTCGGTCAGTTGTTTCAAAGTTGCGCGACCAGTACGGACAGCTCCAGTCTTCCGCACCTCGGTCATCTCGGCCCAAGCCTGCTCGTCGATGATTGCCTTGGACATTTCGGCCGCAGTTTACTTCATTCCTGTCTTCTTTCAAGAGTCTTTATCATGAGAAACGGAACGTCGAAACAGGCCAGTCGCGAGCAGATCAGTGCGGACGTTGGTTTGGAAAAGTGGTTGTAGCATGTATGTAGCTTAGGCGGGCAATTGAGTTGCAATCCTTTGACCGCTTTACACGCCTGGCGGAGGCAACTCAAGCCGGTTGAATTGCAGGATCAGCGGCTGCGCGCGGTTTCCAGATTGCCAGCAGTGCTCCCGCAACCAAACAGCCGACCAGCTGATAGCCGATATTCAAGAGATACAGACCAGGCTTGCGCCCCTCAAAAATCACTGTGGCTAGCTGGGACGTGGCCACAAAGCCTAGCCAAAGCCAGAATGCTGTCTGAAGGCCGCCGACCAGGTTGCTAGCCTTCGTATACTGAACAAAATGTGCGAGCACGTAAACCAGCACCAGGGATGAAAGAAAAGCCAGTACATATTCTTTCGTATGACTTTGGCTCTCGAGCTCGTTGAGTTGCTGAGGCGTCCATGCCATTAGCTCCACAAATTTGTTTGTGAATATGCCGTACCAGACGGCCCCGAGGATCCAGTGCAGGATCCCAGCCACAAGCACTGCCGGATAATTTATCTTCATGTGTCTCCTTTGGGGGTTATTGAAAGTTTGAAGATCACGATGCAAACGGCAACTCGCTTTTCAGTTAAAACATTACTGCATTAGTTGGATTGCTGCTTCTCGAAAATTGCGAACTTGTCCTCTTTCTTGAGTTCTGCCCCCGTCGCCCACTGATTCCCGGCTAAGATTTCGGCGAGTTTATTCCTTCTTGGAATCGACATTCGCGGGGCAGCCGGCCGAGCGCTTCAGTGAAAGTCATGCGAAGCAGTGGCGGCCACTTTGAAGGAAAGCGGCCTGACGCGCTTTGCTTTAACTGAGATGACATGGTCCTGGTTCTGCAGGGTACCCTCGATTAAAAGGAAAGGGTGGTCCACCAATACCAGACGGTTCTGACTGAAAAGCTGGGGCGTGATGATGACGTTAGCAACACCCGACTCGTCCTCCAAAGTCAGAAAAACAAATCCTTTTGCTGTGCCGGGGCGCTGGCGAACAATGACCCAGCCGGCAACACGAACTGCACTGCCATTACGCATTACGCCAATATCGATCGCGCGCGAAGCTCCCAGCTTATTTAACTCACTGCGATGATGGGCGACTGGATGCCGCCCGATTGTTAACCCAGTGCCTCGAAAGTCTGCATCCAGCTTTTCGGGTAAAGTCATAGGGGTCAGAGGCGACTTGGTAGCAGCTTCATATAGCTCCTGGTAGAGTGGCCCTGCGGGACGCGTGACTCTTTCAACCTGCCACAAAGCGTCCCGGCGATGTATGCCTTTGTCCAAAGTTCCATGTCCAACGTCCCACGTCTGCGCATTCGACTTTGGACTTTGGACTTTAGACTTTGGACCTTCAGGGGTCTGAATTAAATTCAGCGCGCCCACCGAGGCCAGCTTGCGCAATTCATCTTTTCGCAGTTCGGGTACGCGATTTCGTAGATCATCAAAACTCATGAAGGGACTTGCTTTTCTTTCGCGTTCGATAGCTTGCCCTGACGATGCGCTAAGACCTTTTACGTATTTCAAGCCGAGACGCAAAACGAGGTGCCGGGTGTCAGGTGCCGGGTGTCGGGTGCCGGGTGCCGGGTGTCGGGTGTCGGGTGCCGGGTGTCGGGTGTCAGGTGTCGGGTACCAGTTGTCTCCGTTCGCCGCGGTCTCCCCGTCCAGGCATCCCGCGCTCAACGTCTCTTGTTTTTCCGGCACCCGGCACCTGACACCCGATACCTCTTCTTCAATGGTGCACAACCAATTCGAGCGCGCCACATCCACGGGCCTAACTTTCAACCCGTGTCGCTGTGCATCTTTGATGATTGTGAATGGTTGATAAAAACCCATCGGCTGGTTATTCAAAATCGCGACCGTGAAAGCTGCGAGATAATGACACTTGAGATAAGCGCTGGCATAAGCAATCAAAGCAAAGCTGGCGGCATGTGATTCAGGAAAACCGTAAAGCGCAAACGAAGTGATCGCTTGCACGATCTCGTCTTGGGCTTTACCCGCGATGCCATTGCGCTTCATGCCCAGACGCAGCTTTACCTCAACTTCTTTCATGCGCGCTTCCGATCGTTTAAAACCAAACGCGCGCCGCAGCTCTTCCGCTTCTCCGCCGGAAAAATTCGCGCAGATCATCGCCATCTTTAGTAGCTGTTCCTGAAAAAGGGGCACTCCCAGGGTGCGTTTTAAGACCGGCTCAAGTAAAGGATGAGGATAAATAACCGGCTCCCGGCCCTGCCTGCGTTTCAGATACGGATGGACCATATTGCCGACAATCGGACCGGGGCGAATGATGGCTACCTGGACCACGATGTCATAGAACTTTTGTGGCCGCAGGCGCGGGAGACACGACATCTGTGCCCGGCTTTCCACCTGGAAGAGGCCAATCGTGTCGGCCTTTTGTAAGGCAGCATAAACTAATGGGTCATCCTGTGGCAGATGAGCCAGGTTAACTTCTTCTTCATAAGCGTCGCGGATCAACTGGATCGAATCTTCCAATACGGCCATCATGCCCAGCCCAAGCAGATCCACTTTAATCAGGCCCAGATCGGCACAATCCTCTTTGTCCCATTGCACCACCACCCGACCCGGCATAGCAGCGGGCTCTAGCGGCACCACAGAATCAAGCTGCCCCTGGCAGATCACCATGCCGCCGGAATGCTGGCCCAGATGCCGCGGCAAATCCTGAACTGACTGATAAAGCTGAAGGAACTTTTTAATGCAAGGGTTGCGAAGATCCAGTCCTGCATCGCGAAACTGCCGACTCGTGGAGTCATTTTGATCCTTCCATTCCCAGGTCTGCACCAAGCTGGAAAGGCGGTCCAGTATGGCGTCGTCAAAACCGAGGACCTTGCCCACTTCGCGCGCTGCTGAGCGCCCGCGATAGGTGATGACATTTGCAGTCATCGCCGCCCCCAGTTGTCCGTAGCGCTCATAAACATATTGAATTGCGCGCTCACGCTGGTCGCCACTCGGCAGGTCGAGATCGATGTCGGGCCATTCGCCACGCTCTTCAGAAAGAAACCGCTCGAATAACAATTCCATGCCCACGGGATCAACGGCCGTAATTCCCAGTGAGTAACACACGGCACTGTTTGCAGCCGAGCCGCGCCCCTGAATCAGAATTCCCTGCTGGCGGCAAAACTGAACAATGTCCCAGACGATCAGGAAGTAGCCTTCGAGTTTGAGTTTTTCAATCAGGACCAACTCGCGATCGATTTGCCGCCGTGCATGATTATATTTTGGCGCGCCGTTCTGGCCAGTGTAACGCAGTCGCGCGCCTTCGTCGGTGCGCTTACGCAGAAACGACATCATTGTCTCCCCAGCGGGCACGGGATAGTTGGGAAACTCGTAACCGAGATCCGAAAGGGAAAACTTCAGCCGTGAAGAGAGCTCGAGAGTGTTGGCGATTGCCTCCGGCAAATCAGCGAAGAGGTTCATCATCGTCTGCGGCGACTTCAGATAGCGCTCCGAATTGTTTGCCAGCAACTGTCCGGCGTTTTCCAGACGCACATGATTTCTGAGACAGGTAAAGACGTCAGCAACTTCACGTTGCGCAGGAGTCGCATGGTAAACACCATTGGTGGCAAGCAGCGGCAGCTTCAACCGCTTCGCCAGTTGGACCACTGCCTGATTGCGCGCCTCTTCGGGGCGATTAAAGTGGCGCTGCAACTCGGCATAAACATTCCCTTTCCCGAAAACGTCCAACAACCAATTGCCAGTCGTTAACGCTTTCTCTTCGTCTCCCCATCTCTTCCCGTCTTCCGCCCCCAGCGGCCCATGCTCTCCGCCAGTCAAACAAATCAACCCGAGGGCATGTGCCGCCAGTTCATCAGTGGTGACCGCACATTCACCGGGTTTTGCGTGCTTCGGCACACGCAGTTTCATCAGGGTGATTAGTCGACAGAGATTCTGATAGCCAGTGCGGTTGCGAACCAGCACGGGTATCGTTACAACGGGGTGATACGCGGTCGAGAGTTTTTGTCCAATGTCCAATGTCCAACGTCCAACGTCTTGTTTGCGATTTTGGACTTTGGACTTTGGAGTTTGGTCTTTGACAGGACATTGAACGGTTATTTCGGCCCCGATATGGGCCTTGATGCCATTTTTCTTTCCCGCCATGTGAAAACGCGGCGCCCCGTACACACCGTCTCGATCCAACAGCGCCATCGCAGGCATTTTCAGCTCGGCACAGGCAGCTATCAATTCTTCAGGCACCGAAGCGCCCCCCAAAACACTGAATGCTGATTTGGCGTGTAATTCAACGTAACTCATTGCCGATTTCCCATTCCCAAATTGAGTTCATTGCCGATTTCCGATTGCCAATTGCCGATTGGTTCGATCCTTTGCGAGTGCCTTTACTGGTAGCTCACAACGTGTGCTACCAGCCAATCGGCAATTGGAAATCGGCAATGGCCCCGTCAGTCGTAAATTCCTTCAACAAACCACAACCCACTACTCAGCTCCCGATAAACACGATAAATAACTTGGAGTGGCGAAGGTGTGGGCTTGCCTGAGGAAATCTCCGCACGCTTTTCCACAGTTACATCCCATTCATCTCGCGCCCAACTATCTTCGCGCCACCAATCACCTGTCGTCCGCCATGGACCACCCAGCCGTACCACTTTCCCATGCACACTTCGATTCGATCCCCAGGCGTTGATCTGTGTGGGATAACCCCGGTTGGCTTCAACTAGCGCTCGCAAAGGCGGTCGAAAAACTCGGAAACCCACCACGCATTGCCGATTGCCAATTGCCAATTGCCGGTTGCTTACTTCAGGCTGCCCTCTCTTTCTCCTGGGATTATTTTTTTCCTTCACCTCAAACCGTTTCATGCGAAAAGCCCCTGGCCGGTGTGTATCAACCAACTCAGGTGAGCCGGTGTTTTCAGGACCAACCAGCTTCACCAGCCTGGCGAGAATAAGTTCCAGCTTCTCAGGTTGCGGCGCCAAAGGAATAAAGAGGCCGTTCTGAAGCACGCGCGGCTTGACCGGCTCGCAAGTAATCGTCACTCCGATGACCGCCGCTTGTGGAGGATGCAATTCCGTATCGAGCAGCAAAAGCTTCAAAAACACTTTCGGGTCGCGCATTGGAGAAGGAAGATTGAGCCGGCGTTTGTGAGAGGTTTTATCTTCCAATTTCATCAACACGCGCAACTCATT
>JBGTLM010000134.1:0-7019 GCA_041744135.1 Pyrinomonadaceae bacterium
TCCCGGCGGCGCTGGCGGTCCGACTCTCATAGGTGGGAGTTTGATTTCCTCGTCATAATTGAAATGTTCTTCAAAGTATTCGCATACAGCGAAGAAGTCGAACAGCTTGAAGGCCTCTTTGTTTTTCTCGTGCTGCGTCACTTGAGCGCCTTCCTTCTCCACATAGCGAAAGGCGTATTTTCGCGTTCCTCTTCCTTTGATCTGAATGAAGTCGGTGGGCGAAAAGATCGGACGAAAAAGTACCACATTAAGAAGATCTTCGCAGTCATAGCCGGTCGTCATCATTCCCACGGTAACGCAGACACGTGTCTTTGAGCTGATGTAACCCTCGAGAAAGCGGGTATGGCCGTTGAGATTGTTGTTAGCAAAACTTACGGACATTTGTTGTGCGTTTGGGATGGAGGAAGTTACCTGAACGGCAAAGTCTGAGTTGTATTTTCCGGGAAACAGCTTGTCAGCGAGTTCGTTGAGTTTTTGGGTGAGGCGGGTTGCATGAGGTTGGCGCACACAGAAAATAATACTCTTTCCGACCTCTCCGCTGAGAGGATCGCGTAGAGCCTTTTTGAGGAAGGTCTGGCAAAACACTTCGTTAGTTTCATCCGAGAAGAATTTCTTCTCAAAGTCCTTGCCGAAGAAAGTCTGCTCCTGAAGTTCGCCGTTTTCATCCTCAACCGTAATGGAATACCCCTCCTTGGCGAGGAGTTCGGTGGTGATCTCTGTGCGGGCGTCTACGACAATGGGATTCAGAAGAAATTTGTCTTTAACTCCATCAATCAAACTGTAGCGAAATGTCGGGACGCCGCTTTCGCAACCGAAGGTTTTATAGGAATCTAAAAGTTGACGCCGTTCATATTCACGTGGATCACGCAGATCAATTCTGGCGGGATCGGCCTTCTTAAGGTAATCCTTCGGCGTGGCGGTTAAGCCCAATTTGTAGCCAATAAAATACTCAAAGACGGCCCGACTATTGCCGCCGATAGAACGGTGGGCTTCGTCAGAGATCAATAGGTCAAAGTCGGTTGGTGAAAACAACCTGCGATACTTCCCATGAGATTGCAGACTCTGCACAGTCGAAACGACAATTTCGGCCTTTTGCCAGTCGTCACGATTGTCTTTATAAATGACCGTGCGAAAGTCGTTCTTCAGATAGCGAACAAAGTTTTTCCAAGCCTGGTCCTCTAGTTCAAGACGGTCTACAAGAAAGAGGACCCGCTTCGCGTTACCCGTTCGGAGAAAGAGCTTGATTACGGCGGCAGCGGTCAGCGTTTTCCCCGTTCCCGTCGCCATCTCAAACAGAAATCGCGACGCACCTTTCTTCACGGCATCCTGCAAACTTTCGATCGCGCGAAGCTGGTAGGGGCGAAGAAACTTTAGCTCGGTGTCCTTGATGAAAGATTCCCGCTCAGCTTCGTTCGTCCAGCGCGGATCACTGCTGTAAGTAGGATTCTGTGTGACAGCGATGTAGTCCTTTTCAACGTTCTCTTTGATGAGTGTGTCTGGATTTGGGTTAAAGGAGTGGAAGTGTTCTAACGAATCTTGAGTTGGGAACTCAGTGATGATCGCGGGATTGCCCTGCTCTAGGTCCCAGAAGTAACTCAGACTGCCGTTCGACAGTATGACAAATCGAACGTTTTGGGATTGCGCGTATTTGCGGGCCTGTTCCTTGCCTACCAGCGGATCGTATTTTTCCGATTTCGCTTCAAGCACCGCAGCGGGAAAGCCACTTGGTTCCAGAAGGAGATAATCGATAAATCCGTTCGACGTTCCCTCGAAGTCCTCGCCCAATTCATCCAGTTGTTTCTTTTTAAGTTTAACGTTAGTTTCGAGCGAAATATTGGCCGGCCCGTCCTGGTCATCAAAAAACCGCCAACCTGCCCTGCTGAGTAGGTCGTTGATACGAATTCGGGCCTTTGCTTCTTTTGCCATGCGTGCGTTAGACGATCGGGCGGCTGAGGTGCCCGGTAGCAACAGCGATCGTGAAGAAACGATATATTGCACTAAGTCACACGAGAATTCTAGCTTGTAAGCCGTGGGCCAACGCTTTTAGCGTACTGAACGCTTGCTAGTCCGATGCACCTCACATGGTGATGACAACTTTTCCTCGCGCATGGACGAGGGCACCCCAGCCGAAACATTCGTCCTGGACCATCGTACGAACGATTGATGAAAGCGATCGTCTATCACAACAGTGGCTCGGGTGATGTTGTTGCAAGAGATTGAAAAGCCCGTCCCCAAGGATGATGAGGTCTTAATCAAAGTTCGCGCGGCTTCAGTCAATCCATTTGATTACCACATGTTGAGACATCGTTTTTGCGTCGCGTAGTGGCCACGCTAGCCAAAGTAGAGACCGCCCGACCGGGGCGTGATACGGCGGGCGTTATCTCGGAGGAGGTCGAAGCCGTCGGCCGGAACGTTACCCACTTCACCGGGCGACGAGGTGTTCGGCGCGTGCCCTACAGCGTTTGCCGAGTACGCGTGCGCCCGGGAGTCAGACTTGGCGAGAAGCCGCATAACGTCGCGTTTGATCAAGCGGCTTCTGAGCCTGTCGCGGGACTCACCGCCTTGCAAACTCTTCGCGACAAGGGGCAGATTCAGCCGGACGGAAGGTTTGATTAACGGCGCGGCCGCACCGGGACTTTTAACCTGATGGTACGTTGCGCTGCGCAGGTCAGCTTGGGTGGGACAGAGGAAATGTCGTCTTGACAAACATCGACTAAACAAGTTTAATACCGCTGCCTTCATTGGCTAGTTCTTTTTTGAAAACGATTGCATACGATAAGGGCAAACCTGTTGTGAAGCAGGGACGCAAAGCCATGAATCTCCGAAGATTTATTAAGGAGATAGTCTGGTTGCCGAAGGCGATCGGAGAAGGGGTTGAATTCCTCACATTAGAATTCATGCTCCTGCCTACGCCCCGAGTATCGGTGCAGCGGTCTTGGTTCCGATCACTTCTCTAAACCTTCAGCCAAGCTTTTTCGTGATAAGTCAGCGGGTCGTCGATCAATCCAATCGTCCCCATCGAGCTCCGCCAGTTTCAATCGAATCTCGTGGCGCTCGGTTTTTGTAAGCTTAGGCAGTTCTTCCAGGATCTCGGTTTTACTCATGGAGGTAATGTTACCGACGTCAGTCGCTCCAATCAACTAGTCCAGATCTCGCCTGCAACAGTCAGGCCGCTTAAGCCCGGTGGTTTCCGCGGGTCATTGATGACATTTAAGACCCAGGGTTTCAAAGCAAACCCTGGGCTGGAATTTGCCAACGCTTTCAGCGTTTCAAAACCGTTAAGAATCCGAAGCGGCTATCAGCAAAGTCCAGGTCATACCTAAACAGGATGAGAGGATGGCGTAGCGAAGGATGTCGGAGCGTCAACTCCCTCTCTTCCCGTCACTTCATTCGGTTGTACTTCCGCATCGCCGCGACGACGCGATCGCCGGGCAAGCCAAAGACGCGAATACCGTCCGCGCCGGTCATCGTTTGTGCCGCCAGCATCGCGTTGACCACGGCTTCTTCCGTCGCATCGATCGTCGCTCCAAAAAGAGGATCAATCCGATCGTTGGGAAGCATAACTAGCGACGGCGTGCCGTCAGGCTTCGCCGCACCGGCGTTTGCCGTCGAAAACGCGAGAAACAGATCGCCGGATGAATTGCCGGCGAAACTACCTAACCGTCCCATTCCAAGACTGACGCGACGGGCGATGCGTTCCAGTTGATGTGGCAATAGCGGTGCGTCGGTAGCAACGATGACGATGCTCGATCCGCGGCCTTCGTGATCATCGAGACGACCGTTACTACTGGCGCCACGTCCGGTTGCCGGGCATGGTGGAATGCCGACGGTCCATGGCCTACTCAACTGTCCCTGAAGGATTGTACATGTTCGAAGGTCGGTAATCTCGGGACGAATCGGAACTCCGAGAATTCGCAGGTCGCCGCCATAGTTGCATTGGACCAACACGCCGACCGTGTACCCACCCTGCGAGGCGGTCACCACTCGCGACGAGGTACCAATGCCGCCTTTGAATCCGTTGCAGCCCATCCCCGTACCGCCGCCCACCGCACCTTCCTCGACGCGCCCAGGCTTGGCACGATTGAGCGCGTCAAATGCGTGTACTGCTTTCACGTGCTCACCGTTCGCATCATTCAAAAAATCAAACGTCTCGGCGACGATGGGATAGGTGAAGATAAACTCGCGACCACTCTTTAATTGCCATTGAATCGCGGCATCGCGCACTGTCCCTACGCTGTGCGTTCCAGTTAACAGGATCGGTCCTTCTAGAAAACCAGATTCCTTGATCCAGTTAATGCCGGTCATGTCGCCATTTCCGTTCTGGTTGAAGGTCGCCGCGAACACGGGATCCCAGTTGCCGCGCGGGCGCGGCAGTATCGCCGTGACACCTGTTCGAATCGGTCCCTTGCCGGGTATGAGTTTGCCTTCACCCTCGATGAGCGTTACGTGTCCAACGGCAACCCCGGGAACGTCCGTGAGCGCATTCATTGGGCCAGTCTGTCCAGGAAACGGAATTCCCAAATCACGAGCGCGCGGCCGCGTCTGGGCCGTGGCCGCTAACGTCGTGATTGCGATCAACAAAAGCCCGAGTGCAAGGTTCATAAGATCTGCTTGCGGGCCCCAAAGCGAGAGTGTTCTTTTACTGTTCATGCACGGCCTCCGTAAGGTGGCTAACGTCAGAGTTGTTTGAGCGCGGTGAGCGAGAGGATAAACCATGAAGGGTGAGGGGAAAAGCGTTCAACCCTTCTTATTTGATTCGTTGATCGTTTCGACGAACCAGAGACTGAATACGATCCACGAAATTACACGAATTGACACGAACGGAATCTATGACCGTACTCGTCGGTCGCCCGCTTCGCGGGCTAACTAAGCGGCGCACTCGTTCCCGACTCATTTCTCAGCGCCGTAGTCGGATCTAGTCCGGCCGCGCGGAGAGCCGGAAGCCATGCAGCAATGACGGCGATCAAGAGGAAGAGCACCGATACGAATACAAACGTAACGGAACGGTAGGTTTGACTTCGACGAGCATGCTCGTCAGAACTCGGGTAAGTGCGAGGGCTGCAAGCGGACCAATCGCAATCACAGCACGCTAAGGTAGAGTCTCTTTCCTAGCATCAAACGGCCTACCATCAAACGGAAAATGCGCAACGGCGCAGCGCCCAAAGCCATCCGTACTCCAATCTCGGCAGTTCGCTGTCGGACCGAAGTCGCAAGCACGCCATACAAACCCACACCGGCAAGAAGCGCTGCAATCGTCGAGAATACTCCGATCAGCAGGAGCGAAAAGCGTGTCTGCGCCTGAGCCTGGACCACTAGGGAGTCCATCGGCTGCATCTCGTTGATCAATGTCTCCGAGCCGGCTCGGCGCACTACTTCGCGGACGGCGCCGGCGAAGCTGGCCGGATCGCGCGCCGGATCTCCATCGGCCCGGCGCGCCCACCAGGAAGCAGCCAGGTGGTTCACATATCCGTCAGTGACGTAGAGCTGTTCACGGCCCGGTTCGATTAGAGATGAGTTGCGCTGCTTCCGTTGTATGATGCCTGCGGTATGAAACGTAACCACGCCATTGGGCACTTTGTGCATTGGTCCTAATTTGTGCCGGTTCGCTGTCTCCAATTTATTCTGGTCTTCGTGATAACAATCTCATTGAATTCTTTAGTGGCTCGTACGGGAACATGAGTCGAAGGCAATGCTCTGGCCGCCGGTTGTGAAGATCTATCAGGATGGAAAGTCATTCACTACGAGGTTGACGAAGACCGGAGGTCTTATGTGAGCCAACTCGATCCTCAACAGCTCGAGTCGCTGAAGAAACGGTTAGCTGGTGAGAAGTATCTTTGGAAAGGCCGCTTCATTGACATGGAACGCGACGATATTAATGTTCATGGGCGAAGACGCGGAAACTTTTCAGTATCGCTAAGAGCGCGCCCGATCGCTGGAACGTCAATTGAATAAACGCGGAAGCGATCGATCATGGTTTGAGAACCCTTGATCACTCTTAAGCTGAACTAAGGAGGAAGGCAATGGAACAAATGCAAGTTAGGCATTATTTGACCTTTGAATTCACAGGCATCGACGACAAGTTCGTCTATGTCGTGACGGAGGAAGTGAAGAATAGCGTCCAGCAGGAATTGTTAAATAGGAGTTGGGAGATTAGCGGACTGATAATTGAGTTCGAAGACACCTCTGGCCGTAAGATTGCGGTTAACGCCGGATACATCTGCCGCTGTCAAGCTCTTTTCGATGCTGGCGTCTTCCCGGCAAAAGACGCGGATGAGAGCGAGCCCGATATGACGATAGTCATAGAGGGAATGAGCAAGCCGCTGCACTACAACGACATCGACCTTGACGACGCGGCACTCGTCGCTTCTGTGATGGCGGGAGCCGACTCAAGTGTCTGCAGCTTCGTTTCATTTACCGACGAAGATGGCGAAGCCAATTTGATACCTGCTGACAAGGTGATGTTGTTGGAGAGCATCCATTACGAGAGCGCGTTCGAAGAAGACACGCCAGAAAACGAGTGAACGTGAACAGATGAATTAAAGGGAGTCGACGTCTTCAATATGCTGAAAGCTTTGGTTAATCCCCCCCGGATTGCTATTCCTGCTGAATACGGTGCTTCCAAATTCGGTCATGCCTTGCGACGTGAAGCACTCCAAACACGACCAACACGTCAGGTAGCACAATAAAGAAAATACGATATGGAAACCGGCGAGCTAGAACACGACGAACGGTCGGGCTTTTCCGAAAACGCGGAAACATTTCAGGATCGTCAAGAGCGCGCCCGATCGCCCCTCGTATTTCGGCGATAAGCTCTAGTCCGAGGCCGGACTCGCGGCTTTCATACCAAAGGGCAGCCTCCGTGATATCAGATTCCGCCTCTGGCCTAACAATCAAGCGCCGGGTCATGACCCCGGTTGGCGAGTGAGACGGGCGCGGATTCGGCTTTCAACTTCTTCCCAGGAACTGCCTGCATCAGGATCCTTCTCGTAGGCGGCCAGGCGAGCGTCGAGTAGCGCTTT
>JBGTLM010000135.1:0-12267 GCA_041744135.1 Pyrinomonadaceae bacterium
AAGAAAAGTCATGTAGGTGTAGGGCATGTATTTCCTCAAGCCTCCCATACGACGCATGTCCTGCTCATGATGCATGCCATGGATCACACTGCCGGCGCCGAGGAACATTAAGGCCTTGAAGAACGCGTGCGTCATTACGTGAAAGATGCCGATGACAAAGGCGCCGACGCCGCACGCCATAAACATGAAGCCTAGCTGTGAGACAGTCGAATAGGCCAGAACTTTCTTGATGTCGTTTTGGGTGATGCCGATCGTGGCGGCAAAGAGTGCGGTAGCCGCGCCCACCAGGGCCACGACCAACATCATTGTTTTGGAATGCTGGAAGATTACGTTGGTGCGGGTGACCATGTAGAGACCAGCAGTCACCATCGTGGCGGCGTGGATCAGAGCGGATACCGGAGTTGGCCCGGCCATCGCGTCCGGCAGCCAGACATGGAGAGGCAATTGGGCGGATTTTCCACACGCCCCCACAAAAAGGCCAAGGGCGATCCAGGAGAGGATGCCCCATTGCCAGAGACCTTCAATTGGATAATCCTTCGCCTGGGCAAATACATCTGTGTACTGCGCCGTGCCAAAGGTTGCGATCACTGCGAAGATGGCCAGCGCGAACCCAAAGTCGCCGATGCGGTTCGTAAGGAAGGCTTTGCGTGACGCATCCGCCGCTTCTTTGCGGTTGAAGTAGTAGCCGATCAATAAGTACGAGCAGAGACCGACGCCTTCCCAGCCCACAAACATCATCAGGAAATTCGAGCCCATCACTAGCACGAGCATCGAAAACATGAAGAGGCCCATGTAGGCGAAGAAGCGATAGAAACCCGGGTCACCGTGCATGTAGCCGGTGGCGAAGACGAAGATGCATAAGCCGACCCCAGTAACCACCAGCATGAAGATCGAAGAGAGAGCATCGAGCTGATAACTCCACTCCACATCGAGTATTGAGCTGCGTGGATTGTCTACCGCCGCCACCTCGATCGGTTGAGGATTAGTTCTTTGCCCCGGGGAAATCTCAGCCAGCTTTCGACTGGACCCTTCCTCGATCGTCGCAGACCTGCGCTCAAGTGAGCCTTGCGTAATGTTGACTGCCCCACCCGGAATCCACGTAAACTTAAAGGCGCCGTCCTGACTAGTCACATAAGGATTCGGCCAAATTGCGTGACTGCTGAAACCGTAGGAATAAACTGCCGCAACACTCAGGAGAAAAGAAAGGGCGATCGAACCGACGGCGATGCCGCCAATCAGCTTTTCTGAGAAACGAAACTTCCGTCCCAGCAGTCCGTTGAGCGCGGCGCCGGCGAGCGGTAAAAGCGGAATGAGCCAAATATAGCGATACATGTTTCGAGTTCAGAGTTTCGAGTTTCGAGTTTCGAGTAAATGTCCGTCAGTTCCTAGCTTCAACTCGGAACTCGAAACTCGAAACAGCCGCCTACCATTTCAGCAGGTCAATCTCATCTACCCAGATCGTTTCTTTATTCCGGTAAAGCGCGATCACGATGCCTAGTCCGATGGCGGCTTCTGCCGCAGCCACAACGATCACAAAGACTGCAAAAACCTGACCGGCAATCGCATTCATGTTGCCTGTATCCTGCAGGTATCGTGAGAAGGCTATGAAGTTAAGATTCGCAGCATTGAGAATCAACTCAATCGACATAAAGATGACGATGATGTTGCGGCGGGTCAGCACCCCGGCGACACCGATGATAAATAGCAGCGCACCTATAACAAGAAACTTCGACAGATCGGGGCTCCTGGCGCTCTGCCACATGACACCAAAACGTCCGCTGTCGACTTGCTGAAGCAGGAAGGCAAAGATGGGGGTAAATAACGTAAGCATAGAGCTCTTGATACGCTAAGTCAGGTCTCTCAAGGTTTCCGGGCGATCCTTTTCCTGAGCCGCATCCTGAGTCACTTTCGCCGATAACACCTCAGGATCAACATCGTCCACGGCGGCCTCCTGCTTAAGGGTGCGCGCGAGCATCACGGAGCCGATAATTGCAACTAGTAGGAGCACGCTGGCAATTTCGAACGGCAGCGACGCAAATCTATAAAGACTGTTACCTACCTGCTGCGTGTCCCCCGTAATCCTACTCGTTCCCGTCGCGCCCGCGGCCAGTTTCTGATGCTGGGCGCGGCGCTGCTCGGTAGCTCCGTCCAGCATGGTCTCATCTCGCTTCTGCAAACCCTGATAACCCGTATTAATCGCAAAGAGAAGACCTACCACGAGCAGGAGACAGAAGACCAGGCTCGCCACCACCTGACGTGGCTTGTTGATAATCTCGGAGAGTCCCTGCTCTTCCGCGCCTACATTGACGAGCATGATGACGAAGAGAAACAAGACCATCACGCCACCGACATAAACCAGAATCTGCACACCCGCAATGAACTCAGCGCCAAGCAGAATAAAAAGAGCGGCAACGGACAGAAGAGAGGAGATCAGGAAGAGGGCGCTGTGAACGGCGTTGCGCGCCATCACAGTCAAGAGACCTGCAAAGATAGCGGCGATGGAGAAAATCCAGAAAAAGACTGCTTCCCAACCCTGCAAAGTCATTTTCGATTTCCGATTTCCGATTTCCGATTTGCTCGTGCCCTAGCTGAAGCTGATATGCGAGATTTTGCCATTATCTTAGTGAGTTCATTGGCCTCCTCGAGTAGAGGTCGAACTTGACTCGCTCGAAGCAAGGCAGCCTCGATAATCAATTCTAACCAGAACGCGCTCTCATCCGATTCTTCTTGAACTACACCAATCTTCGCAACAAACTCGGCAGTGGATCGACTTCGGCATGCGGCCCGATAATTTGCACCCACTGAAGTGCCCGCCCGTACGAGTTGACCTCTAACCACCTTACCTTCGATGGTGTTGGGTAATGCGGCCGCAAGTTTTAGAATTCTCAACGCAAACTGCTTGGTGCGCTTCTTTAGGTCTTCGGCATTCATGGCGTGAGGCTCCAAATGAACGCAAAAGATCCAACAAATTGCTAATCGGCAATCGGCAATTGGAAATCGGCAATGTCTTACCTCGTATACTTGACTGTTTCCCGTCCCTGCTCGAGCATCTCGCGATTCCAGACAAATCCTGCGCGCGAGTAGGTAGCCAACTCAAAATCTTGAGTCAGTTCCAGGCAAAAAGTGGGGCAGGCTTCCTGGCAAAGGGCGCAAAACATACAACGAGAGGTATCGAAGATAAACTCGTCGAGCACTTTTTTCTTGCGCGGCTTGCCCGCCACCACAATCTCCACATCCATCGCCAGGACGTCAATGCAGTCCTCCGGACAGGCTATCGCACAGAGGTTGCATGCGATGCACAGCGTGTCGTGCGTTTCGGGATCCATGTTCAATCTCGGGGCGCCATGAAAGCGAGGTGCCACGTCGGGTCGAACCTTGGGATACTGCTCCGTGTAGATGCCCTTGCCGCCAACCGAATCAGAATCCGTAACCGCGCCGATGTTGTATTTCAGCGTCAGGCCCAGACCCTTTAGAAGATCGGCCATGAAAAAGCGTTTGAGCTTGTCGATGAACTTGGGTTTTGGGACTTTAACTAAGGACATGGTGTTATTTTTGATTTCTGATTTCTGATTTTTGATTTGCTCGATTCATCCGAGATCACAGACCTCAAATCTCATCATCTCAGATTTGAAATGATCTGAAATGATCTGAAATCTAAAATCAAAAAATTAAAAGGCTCAATTTATCTCAAATCTCAGATCCCGCTACCGGAGCTACCGCCGGGACCGCGGGCTTGCCCTGCGGCAGATTGACGAGCCTGATGTTTCTTCGCTGCGATTTCAAGTTGAAATCACGCGAGCGCCAATTTATTTTCGACAACAACATACCCGTAATGAAGAGCCCGACGAGGCCTACGGCGATCATCAACGCCTTACCGGTAGCGGTAAGATTCAGTCCCGCCGAGATCGATTCTATGGTCTTAAACCCGCGCCAGCCATTGAGCGCCTGAACCAGAAAAACTCCCAGCCCAGACAGGACAATGTTGATCAGCGCCGAAGGAATCAGCCACTTCCATCCTATGTCCATCAACTGGTCGTAGCGGAAGCGGGGCAAGGTCCAACGCAGCCAGAAGTAGAGATAAAGTACGGCCAATACTTTAATGACAAAGACCAGGAGGCTGACTATAACATATAGATTGTGATGGCCCTGGGCTTCGGTAAACCTGTAAACGAAGGGGAAGTACCAACCACCGAGGTAGACTGTGACGGCGACTGCAGACACCACCACCATTGCGGCATACTCAGCCATGAAGAAGAGCGACCAGCGCATCCCGGAATACTCAGTGTGAAACCCGGCGACGAGTTCTGACTCTGCTTCCGGCAGGTCGAAAGGTGCGCGGTTGTTTTCAGCGATCCCGCTCACCAGGAAAATCAAGAAGCCCACCGGTTGATAAAAAACGTACCAGATGGAATCGGCGCTTTGCGAATTAACCATTCCCGAAAGTGAAAGTGTGCGAGCAAACATTAGCGCCCCGACTAGCGCCAGGCCCATCGCGACTTCGTAGGAAATCATCTGCGCGCTCGATCGTAACCCCCCGAGCAGTGCATACTTCGAGTTCGACGACCAACCGGCAAGTATCAGAGCCAGTACGCCCACGCTGGAAACAGCAAGAACAAACAACAGGCCGATGTTGACGTCCGTGATAACCCCCCAGTCAGGAGCAAATGGAATAACGGCCATGACGATGAACGCTGAGGCAACTGCGATGTAGGGCGCGATAAAAAAGATACCGCGATCCGCCTTGTCCGGTATGAAGTCTTCTTTGGTGAGCAGCTTGATGGCGTCGGCAATGGGTTGCAGCAGCCCCCAGGGTCCAACTCGCATCGGCCCCAGTCGAGCTTGCATAAAAGCGGAGATCTTGCGTTCGAGGTAAGTAGCATATGCCACCCACGCCGCCACGAGTGTGACTACCAGCCCAATCTGGATGAACGGCCAGACGACGTTATTGATCGTCTGGGGGCTGAAAAAGTTCAGCAGCAGATCGTTTACGAAATTGACGGGAGCAAAAAATGCGAGTGTGATCATGCCTGGATGTAATCGATTCAATTCACGACTGTAAATAGCGCCTTCTTACAGAACCGGGAGCCGACCGGGGTCCCCAAGCGGGCAGCCCGCTTGGGGTGGTGGTAGCGACCGCACTCAACCAGATTATCGATCAAGTGGCGTCGATTACTTGGACTTTGAGCAACTCTCTTCAACTCAGCTCACTGCGCAACCTAGAATCCGTGCCGTTAATATTACCTTTCTTGAATGCGGTCGCTACCACCACCCCAAAGCGGGCTGCCAGCTTGGGGACCCCGGTCCGCTCCCGGTTCTGTGGCTGACGTGATCGTTACTTTTTCCGAATCTCAAATCACTTACCGGTCAATCTCACCGAGAACAATATCGAGGGTGCCGATAATCGCCACTACATCCGCCACCAGGTGGCCAACGCACATCTGTTTCAGCGCCTGGAGATTAATCAGCGACGGTGGGCGCACACGCATTCGCCAGGGCTGAGCCGTGCCATCCGAAACCAGATAGCAACCAATCTCGCCTTTGGGACCCTCTATCGAGTGGTAGTAGTCGCCGATCGGTAGTTTAATTATTTTTGGTAGTTTTGCGTTCACTGGACCATCAGGCAAATTATCCAGGGCCTGACTGACAATGCGCCGCGACTGTCTCATCTCTTCGAGCCGGACGAGATAGCGATCGTAGGTATCGCCGTTTTCTCCGAGCGGAACGTCAAAATCCATATCGGCATAAGCCGCGTAGGGTCGAGACTTCCGAATATCCCAGGGGACTCCCGATCCACGCAGCGCCGGACCTGATAAACCAATCGCAATTGCCTCCTCCGCTGAAATCACGCCAATACCCACCGTGCGGCTCAACCAGATGCGATTCTCCGATAGGACCGTTTCATACTCGTCCAGACGCGTGGGGAAATTGCTGATGAAGCGTCGTATGTCGGGTTCAAAGTCGTCATAAGTATCGTTCGGCATGCCGCCGATGCGCCAGGCATGACAGGTCAAGCGAGCGCCAAACTGCCGCTCAAAAATCTTGAGAATTTCCTCGCGCTCACGAAGCGCCCAAAGCAGGACCGTCACTGCTCCAATGTCCAGCGCGTGAGTCGCAAGCCAGAGCAAGTGCGAAGCGATGCGATTCAATTCAGTAAGAATGGTGCGGATGTAATGAGCGCGCGGTGGCACAGCCAGACCCATCATCTGCTCGACGGTTTCTACCCAAACCAGGCCGTTAGAAACCGCAGCGATGTAGTCGAGACGATCCCAGTAAGGGGCGATCATCGTGTACATGCGGTTCTCGGCGATCTTTTCCATCCCGCGATGCAGATAGCCGATATCGCAGTCGAGATCGATAACCGTTTCTCCGTCCAGTTTCAAAATCACGCGCAGCACGCCGTGCGTGGACGGATGCTGGGGCCCCATGTTGAGCACCATCTCGGGGCTATCAAGCAAAGTCTCTCGGGTCGTAGCGATCTCTACCTGGTGCATATGTTAACGCGGGCCTCTTAGTCGCAGGTGAGTCAGGCCTTGAAGTTTCTACGCCGCCGCCGGTTGCGACGCATCGGGAAGGTAACAGCCGGTTACGCTCCACGGTTCGATTATCAATCCAATCTCTCTGGCGATGCCGCTGGCTCGTTTTTCCGCAAGCTTGATTGCTATTGCCTGCGCCGCACTGGCCTTGTTCCAAACATTTCGCGGCGATTCGGTCTCCGTCAAAACAAAACCCGCCACCTTCGCTGCTTCCGGCGACTCAAATACCTTGGCTTCGTAATGAGCAGCGATCTCTTTGGGGGTCATCGTTCCATTTTTGATTTCCGATTGCCAATTGCCGATTGAAAAACTTTTATCAGAAACATGAGTTGGCAATCGGCAATCGCCAATTATTTATCCTTGGGCATAACTTCTTTGCCATCCTGGAGAATCTCACGCATCATGCGCTCTTGCGGCACCGAAAGGATCTCCAAACCGTAGGCACGCCTCTGTTCCAACTGCTCACGTGCGACCTCAGTCATACTAGGCAAATGTTTACTGGTCCACTCATTCTCGACAAACTCCAGCGAAACATCTTTCCTGAGCGGATGGCCTTCCCAGTCCGGCGGCAGCAATAGCCGACGCAGATCAGGGTGATTTTTAAAGCTCACCCCAAAGAGGTCGTAGACCTCTCGTTCCATCCAATTTGCCGCAGGCCACACGCCGGTTACACTTCCTGGTCCCGCTTCGGTCGTAGCGACGTTGAGGCGAACTCGTTCATTTGCAGGGATAGAGTACAGGTTATAAACAATCTCGAAAGGAGACTCCTCACGATCAGGCACATGAACGCAGGTTAGGTCGGAAAGATAATTAAACGGAGTCTGAGGATGACGCTTGAGGAAATCACAAACCTCCACGATCCGCGGACCATCGATTCGGACAGACAGCTGTCCGATGAATTCCACTGATTCGATTACTGCACCATTAAATTGCGCTATTAGACTCTTTACGAGGGAGTGATTCGCAGCATCGACCGGTTTAGGGCCCTCTTCCTTCTTCTTAACGGGAGCTCTTGGCGGGCTTGTCGCGCTTGCGGGTTGAGCTGACGCCTTTCCGCTCAAAGACTCTTTGATGGCTGCAACTCTTGTCTTGGCCTGCTCAACCATCGCCGCCTTTTCGGCGTCGGCCCCTGCAAGAAAGCCCGCCGGCGGAATTGCCGAGGGCGGTGGCGTACCTGAGGGATCCGGCTGTTTTGAACCATCAGGCCGATCGGGCGATTGTTCGAGCGACGAGTCCGGTATTCCTGGAGTTCGCTCGTTCTTATCGTCTTCCATTTTGGTCGGAACTCGTGATTACACTCTAGCCGGATGTGCGATCCGGGTGTTGGTGGCCGCGCAACGCTTTCACGCGCAAGTGTTAGTGCAGTTTCAGAAGGACGGCGAAGTTGGATTTAAGCACGCGGTTTATTTACTGTCAACCAAGTTATTATTGTGTTCTTTGCGGAGGGTTCGGCCCGCAAGTGCCCGCGAACCTTGACGATACGGGCCTCCGCCTCATATCATGTCTTGTTTGAAAAGTGCACTCTGTTGCCGTCTATCAAAAAAGGAACTAGAAAATAATGAAGCCAGAAATTCATCCAGCCTATAACGAGATAACCGTTACCTGCGCCTGCGGCGAAGCGTTCAAGACCCGATCCACACGGAAGGGTGACCTGCATGTGGAAATTTGCTCAGCTTGCCACCCGTTTTTTACCGGCAAGCAAAAACTGGTCGACACAGCAGGACGCGTTGACCGGTATAACAAGCGTTACGGTAAAAAGACGCCGGAAACTACGGCTGCAACCCAATAATGGACAAAGTTTGAGAAGGGAACGATATTGAACCAGAATCGACACTAGCGACCTTTCCATAATCAACGCCGGCGCGAATCGTCGGTCGCGGTTTTGCATGAATGCACACGCGACCGCCGCAACGCCGGCGTTAGTGTTTTGAAAGGCAGTACCAGGCAAAAAAGGGGATTCCAATTGAGCACAAGCGAAAGAGACTTAATTGTCGGCGGTCAGGCGGTCATCGAAGGCGTGATGATGCGCACGCCAAACGCGTATGCGGTTGCTGTGCGCAAAGCAGACGGCACGATCGTAAACATAGCAGCGCGACTTCCTAAGTGGGGTGAGAAATATCCCCTTCTGAAACTGCCCGTACTGCGGGGGAGCGCCGTGTTGGTGCAGTCCATGGGCCTCGGCATTAAGGCGCTGAACTATTCGGCCAACGAGGCTTTTGCGGATGCCGAAGAAGCTGAGGCGAAAGAGGTACAGGTGGCGCTCACCCCGGCTATGATCGAGGGTGAAGGCGACTTTGCCGGCGTGACTGGCGCCGTGCCAGGACTGTTTCCTATTCCCACTCAGAAACGCGCAAAGGACGAGATGAAAAAGGGTGGCACGAGCGCCGCTGCGGGCTCGATCGTCTTCGCAATCATTTTTAACATTCTTCTCTTTATTGCCGCGCCATTGCTGCTGACTAATGCTCTTTTCATTGCCGTCGGTTGGGCGCCATCGCCCACTCCACCAGCTGCTTCTGCTATCGCCCCACCGAACTCCGGAAGCACAACCGCGATCGCAGGCGAGAGCTCCGACCAGGCGGTTGCAAGCGAAGCTTGGTATGTCAGAACCTGGCGTTCGGTTCGCAGTTATCTTCACCCAGTGCGTCCGTCGATTTCTTTCAACCTGATCGACGGAATGATTCGCATGACGTTTTTCCTAATCATGATATTTAGCTTTTCTCTGTTGAAAGACATCAGGCGCGTCTTTCAGTACCACGGCGCAGAGCACAAGACGGTCTTCACCTGGGAGGCCGGCTTGCCTCTGACCGTGGACAACGCGCGTCCTCAGCCCCGACAGCATCCGCGTTGCGGAACCAGTTTCCTGATGGTGGTGATGCTCGTCTCTATCGTGTTGTTCTCCGTCATTAAGTTTGATTCCCTGCTCTATAATTTCCTGGTGCGCCTGGCGCTGTTTCCCCTGGTAGCGGGGCTGTCTTACGAAATTATTCGCCTTTCAGCAAAGAAGGAAGCGGGGTGGGTGTTCAAGTTGATTACACGTCCAGGCGTGTGGCTGCAAAACATCACGACGCAGGAGCCTGACGATCTGCAGTTGGAAGTTGCTATCGAAGCATTGAAAGAGTCGCTGAAACTGGAGCCGCAAGCGGGAGAGCCGGCTTTGGCGCCGCTTTCGTAAGGAGAATTCTTTCCCAAGGTTAGGAAATGCGCGAGGCTAACTACCAAATATGTTAGAGAGACTCAAACAAATAGAAACCCGTTACGAAGAACTCTCGCGGGAGCTTTCGTCTCCGGAGTTGCTCGCTGATCATTCCGCTTACAGTAAAACTGCTAAACAGGTTAGAGTTCTGGGCGACATTGTGGCGAAATACCGTGCCTGGAACGTTCTAAAAGAGGAACTCGCCGGCGCACGCGAACTCATGGACACAGCCGATGACGACGAAATGCGAGAGATGGCGCGTCTTGAAGTAGAGGATCTCCAGGCGAAACTGGGGTCAACAGAAACTGATTTGAAATTGCTGCTGGTTCCGTCTGATCCCAACGACGAAAAGAACGTGATTGTTGAAATCCGCGCCGGCACCGGTGGTGACGAGGCATCGCTCTTCGCCGCTGAGATGCTCCGCATGTATCAGCGATATTCCGAAAGGCAAGGATGGCGTTTTGAGATTTTGGATGCATCTGAATCAGGTATTGGCGGCTTTAAGGAAGCAATCGCCCTAATTGAGGGCGATAAGGTTTATTCAAAACTCAAGCATGAATCAGGTGTCCATCGCGTACAGCGTGTGCCCCAGACTGAAGCCAGCGGCCGCATTCACACGTCTGCGATAACCGTTGCAGTTTTGCCGGAAGCTGAAGAAGTGGACGTCAAAATCGATCCAAAGGATTTACGCATCGACACCTTCTGTTCATCCGGACCCGGTGGCCAGTCCGTTAACACAACTTACTCGGCGGTTAGAATCACGCACCTTCCAACAAATCTGGTTGTCTCCATGCAGGACGAAAAGTCGCAGATCAAGAACCGCGAAAAGGGGATGCGAGTCTTGCGGGCCCGCCTGCAGGAACTAGAAGAGCAAAAGCAGCATGATGCTCAGGCCAGCGAGCGGCGCTCACAAGTGGGCTCGGGAGATCGCTCGGAGAAAATTCGCACCTACAACTACAAAGAGAACCGGGTTACCGATCATCGAATCGGCCTCACAATCCACCAGCTGGACCTCGTGATCGAAGGTAATCTGGATCCATTCATCCAGGCCCTCGTTAATCATTACCAGGCATTGAAACTCAAGTCAGAGGCACTGGCGGCCTAGCAGTATTTCATCGCCGATTGCCAAATGGCGTTTGATGGATCTGGACAGTTCTCAGGAGACCTCACGCCTTCGGCGCTAACGAATTAGAGAAAGTCGAATGGGCCTCGATTGGTGGATGCTCTTTACGGAACCGGGAGCGGTAGCGACCGCAGTCCACTGACGAACTCTCGATATTCTAGGTGCCGAGAGTAACCATAATTTTGTACTCAAGTGAATCATCCCAGGATTGAGTGCGGTCGCTATCGCTCCTGGTTCTGTAAGGAGTAGCTTCGACTAGCAAGCAATTTGCGTTAACTAAGATATCCTCTCGCATGTCAGCTTCAACGAGGGTTCGCTGGCATTTGGCAATTGGCAATCGGAAATGAGTGTTACGACACACGTCCTACTGATTCGTCACGGCCAGTCACAGGGTAATGCTGAAGGCCGTTTTGGTGGGCACACGGATACTCCGCTCTCACCCCGGGGACGCGCCGAGGCACGACGAACTGCTCAAGCACTGGCTTCGGAGCCCTTCAGCGCCATCATCTGCAGCGACTTGGCGCGGGCAATTGAGACGGCAAGTCCCCTCGCGAAGTTAGTGGGACTGGAACTCCAAACCGCCGAAGCCTTCCGCGAACGTAGCGTCGGTGTCATGGAAGGGTTAACTTTCGAGGAAGCAGCCGCTCAACATCCGGAACAGTATGCTGCCTTGCTGCGGCGCGATTTTGAGCATGTGCTTCTGGGTGGGGAGAGTTACCGGCAAACCCTCGACCGCGCTGCCAGGAAACTCGATGAGTTGATCCAAGAATACAAGGGCGGGCGCATCGCGATCTACACACACACCGGAACCATCTGCATCCTCGCGCTCCACATCATGGGGGCTTTGGACGCGCCTGAGCTAAAGCCTGTGTGGATCGCCAGTCGAAACTGTGGAATCAGTCGCTTCGAGCTGAGGGATGATGGCTTCGTGCGAGTGCTGGCAATCAATGACACGCGGCATCTCGAAAACAGGCAGGAATCGGGGCGGGGGCCCTAGAGTATTTCTAACGAGAAGCAATCCGAGAGCGTTCGGCGGCGGTCCATTCACAGAGAGTCTTGATATCGTCGGGCGAGAGCTTCGCGCCCCAATGAATGCGCGTGTAGGACTGCATCGGCATCGCGCCGTCTTCAACCTCCTCGCAAATCTCTTCTAGCTTCTTGCCAGCCTGACGGTTATCAAGAGTGCCCCATTCTGAAAGATTCAAATGACTCCGTCCGTGGTTAACGTGGTCAATCACAAACCATGAGACTGGCGCCACGTTGCTATACCACGGCCAACGCGTGCTGTTCGAATGGCAGTCCTGACATGAACGGTCCAGGATCGCTGCAACCTGCGGATTCATCTGCAGGCGAGCATGGATCGTCTGAGTTTGATCAACCCCCGGATTCGTCCGGGCAGGCCTAACGAACTGCAAACC
>JBGTLM010000136.1:0-35896 GCA_041744135.1 Pyrinomonadaceae bacterium
CAATCAGGCATGCGCTGGTCTGACCCAGGAGCGCAAGCGATTCTCAATCTGCGAACGCTCCACCGCAACGGTGAGTTCGAGCAGTATTGGGAAAACTTCGCTGCCGCTGGGTTCTAAGGTAACTTTTCTGTCGCGCACCCCTCCTAACCTGCGGGCTTGGGTTTTTTCCCTCCGTCCCCCAAAATGCCTTTTATGACTCGGAGCATTACGGTGTCCTGCTTAGCGCCCGAGAATGTGGTGAGACGGATAGGGCTGTCAGCGGTGATCTTCTTTTTACTGCTTAGCTCTGGTTGCCGGACCGGAGCTGTGGCAAACCACTCTGCGGCCTACAACGCGGAAAAGGATGACGTCCCTAAGTACGGCTACGAGATTGTCAATACCTGGCTGCACGATAAAGACGCCTACACGCAGGGACTGGCTTTTAGTGGCGGCAAGCTGCTGGAGAGTACCGGTCAGGAGGGCAAATCGAGCCTGCGCCGTGTGGAACCTGAAACAGGCAGAGTGATGAAGAAGATCGACGTACCAAGGCCGTATTTTGCGGAAGGGATCACCTTCTTCAAAGGTAAAATCTATCAGCTAACCTGGCAGCATCAACTTGGCTTTATATATGACCCGGAGAGTTTTGAGAAGTTGGGTGAGTTTTCCTACCGGGGTGAGGGATGGGGACTCACGAACGACGGTAGCTCGCTAATCATGAGTGATGGTACCAATCGAATACGATTCCTTGACCCCGACAACTTTCAAGTGAGGAAGACAATCTCCGTTTTGGACGGGCGTTCTGCGGTGAGCAGCATAAATGAGCTCGAATATGTTCATGGTGAAATCTATGCCAACATTTGGCACGAAGAGCGCGTCGCGCGCATAGAACCGCAGACCGGGCGAGTACTAGGCTGGATTGATCTAACGGGATTACGTGCCCTGAGCGATGCTAACCACAATGAGGCGGCGGTGCTAAATGGCATCGCATACGACGAAGACAATGACCGACTCTTCGTGACCGGCAAGTTGTGGCCGAAACTTTTTGAAATCCGGGTAAAACGACACTAGCCTGCATCAAATAGGTTAATCTTTGCGATGAGCTTTGCGACGTACTTTAAGGCCTCGTCCTACGCGATGATTGCGGTCGCGATGCTGGCATTGATGCTGTCAGGAGGACTGCATCTAGCTCTGGCAACAGTCTTTGCCGCGGTCATGGTAGCGGCATGGAATTTCGAGGGTACGAAATGGCAATTGTCCGAACGCGTCGGGCTGGCGATCGTCTTGCTCGCTGTACCCCTGTTCCTGCTTGATTGGAAGTATCAAAGGATGTTGGGCGAAGCGCCCGGAAGGCTGGGCGTTAATGCGCTGGCGCATCTGATAGTTTTTCTTTCCGCAATAAAACTGCTGCAAGTTAAATCAGATCGGGATTGGGTCTTCCTTTACCTCATCTCCTTCTTCGAACTATTGCTCGCCGCAGGTCTGAGCTTTAGTCCAGTCTTTCTCGGGACGATGACTCTGTACCTGTTTTGTGCATTGTCGACGGTTATAGCGTTTGAGATCCGCAAGGCGCAACGGAGAACTAAACCTGCCGAAACTCGGCTCCTTGTTCTTCCTGATTCCAGGGTTTTTAGGAAACTGGCCGGCGCCCGCGGCAAACGAGACTTCGAAGCCAGCCGTTTGCCACTCGTAGCTGCGTCGATGATGGTGCTCATCTTTATACTGGCATTGCCGCTGTTCTTTGTTGCTCCGCGGGCCGGGTCATCTGTCATTTCTCGCGGCGGTAGCGGTTTAACTAACTTCATCGGGTTTTCTGAAAGCGTCAGGCTGGGTGAAATCGGGGATTTAAAGCAAAACAACCAGGTAGTGATGAGAGTGCGGATCGAAGACCCCAGCTCAGAGCGCGGGCGGGCGGTAAAATGGCGTGGGCTGGCTCTCGATGAGTTTACAGGCCGAGCCTGGAAGAAGTCTTCCGAGGCACGACGCACTCAGCAAAAACCAATTGAGCGGGGGGTTTTCCTCCTTGGCACTACCGACGCACTCAAGGGGCTGACAACTCAGACAGTGTTTCTCGAACCGATCAATTCAACAGTGCTTTTCGCCGCGCCACGCGCGTTGGCGATTCAGGGTGATTTTCCATTTGTTCGAGTTGATTCCGAGGGTTCGATTCAATCGCGTCCCCACGATCTCGATCGCATCATGTACACGGTCGTCTCTGACACTGTCGAACCCGATCCAGGGACATTGAGCCGTGATATGCGACCCTATTCCGCGTCCGAAGACCGCTATCAGAAATTGCCCGGGTCGCTTGACCGTCGGGTTGCGGATTATGCCCGCGCGACCATTCTTAAAGCTGGGGCCCTCAATCGCTATGATAAAGCGAAGGCGATCGAAACGGAGCTGCGCAACAACTACGGCTACTCTTTGCAGATGAGAGCTGGGGGCGCAGATCCACTCTCCGACTTTCTCTTCAATATCCGCGTCGGTCACTGCGAATACTTTTCGACGGCCATGGCCGTCATGCTTCGCACTCAACTCGTCGCCACGCGCGTAGTAAACGGATTCTTACCCGGCGAATACAACGAAGCGGCAGGCGCCTACACCGTCCGTCAAAGTGATGCCCACTCCTGGGTTGAAGTTTATTTTCCGGAAACCAATTCCTGGGTTACGTTTGACCCCACGCCCGCTGCGGGAAGGGCCGAGCCACAAAGTACCGGCCTCGCAGCTCAGCTGGGAAAGTACGCCGAGGCGCTGGAATTAATCTGGTTTCAGTACGTAGTGGGTTACGACAAACAGGAACAGCGGTCTCTTGCCACGTCCCTGCATAACCGGGTCTTTGACTACCGGCGAATTCTTTCTGAAGTGTTCGGCAGCCTTAAGTCGAAGGTTCCGGTAATCTCCGGCAAAGGCATAGTTTTCGTCCTGGCGCTGGTAACGATTCTGATGTCGCTGATCTTCATCCGCATCCTGCGGTTGGGTTGGCGTAAGGGACTGACGATACCTCGCGGTACGCGCGAGACGGAAAAGACAGCCATTGAGTTTTATGAAAGGCTGACTGCCTTGCTTAAAGACCGAGGCTTGTCGAGGTTGAGCGATCAGACTCCACTAGAATTTGCTTCAAACCTCGGCTCGCGGGATGCTCTGACAATAACCAGACTCTATAATCGCGTGAGATTCGGCAGCCTGGAGCTCTCAGCCGCCGAGCAGCAGGAAATTGACCAGGCCCTAATTGACCTGGAAGGAACGGGTAGGCCGTGAGACGTTGCCAATTGCCGATTGGTTTTTAGACCTGGTCGAATTGGTTCCCAGCCTAGAAACTCAACAGGATTGAGATCGAACAATCGGCAATTGGCAATCGGCAATGTTTGCGGTCCACGAATTATGAACAAAGTCGGATTTATCAGTCTGGGCTGTCCCAAGAATCTCGTCGATAGCGAGGTGATGATGGGTCAGCTCAAATCAAAGGGATTTGAGATCACCGCGAACGCGGACGACGCTGACACGGTCGTCGTGAATACGTGCGGATTTATTGAAGCCGCTAAGAAGGAATCCATCGAAGCGATTCTGGAAGCGGCGCGTTTAAAGATGAGCGGCAAGGCTACCCGACTTATTGTTGCCGGTTGTCTGGTTGAGCGCTACCGCGATGAGCTGAAAGCCGAGATGCCCGAAGTGGACGCATTCATCGGTACCAACCAGATAAACGACATCCTTGCGGTGTGCGATCCGAAGACAAACACGCGCTCTTTGCCCGTGATTCCGCTCGGTAATCAAAGTGCGACTTACTTATATGACGAATCGACACCACGGGTTCTAGCGACCCCGGGCCATTATGCTTTTGTAAAAATTGCCGAGGGCTGCAATCGACCCTGCGCTTTCTGCTTCATTCCGCAAATGCGTGGGCATTTCCGCAGCCGTCGGTTTGGCTCGATTGTCGCTGAAGCCCAACAGCTTGCCGAAGAAGGTGTGAAGGAATTGATCCTGGTTGCCCAGGATTCGTCGCGCTACGGAGAAGATCTGGGTAAGGCTGACGCTCTCGCACATCTACTAAGAGAACTCTCGCACACGGACGGCATTGAGTGGGTGCGCGTGATGTACACCTACCCAACTCATATCAGCGATGCCTTTCTCGAGGTGCTGGCGACCGAGCCCAAGGCTGTTAAGTATCTAGACATGCCGTTGCAACATGCCTCCCAGAACGTTCTCAAACTGATGAAACGAGGCGGAAACCGCGCAAGTCTGGAGCGTTTGATTCGGCGTGTTCGTGATCGCGTTCCCGGCATTGCCATTCGCACAACGTTTATCACAGGGTTTCCGGGAGAGACCGAGGAAGACTTTGAAGAACTACTGGCCTTTGTTAGAAATGTCGAATTCGATCGTGTTGGGGTGTTCACTTACTCTGACGAAGAGGGCACTCCGGCATTCGAGCTGAGGGACAAAGTGGATCAAAAGATCGCCAACAAGCGCCGTGCTCGTTTGATGAGAGTGCAAATGCGCATCTCCCGCCGGCGAAACCAGGCAAGAGTGGGAGATACCGTCCGGGTGTTGTTTGAAGGTGAGTCAAACGAAAGCGAACTTCTCTGGCAGGGCCGAATCGAGACACAGGCGCCGGATATCGATGGTTGCGTGTTAATCAATGATGCACCGGAAGGATTTGCCCCTGCGCCAGGGAAGTTCGTGAATGTTCTGCTAACCGAGGCGCAGGAATATGATCTGGTGGGACGAATCGTATAGCAGCCCCGACTAGTCTCTTGTTTGTTACGGCTCCGCCGCCATCCGTGCGGTAAGGCTGTGCCGGTCCAGTCCAAACTCAGTCGACTGAGAAAAAGACGGAGATTAACTAAATTGCAACTCGATACTGAACCGAGAGCGGTAGCGACCGGAGGCTGGCACTCAACGAGCGCTATGACGTTTCTTCTACAACAGTTGAGTCTAGGATCCGGTCGCTACCGCTCTCGGTTCCGTATTGAGGCGGGGTTGATGCGGTCAGGATTATGAGACACACCCTTAGTGCTTTTACGCATGAAGACCGGGATAGTCGCACGAACCGACTGAAAACAAACTCTATAACCCCAATGGCGATCAAAGAATCGAGTGATGAATTGAATCGGGCGGCTGTTACTGCCGACACGGTCGTGACATTGCCGCCGACCGAACGTTCTGCCAAGGACTACCTCGCTCTAGCCATCGGAACCTGCGGCGTTGGTTATATGCCGATTGCCCCGGGGACTTGGGGCTCGCTTGTCGGCGTAGGAATTTACCTGCTGCTGCAGTTTTCAATGTTCCGGTTTCTCCAACTGCTCTTCCCTCCGGACAGTTTCGTGAGGTTCTTGCCTTGTCCCGTTTTCATAGCGGCTGAACTCGTCCTGATCACGGTAATCATCCTCGTGGGCTTTTGGGCTGCCTCACGTACAGAAAAGTTGCTGGGGCGAAAAGACCCGGGCAAGGTAGTAATTGATGAGGTCGCCGGGCAATTGATTGCCCTCTTGCCATTGGTACCGAGGCTCGATCCTGGCTGGATGAGTATCATTTCCGCATTCCTGCTATTTCGTTTTTTCGACATCGTCAAGCCTTACCCTGCTCGAAGGCTTGAAGGCTTGGAATCGGGATTGGGAATTATGGCCGACGACATAGTCGCCGGAGCTTACGCCGCTGTTGCTACCTCGATCATAATTGCAGTTAGCTTTTTCGTACTAAGATGAAAGGAAGAACATGGGAAACCCAGGAACAACCAAGTCACAGTCTCCCGAAAAGCGTGACTCAAAAACGTCACAGGATCGGTTATCTGACGCAACCAGTGAGAAAACAGTGAGTGATCTGGAAGAGAGCGAAAAGATTTCTGATTCAACGCCTGACACGCCGTCGGAGGAAACATCAGTTCCGTCGCCTGATGGGACGCCCGCCGAGCCAGATGGGATTAAAGACTCAGGGCCGATCTAGTAGTTCAGAGTACAAGCTTCAGCTTGCTTAGTTTCCGAATACACGAAAGTTTGAACGCTAAACTACTTGAACTCTGAACCCTTTGAGACTACTTCGCTGGCATTCGCGAGATTTGCCAAGCGATGAAGGTGATGAAGGTAAGCATTAAGCCCAGGATCACGAGAACGACAGGCTCCACTCCCAAAAATCTCTTTTCACCTCCCCCTTCCATCATATTCATCGGGACATGGGAAGTATCTTTGTCCACTATAATCGCCGCAAAGTCCGAATCTGCCTGGCCATTCACGGAGGGGGAATCTATTCCGACCTGCTTTATAGCGGCAGGCTTTGCCCGCTCTTCAAGCGGCGCGAGCTGCGCGGCAAGCTGAGCAGTGTCGGCCTTTTTAGCTTTTCTTCGTGAACTCCTGTGGGGCGCGAGCTTTTTTATATCCATTTCACCTTCTTCAAGTAGACATACAGCGACAATCCCACTCCCACCATGGAAAGAAGTGCGAAGACGTAGCCGAAACGCCACTTCAATTCGGGCATGAAATCAAAGTTCATACCGTAGATTCCGGCGATCAGAGTGACGGACATCAGGATCGTTGAGATCGAAGTGAGCCGTTTCATCACCTTATTCATGCGATTACCGGAAACAGAGAGATAGGCATCCATGGTGGAACTGAGCATATCGCGCAGAGAGTCAATGGTATCGGCTACCCGAATGAGATGGTCGAACACGTCCTGGAAATAGATGTGCGTTTCCCGCGGGAAGATCGGTTGCTCGCGTCTTAGCATCGTATTGAAGACGTCGCGCAGCGGCGTTATGGAGCGACGCAGATACAGCAATTTCTTCTTGATACTGAAAATATCCTCGATAACCTCGGCTCTCCATTCGCCGAAGATTGAGTCTTCAAGCTCGTCCATGCGTTCGCTCACAATATCCAGGAGGGGCAGATAGTCGTCAACAATTGCGTCGATCAAAAGATAGGCGAGCAGACCTGAACCTTGCTCTGCCCGATCCGTCCATTCATGCCAAAGTCGCTTTGAGGTTTCGATGGCTCGAATGGGACGACTGTGCACTGTGACGAGGAAGTTCTTGCCGAGAAAGATATTAAGTTCGCGTAGCTCAAGACGGTCGGTTGCTCCAGCTAGTTGAGCCTCATAGAGCACGATAAAATAGTAGCCGGCGTATTCTTCGACCTTAGGCCGCTGGTGCGCGTTTCGACAGTCTTCAATCGAAAGATGATGGAATCCGAACTCTTCCGCCAGCTCCTCAAAATCGCGGCTCGTCGGATCGCTGACGTCGGCCCAGATAATGTTGCCATCCGCCAGACGCAGCTCGCTGATGTCAGCTGAACGGCAATTCTCAGTAAACGTCCTGGAGGTGCTATTCAAACAGACAGTGGTAATCACGTTAGACTGTCTCCCTCAGACTAGGTTGAACGGATGAGCCGGGATAATCTGCACGCTCATCATTGATTTGTAAAAGCGCGCCAGAGTTTATCACTACCTTGCCCAGGAGCATCCAGAAATAAAAACCGCTATAATTCGTGAACTCATGAACCAGAGAAAAATATTAATCGCCGACGACGTAAGCGCCAGCGGCCTCCAGCCGCTTCTGACTGCCGGTTTTTTACTTGAGAAGAAGACTAAGCTCTCTTCTGATCAGCTTATTGCCGCTCTGAACGGGTGCGAAGGTCTGATCGTTAGAAGCGAAACAAAAGTGACTGCCGATGTGATGGCTGAGGCGCCAGATCTACGAGTGGTCGGAAGGGCGGGCGTGGGGGTAGACAATATAGATGTGCCGGCAGCCACGGCGCGCGGGATTGTGGTCATGAACGCACCGGACGGTAACACCATCACCACTGCCGAACACACCATGGCGTTGCTTGTCGCCCTGGCCCGCCGAGTACCTCAGGCGAATAGCAGCTTACGCTCGGGTAAGTGGGAGCGAAAGAGTTTTATTGGCGTGGAACTACAGGGTAAGACGCTCGGTATCATTGGCCTGGGCCGCATCGGTCGGGCCGTTAGTAGTCGCGCCCGAGCGTTCGGAATGAACATCGTCGCTTACGACCCGTTCATTGCTCCCGAACAAGCGCGTGATCTAGAGATCGAAGTGGCGCCGCTGGATGACGTTTTCGCGCGCTCCGATTTCCTTACAGTGCACACACCCCTAACAGCCGAGACGCGTTCAATTGTCGGGGCGGATGGGTTCTCCAAGATGAAGAAGGGGGTTCGGATAATCAACTGTGCGCGGGGCGGGCTGGTTGATGAGGCCGCGCTAGTAGACGCGATCAAGTCAGGCCTAGTGGCGGGCGCTGCACTAGACGTTTTCACCGAAGAGCCGCCTCCGCCTGACCATCCTCTCCTGGCCCTCGATGAAGTAATCGCTACCCCTCATCTTGGCGCATCAACAGCCGAAGCTCAGGAAGGCGTCGCCTTCACGGTAGCTGAACAGATGCGCGATTACCTCCTCAGCGGTGCTCTGCGGGGTGCAGTGAATATTCCTGCGCTGGGTGCGAAGGAACTAAACGCTTTGCAGCCTTACATCGAACTTGCTCAAAGTCTGGGTCGGTTTCAAGCACAATTGGTTGATGGAGCGGTCAGGGAAGTCAGGATTGAATATGCCGGTGAGATTGTAAACTTGAACGCGGCCCCGGTCACGAGATCGTTTCTTGCCGGACTATTGCGAGACGTTAGCGCGCGCGTAAATGCAGTGAATGCATTCTTAATTGCCGAGGAGCGTGGCATTACCATCAACACCACCTACCTCCGTTCAGCAACCGACTCGGTCCCAGCTATTCGCACTCATGTAGTATCCAGCGCTAGCGAGCAAAGCCTCTCGGGAACACTTTTTGGATATGGTGAACAGGCACGTCAAGGTCGAATCACAGAACTAAATGGATTCCATATTGAGGCGATACCTCAGGGTTACATGCTGGTGATGCGAAACCAGGACGTGCCCGGTGTCATCGGCCGTGTCGGCACAATCCTGGGTCAACGTGGCGTTAACATCAGCCGCTTTCATCTTGGTCGTCGCGAGCGTGGCGGCGAAGCCCTCGCGCTGATTGAAACCGATGCTCCGCTCAGCGATGAGGCCGTTGAAGAACTGCTCTCTTTCGCGCCGATCATCTCAGCTTTGCAAATTGAGCTTTAGGTTAGAGCGTCTACAAATAAAACGAGGCGCTGTTTCATTTCGTGAAAGAACGCCTCGATTTTTGTGCTCCCAGGTGTTAGACCAAATAATCGCCAGCTATTCGATCGTTTAAATTGACTTGTTGTGATGCAATATTTTTCGCTGTGCGATCGTCGGCTTACTCTCAAAGAATACTTGGAAACGAGAGTGCACGGATTACCTTCTTTTCATCACGATTTGACCATCAATTGATCGTTTCGGCTCAGAAAGCTAGTGCAGTTAAGAGCGGTTGATGATTCTACTCACACCGATCGTGCGGCATTCGGAGAGAGCAATCCCGAAGTTATGGACCACTACATAATCTTGAAGCAAGAATCAATTGCTCCGCGCCTGCCGCATGGTTCAATGGATTAGGAAGTTCAGAGTTCAATCTCTTACGTCGCAGCTTAGAGTTGCGCATAGGCTAGCGCTTGACCTCTAAATAACAACCTCGGCTCCTGCCGTACTCAAAAACGACTGTCACTCTTGCGCTAACCCCAACGAAACTGCAGAATCCCCAGGCCCTGCTGTGGTGGAACGTGATGTCAACAGACTATTCGCCCCAACCCTCAACGCGCGAAATGATTCCGCCCGTAGTGGGCGACGCTCAAGCTGGGCACTTCAATCAGAAGCGCACACGCATAGACTCAATTGATTTGCTGCGCGGCATCGTGATGGTGATCATGATGCTCGATCATACGCGCGACTTTGTACATCGCGACGTCCTGCAGGGTTTCGATCCCACAGACCTGTCCCGGACCAATGTGGCGCTTTTCTTCACCCGCTGGATTACACATTTCTGCGCGCCAGTGTTTGTATTCCTGGCGGGTACGGGCACTTATTTGCAATTGATTCGGGGCAAGAGCAAGAGTGACTTATCGCGCTTTTTGATCACCCGTGGACTCTGGCTAATTCTGCTGGAGTTTACCGTGGTGCGGATAAGCGTTGTTTTTAACGTGGACTATAGATTCCTGGGCATCATGCAAGTGATCTGGGTCATTGGCGTCTCCATGATTCTTCTGGCTGCATTGATCCACTTGCCGCTGCGCGTCGTAGCTGGCTTTGGGATCGGGATGATTGCCCTTCACAACTTGCTGGATCATTATAGGATGCCGGGCGGTTGGCAGGGCCCAGGTAGTCCGGTGCCAGGCTACTGGACGAAGCTCTATTTCATATTGCACCAGCCGTTAGAGGCTTTCCCTGTGGTCGGATTTCCCAGCCCAGTAGTGGTCGTGATTTACCCGTTGATCCCCTGGGTTGGCGTAATGGCAGCCGGCTATGCATTCGGCGCGCTTTACCAACTGGATACACGGCGACGGCGGCAAATACTGATGGTGATGGGAAGTGCACCGACTGCGCTCTTCATCATTCTCAGGGTTATTAATCAATATGGCGACCCTTCCCGCTGGTCCTCGGAGAGCTCAGCGGCATTTACCGTTCTCTCATTTATAAACACGACGAAATATCCTCCGTCGCTGTTGTATCTACTGATGACTCTGGGACCGGCGATGTTCGCGTTGGCGTGGTTTGAATGGAACCAGGATGCGTCTGCGGAACTGGAACCTGTTCGACAGTCTCTGGGTGACAGAATCCGAAACGCCTTCATTACGTTCGGTCGCGTGCCCCTCTTCTTCTACCTCTTGCAATGGCCGATGGCCCACTTCATTTCGGTTCTAGTACACCTCGCCGCAGGCAAACAAACTAGGTGGATGTTTGGCAGTCAAATCGGATCCTCAGGTCCACCCCCAGGCAGTGGTTTCAATTTGGCTGTCGTCTACGGCTGCTGGATCGTGGGTATCATCTTGCTCTACCCACTGTGCAAATGGTTTGCGGGGGTGAAGCGGCGCCGGAAGAATTGGTGGCTGTCCTATCTCTGATTTGCAGATTTCCGCGCAGACCAGAGTGCCGTTCTTGAGGGGGACTCGTCGCCTCTGTGGCAAGGAGAGCACTGATACGGAAGTGGGAGACGAATGGGCGGGCATAAAACGGATAACGACGGATCAGAAAGAAATGGCAGAAAGAACGACAGCAGATCTTACCCGGACTTAACAACCTTCTTATCCAGCCGCACCCGTGCGCATCTGTGTTCATCTGTGGCCGATTTCCTTTCTCAGGACACTTCGGCTTTCAGTTCGCGAAAGAGACGCGCCAAGTCGTTCTGCTGGTAGTGTGCATTCAGGCCGCTCGGATTGGGCAGGACCCAGACGATCGTGTCACCGATCTTACACTTCTGGCGGCCCACGTCCGCTTTTGGCTGCTTGAAAGCCAGACGGTAAGCCCCGAGACCAAGGATCGACAGAATCTGCGGACGATAGCGCCGCACCTTAGTTCTTAGCCGTTTGCCACCCTGAAGTATTTCTTCTTTAGTTAAGAGATCTGCGGTGGCCGTGGCGCGCGCAACGATATTAGTGACGCCATAACCACTTTTCAGCAACTCCTGCTCTTCAAATGGTGACAATAATCGTTCCGTAAATTCCGCATCGTGCAGCGCCCTCCAGAAGCGATTACCGGGGCGCGCAAAGTGATGGCCTACGGCTGCGGTGTAGAGTCCGGGATTGATCCCGCTGAAGAGTACGCGCAGGTCAGGCGCAATCACGTCGCGAACACTTTTGCGCTCACCTGCGAGGATCTGCTCTCTTGAAGGTTTCCAGGGAGTCAGGTTATTGAATTGAGAATCGGCTCTGTTGCGAGGCACTGGTTTTTGAGACGCGGTCCACCGCTGTGACTTGCATCACATACTGCCCCGCTGGTAAACCCGACAGGGAAAGGTCGGCGGCGTAAGGGAGCCGATCAAGATCCATTCCTGCAGTCGGTATCTTTTTTAGGGCGGTTGTGATGATCGGCTGGTTGTCGCGCAGGATTTGCACTTGAGTCGCTACGTCCGGGTGTGAGTCGGACGGCGCTCGGGCCGCGTTGTATACGAAGAAGAGAAAACGGAGTACAGAGTTTCGTTGATATAGATGGTCGATACTTAAATCGACCTGCTCGGACGTTGATTGCCCGTTGCCTGAAGAATTCGTGGTGGGAGTGAGTGCATGCCGCCCAATTATCACACTACTTAGTGTGAGTTTGTCCTTTGAAAGATCAGGGATCTCAACCCAACCGTTAGCACTGCCGGTTCGTCCGCTCTTCTCATCACGTGCTGCAACACGCACCTGATACAGTCCCGGTCCGAGAAAGACAGGAAACAAGTAGGCAACGCTCGCGTCCGAACCCTTCACTGAACTTTCGGATAAGGCAGTCGCCGTCAGCCGTTCCGCGAAGCGTGCACCAGGCTGGCCCCGATCGTTCAAGAGCAAGCCAAGGATTTGCACCGCTGCCTTCTGCTTTGCGTCCTCGGGACTAAACGAAAGAGATTCAGCCGAGATTTTCAATGAAGTTGAAAGCAACATCCTCTTTTCCGGCGTGAGAATATAATTTAGGTTCAACGCTATAGGAATGCCGCGATCTGGATATGCGGTTCCCAGGGCCTCGCGCAATTGGACTTCCGGCGTTTTTACCGTAGGTTTTGGGTTCTTTGTTTTGTTCTCAACGGGTGCTGGTTCTGCGTCATAAAATCCCCGGCGTACTCGCACCGTTAATTCCGGCTTTTCTAATAGCTTAACTTCAATACGGCGAAACTTGCCTTCCTGAGCTTCCCGATTCGGCCTCCAGGCAAGGAGGTAATAAACAGAAGTTTCCTGCAGGGCTCGCGCCAGCCCGACTCCCAACGCGTTTGTGCTAAAGACGGGCCTACCTCCTGTGTCGCGGGCAAGTGCGTGCATCGCGTCCTGGGTAGCCGCCAACTCGCCCTGTGTAGCGCGATCGAGCCGTCCTGTAATATCGAAGGCTGATTCAACACTGACATCAGATAAGCTGGCGACCAGGCCCCGCGCGTCCAGGGAATAGATCACCACCCCGTTTCGCGCGGCGTCGCTGGTTATCTTCCGTACTCTGTCCATGGAGTTGGAATTGCGGCTGTCCAAAAAAAAGCCGTCCGAGAAGAAAAAGACCAGTTTGCGCCCCGGTAATTTGCTGGAAGTCTTGACCAGCTCCTCAAGGCCAGAAAGTGTAATACGGGTAATGTTTGAGGCCTGCTGTAAAATTGACGTTGCTCGCGTCCGGACCATATTCTCAGCTGTTTGAGGAGGTATGCCGGGGTTGTCCTTGAGGATCTGCTCTATGAAATAGCTGGTTACGTCTCGATCATACCCGTCAATGAGCAGCGCGTGATACTCCGTCATAGCCGGTCGGTCAGAATCTCGAACTGAATAAGGACGAGGTTTGACCCGTTGCAGCGCAGCGCGCAGCACCGTTTTGTTATCGGTGAGCTGTTGCAGGAAACCAATCTGACCGCTGGCCGAAGTGATTGCGGCTTCGTCGTTCTGATTCATCTCCTTCTCGATGAAGTCAGTCATCGCTTTCCGAGTCGCCGCGAGGCTACCCAATCCAAGATGCAGGTCATCCAGGTAGAAGAAAACCGTCCGACCACGATCCAGCGGCACCGCCCCCAGCGGACTGGTCTTGTTTGCTAAAGTTCCCCGAGCGGCTGAGAGTTGGGTTTCTTCGTTGACACTTCCGACTGAGATCCGCTCGAAGAATTCGATCGGCTTCACCTTTCCATCGATGCGCAGCTCGAAATCTTCCCGGCGCAAACCGTCGGCGAAACGTCCCTGCTTGTCGAAAACCATGACATCGGTTTGTATGAGATCAGTAAACACCCGCACAACTTCGGATTGATCCTGCGGACGAGATCCTGTTTGGCCCAGGATATTAAGCGAGAGAGCTAGAACGCAGATCAACATGCGCGCTGAAGCTATCTTGATCAAACTAGTTAGAGTAGGCATGATCATTAACAGCAAGTGTGGGCAAGTCGCTGATTGGGGAGACGCTTGCTTCGAGCAGCCGGAGCGATGAACTTCATTTCATTGTCTCATGCCCAGCCGCCGTAGGTTGGGTAACTATGTATCAGATCCGAGCAATAGCGCAACATAAAAACCCTCATGTCTATTTCTCCGTATAGGTTTCTACATTTCTGACAAAAATTAATATGAATCGTCAGAGAGAACGAGCCATCGCCCATGAGCACCAGCCAAACTACAGTCAGCCTAGAACACGTGACTAAGAGATTCGGAGAGTTTACTGCCGTGAACGATCTAAGCCTGGCGATGCGTGCTGGGAGAATCTATGGACTAATTGGTCCAAATGGGGCCGGGAAGACTACGACGATTCGCATGATCGTCAATATAACAGCTCCCGATTCGGGAGCTATACAACTCTTCGGGCGGCGGATGAATGCTAAGTCGCAGGACCGCATAGGTTACTTGCCCGAGGAGCGAGGCCTCTATCGGAAAATGAAAATAAGCGATCAGCTGCTTTTCTTTGCCGAGTTGAAAGACTTCAAGGGACGGATAGCGAAGGAAGCCGTTGACAGCTGGCTTGCGAGAATGAAGCTTGTTGAATGGAAGAACAAGAAGGCAGAGGCGCTATCGAAAGGCATGCAGCAGAAGGTCCAGTTTATTGCAGCGGTCCTTCACGACCCGGAGGTGCTAATTCTGGATGAACCCTTTTCCGGACTTGATCCAATTAACATGGAACTTCTAAAAGAGATCGTGCTGGAATTCAAAGCAGCTGGCAAAACCGTCATCTTCTCGACCCACGTGATGGAGCTGGCTGAGAAAATTTGCGACGATATCTGCCTGATTAATCGCTCCCAGAAAGTATTGGAAGGAAGTCTGAGAGATGTGAAGAGCAGCTTTGGACGCAACAGCATTGCGTTGCGCGCTGAGGGCGGTGACGGCGTGTTGGAGGATAGAAGCATTGTTTCCTGTGTCAAAAAGCAGAGTGATGAAGTTGAGGTTCTGTTGGCGGAGGGTGTCGATCCGCAGAACATCCTTAAACGATTGCTTGACTCTGGCGCGCACATTACTAAATTTGAGCTGGTCGAGCCGACCTTACACGACATCTTTATCGAAAAGGTAAGTGGAAGTGCATGAAAAAACTCCTGACTATCATCAAGCGCGAATACTTAACCAGAGTTAATAGCAGAGCTTTTATATTTTCCACGATCCTAGGTCCGATCGTGATGGTGGCGTTCATGGTCGTCCCTGTGTTGATCACCATGATTGAGACCGGTGAGGCTACGCGCCTGGCCATCGTGGACCAAACGGGAAGAATCTACGATCGCGTGCGCGACTCCATTACTAACGAGTCAACCGATGGATCCGAACTATCATCGCCCGCCGGCCTGCCAATGGACACGAGCCAGAGTCCTGAGGAACGAGCGCGTCAGGTGGGCAGGGCGATGCAGGGAGACTTCAAAATCGAGAAAGTTGAGCCAGCCGGGCGCGCTCTGGACGACGTCAGGCGCGAGCTGAATGAACGCGTGCGCCGGAAAGAAGTGGATGGCTACGTTGTAATTCCGCCTGATGTGTTGATTGGAAAGAAGGCAGAGTACTACGGGCGCAACGTGGGAGACTTTATCATCTCCATCCGAATTGAAGAGGGGCTAACCCGTGCCGTGAACGAGCAGCGCCTCGCAGACACAGGTGTGGATCAGAACCTCCTGCTTGAAATGTCGAAGCGCGTCAGCGTGGATACGTTCAAGGTGAGTGAGGGGACTGAAGAACAGAACTCCGGTGAGGCTTTTTTCCTGGTGCTCGGCGTCGGCTTGCTGATCTTCATTATGATTCTGATGTACGGTGGTACCGTTCTTTCGGCAGTTATGGAAGAGAAAGAGACTCGGATTGCCGAGATCCTGTTCTCTTCTGTGCGCGCGTTTCCCCTAATGCTTGGCAAACTCGTCGGAGTTTCCCTGGTCGCGCTCACGCAGTTTGCCATTTGGGGACTTCTTGTTGGAGGATTCTCAATCTACGGCGTTGCCACGCTAAAAGGTCAGGGCATGGATCTCCAATTTCCACCAGTTTCCGTTGTTAACCTCATCTATTTCGTACTCTTCTTCCTGCTCGGCTTCTTCATATACGCTAGTCTATACGCCGTTATCGGGTCGATCGTCCGGTCTTATGATGAAAGCCAGGCTTTTCTGATGGTGGCGATTGTTCCGCTCATTCTTTCCTTCTACCTGGTGTTTCCGGTTGTGCGCAGCCCCGAATCAAGCGTTGCTTTCTGGGGCTCAATCGTCCCCCTTTCATCTCCGGTGATAATGCCGGTGCGCATTGTCTCCCAGGCGCCGCCATTCTGGCAGATCGGGCTGTCCCTAATGATTGGTTTCGGCATGGTGATCTTACTCACCTGGGTGGCCGCGCGCATTTATCGCGTTGGGATGTTGATGTACGGTAAGCGTGCCACCATCCCGGAAGTCTGGCGCTGGTTGAGACAAACATAACCATTTGCGATTTAAATTGCCGATTAGATTGGCCTCAGCTTGTATCCGAAATACTGCTCACGATTCGATGTGTTTCATACCAGGGGCGGAGTGAAATTAGATCTCTAAAATAATTAAAATCCAAAATCGAAAATTCCCAGATGTCCATCGAGATCGAAAAAAAGTATCGCCTAACAAACAAGCAGCATGAATCGGTGCGACGCCGCCTGCCTGAAATCGGCGCCGAATTGCAGCGCGAGGAATTCGAGGAGAACACTTTGTACGGGGGTAAGGGACTGTCAGTCGGCCGAAGCGTATTGCGTCTGCGACGCGTAGGTGATAGCGCCATCCTGGCCTACAAGAAACGCCTTCCTACTTCTTCTTCTTCAATCAAACATCAACGCGAAGATGAGATGAAGGTTGACGATCCTACGGCTCTCAATACCATTCTGGTAGCTCTCGGCTTCAGGCCCGCGCTGGTTTACGAAAAGCGGCGGGAGACGTGGGTGTTGGGGAAGGCCGAAATCGTCATCGACGAACTTCCGTTTGGACTGTTCATGGAGATAGAAGCGAAGGAACACGACATACGTGCTATTGAAGCCAGACTCGCAGTGGAAAATTTGAAAGCCGAAAACTTAACCTATCCACAACTCACGCTCGAAAACGGAAAGAAGTCCCGAGGGGTTATTGAAGCGCGGTTCAAACGCGCTCGCCGCCGCCAGCCGGCGCTGTCGTAGCAGTGAGGTGCGCTGGTCTCCCGCGTAAGTGCGAATCGCAGGATGGCGTCTACTGGATTTTCGAATGGGTCTCCCAAATAGAACCCTGAAAAACTTCCACAGTTTGCCGCCCCCTTGAGGCTTTCTTGTTTTTGAGTTGGTATTGGTGGCGCGGATCGTAGGAATCAGATTCAACAGTTGCTCTTTCTTGAAGTAGATAACACCGGCTCCACAACCGGACCGCTGTCGTCCTGCCTTCGTGCAGGCGCGCGAAGCTACACTGCTCGGTGGAGTCAGAAAATCACAAACATCTTGCCAGCTTTCTTAGACTAAGCCGGCCCCGTAGGTGTCGATGAGTTGACCGCCAAAGAAGCGCCCAAAACGCAGCATCGCATCCCACCGTTCGGCAAGTCCGCTGGCATTCGTAACTTGCATCGTAGTCATCTGGCGCATGAATGACGCCAAAGGTATGCTCAAAATCCCTTTGCCAATCACCGTTCCCTGCATGTTCTCGCCTTTAAAGACGGTGATGTAGAGAGTCGTAGCATCGGACCAACAATCAGGGCCGGGATCGTTGTGAATTACCTTGAAGCCATGAAAATAATAGCTCTTACCGTCGCCGGAAGTTAACCGCATCTGGTACTGCATGCGCTTGTTCTCAGCCGAAGCCTTGCTCCTGGAGAGCCCAAGAAGGCGGAGCAGCCTGCTGAGGAGACCCAGGGATTTGGGCTCGTCCGAGTCTTCGAGGAAGTAATTGAACGCTCCGTGCGTGACTGTTAGAGGTTCGGAAGAAAGAGCAGGAGCGGTGACAGTGCCGATTATCGGCGAGGCATAGTTCACGTCAGAGACTGTGCGTTCCAGGTCGTCGGAAATGATGGTCAGAACAAATTGGAACGGGGAGCCTTCCTTTCTTCCCTGGTCAGAGCCTTGCTGAAAAGCCTCTTCGCTATTGATAGTAACTCCAGTGGAAAAGTAGCCTCTCATGCTCTCGCTGAACCTGATACCGAGTTTTAGGGGTGCAGATTTTGATAGCTCCCGCGGAGTGAGCTTGTACTCGATTTCCCAGCCACGCTCCTTTGCCATGAGCGCGCAACAACGTTCAGCCACAGCCGAAATAGTGAGCAAAGGATTTACTCCCAGGGCACGAGGAATAACTGAGCCGTCGCTAACGTACAGGCTGTCATAGACATCAGTGCCTTGCGCTCCCGCGAAAACCTGACCGCTGTGATTTACGACGCCCGTTTCTGCGCTGGCTGCCATGATACAGCCGCCTAAGGGATGAACCGTGATCAAATCCTGACCCATCAACTGGTTAGACAGCGGGTTTTTCAGATAAGTGCCTCCGAGCGCCGCAGTCGCCTGTTTAATCTTCTCATTTACTCGCGCGAAGTTTGGTTGAGCGCCTATATCGGGCCAGGATATCCGCAGCCGATTATCCTTAAGAAATAGCCGCCCGGTCGCATCGTCATGCGACATCGCCAGCATAGTCTGCGTGTTCCGGACAGCGCCGCGGTAAGGACCGAAGGTGAGGGTCTCGAGTTTTCGTTTTAATTCCTGAGCCCGATCCTCTAGACCCTCATCTGTATCCTTGCCGAGAAGGGTTGCCGCGGTGGTGAACAACTTGGGCAAGAAAGCGGCAAACGCTCCTGCAATAGATCCTTCTTCAAGGACTATGCAATCAGACAGTTGAGGCTGTCCTCGCATGTCGATGACGCCGGTGATACAAGGGCCCACTTTCTGCCGGGCATCCGGTAAGCGGTGGCCAAAGCCGACGCCATTGATTTCCTCATCGCAGTTATAACCAAACGCAAGGACGTCGCCGTTTCCCGAGAAATTCTCTCCCACTCGCCCGGACAGGGAGAGTCCGTTGTGTTTTGAACGCAGTAGGATTTCAGTCGAGCCAAGTGTGCCGGCGCTCAGTACAACAATGTCTGCGCTGACAAACATTGTCGGTGCATCAAAGTTTTCGCGTCCGGTATGAAGTAGTTGATAGTGAATCAGCCAGCGGCTTTCTTTGCGTTCGATATAACGCACCGAGACCTCGGTGAAAATATCAGCGCCGTTATTCCTGGCATCGGGCAGGTAGTTCATGAGGACGGTGTTCTTCGCCCTATAATTACAGCCCGTCATGCAGTCGCCGCAGCCCACGCAGGGGTGTTGTTCAACGCCCACATGATTCGTATCTCTAGTTAGTTTCTCAAAGTTGACATTGATTGGGAGCGGATAAAACTCTGCGCCCAGGTGGGCCGCGGATTTTTCCAGCGCTCTAAGTTTGGCTATCGGTGGAAATTTGTCGGGTTCGGTTTTGTGTTTATATTCGCTCGGTCTAAGCATCTCCCTGGCCAGTGCATAGCCTGCCCGTAGTTCTTTCAGGCCCTGCTCACCCCTGATCTCAGCCGGCCACTCGGGGGCTTTAAAAACGGAATCCTCGGCCTCCATGCAAACGTTAGCATTCACTAGCGAGGTGCCGCCCAATCCGCAACCTAGGAAAACGTTAATCTCCTTGTTCATGCGGAGATCAAACAGTCCCGTGCGCGAACCGGAGTGAAACTGAGGCAGGTCAATTTGCACTTCGCGCATCGCTTCAAATTCCGTATCTGGATACTGGCCGGGGTTGATTAGGTTGTCGTCCTTGTCAAAATCGCCCGGCAAAAACTCTTTGCCCCTTTCCAAAACGCATACGGTTATCTCCCGATTGTCAGGTGCAACTGCGCGAGCCATTCGCGAAGCTGTAATTCCACCCCCGTAGCCTGAACCCACGACAACCACCGTGTAGTGGTTTTTCAATTGTTCGATCGGTGATGCAATCCGAGCCACAAATGGGCTCCTTTCTCGGAATGTTCGGGTCCAGGTGGTTCAGTTGTGAGTTGAGCTACCCGGTGGTCTTGGTACATCTTGCAAGGAACAGTCCTTGGAAGTGTGCAAAAGTTCACGACGCCGGGTTATATGCCAGAAGTGGATGGGTGTGTCAATGACAAAGGCCTGAAGGGAAAGGCCCGCTGATAATGCTGTTACCCGCTCTGGTTCGGGGACTGTTCGACCAGGCCGACGCCTTCCCGTGCCGAACACAAAAAACGGCCTCGCTCACACGTAGCGAGGCCGCTCTGCTTTCAGGTCCAGTTAAGACTACATTCCCATTCCGCTCATGCCGCCCATACCGCCCGGCATTGCGGGGCTGCCCTTATCGTCCTCGGGAAGCTCTGAAACCATCGCTTCCGTTGTAAGCATCAGGCCTGCAATCGAGGCGGCATTCTGCAGCGCGGTGCGAGTCACCTTAGTCGGGTCAATAACACCGGCCTTCACCAGGTCTTCGTATTCATCGGTCTGCGCATTAAAGCCGAAGTTTTCATTCTTCTCAGAACGAACACGCTCGACCACGACAGCGCCTTCCTTGCCGGCGTTTTGCACGATCTGGCGTAGAGGCTCCTCGAGAGAGCGGCGAACGATGTTGACTCCGATTTGCTCGTCAGGATCGCCTTCTCCCTCTTTATTGATTTGGAACTTCTCAAGCGCCTTCGCAGCTCGGACTAGCGAAACGCCGCCGCCCGGCACGATTCCTTCTTCGACGGCGGCGCGAGTAGCATGCATTGCATCCTCAACGCGCGCCTTTTTCTCTTTCATCTCGGTTTCGGTGGCCGCACCGACCTTGATAACAGCAACGCCGCCAATCAGCTTCGCCAGCCGCTCCTGCAATTTCTCGCGGTCATAGTCGGAGCTTGTATCGTCGATTTGGGCGCGCAGCGTTTTCACTCGGCCCTGCATATCGCTCTCCTTGCCGGCACCATCAACGACTGTGGTGTTGTCCTTGTCAATGGTGATTTTCTTGGCCCGGCCCAGGTCCTCAAGCTTGACGTTCTCCAGCTTGATCCCGAGGTCTTCGCTGATAACCTTGCCGCCCGTCATTATCGCGATGTCTTCGAGCATGGCCTTGCGACGATCACCGAAACCTGGGGCTTTGACCGCGGCGATGTTCAGCGTGCCACGGAGCTTGTTGACCACCAGGGTAGCCAGCGCTTCGCCTTCAACATCCTCAGCGATGATGAGCATCGGCTTGCCCATTTTGGCAACCTGCTCAAGCAGTGGCAGTAGATCCTTCATTGAGCTGATTTTTTTTTCGTGAATGAGAATCAGCGGATTCTCAAGCGTGGCTTCCATCCGCTCAGGGTCGGTGACGAAGTAGGGGCTGAGGTATCCACGGTCGAACTGCATGCCTTCGACGACTTCTAGCGACGTCTCCATCGTCTTCGACTCTTCGACGGTGATAACGCCGTCCTTGCCAACCTTGTTCATAGCTTCAGCGATAATGTTTCCGATCGTCTGATCGCCATTGGCCGAGACTGTTCCCACCTGGGCAATCATGTCGCCTTTGACAGGCTTGGAAAGGCGTTTGATCTCTTCCACCGCGCGCTCAACAGCCTTATCGATACCGCGCTTGAGGGCCATCGGGTTAGCCCCGGCCGCCACTGTCTTAACGCCCTCACGAAAAATAGCCTGGGCGAGAACGGTAGCGGTGGTAGTTCCGTCGCCAGCTACATCGGAAGTCTTGGAAGCGACCTCCCGAACCATCTGGGCGCCCATGTTCTCAAGGGCATCCTTCAGTTCAATCTCTTTGGCGACGGTGACGCCATCTTTGGTAATGGTGGGCGAGCCAAACTTCTTATCAATAACAACGTTGCGACCTTTGGGGCCGAGCGTGATTTTCACAGCGTCGGCGAGTTGATTGATTCCGCGCAAAATCGCCGCGCGCGACTCCTCGCCATGAATTACTTGCTTTGCCATCTATCTTTTCTCCTGCTAAATGTTGATTGTTAGTCACTAAAAAGCGGCTGAGTCTTCCTTGACTACTTGCCGCTCTTTTTGCCAGTTCCGCTTGCCGCGCCGGCGCGTTCGATGACGCCCAGAATCTCGTCCTCGCGCATGATCATAAGCTCTTCGCCGTCGATTTTGATCTCTGAACCGCTGTACTTACCAAACAGCACCCGGTCTCCCTTTTTGACGTCCAGCGTCTGTCTGGTGCCATCGTCCTTGTACTTGCCGTCACCTACTGCCACGACTTCACCTTCCTGGGGTTTTTCCTTCGCGGTGTCAGGAATGATTATGCCGCCGCGAACCTGTTCACCCTCTTCAATTCGGCGCACGATCACGCGGTCGTGGAGAGGTTTGATATTCGTTGCCATAGTCTTTTTTCTCCTTCTAGTATCGCTGAAAACTTCTTTGCGGGTTGGTTTTAAGGGCAGTGCCCACTTTATTTATTAGCACTCACTGTGGATGAGTGCCAAGAATAGTGCCTCATTGAGCTGATTGTCAACCGCAGGGTTGCAGGGTTGAGCTTGGGAATTGGTTAGCGGGATGAGCGCTTGGCGGAACGGGTTAGAGAACGCGTGGTTTGGTGGTAAGCCGTGACTCGTTTTGAGAGGGTGTTACGGTGAATACCAAGTACTTTTGCAGTATTTGAGAGATGTTTCTTATGCCGGGCGAGCGCTTTCTCGATGTATACTCGCTCGAATTCAGCCACGGCTTCGTCCAGTAAGATCTGGCCGTCCAACATTTCCTCAATCAGGGCCTCAAGTTTGGTGCGCATCTGCACGGGACGGTTAGCAACCAACTAGCGACTAAAATCCGAAGGTCAACCCTTAGAGATCTTTTCCTGTAATGAGCTTATAGGCTTCGACGTAGCGATCGGTGGTAGCCTCGGCTATGTGCGAGGGTATGGCTGGCGCGGGTGGCTGCTTATCCCAACCGACAGTCTCGAGATAGTCTCGTACGAATTGCTTATCGAATGATTGTTGAGATTTTCCTGGCAGGTAGGATTCCAGTGGCCAGAAACGAGAAGAATCGGGAGTTAGTGCTTCGTCGATAAGAATTGTATGACCGTCCCTGCTGCGCCCAAACTCAAACTTGGTGTCCGCTATTATTATTCCGCGACTGCGCGCATAGTGTCGTGCTTCCTTGTAGAGTCTCAGTGAAGTTTCGCGCAGGAATACAGTCGTCTCCTCGCCGAGCAACTCGCGGACCTGCGCCTCGTTGATGTTTTCATCGTGACCCTCTTCGGCCTTAGTTGCAGGTGTGAAAATAGGCTCGGGCAGTTCTGCCGACTCCTGCAAGTCCGGGGGGAGTTTATGTCCACAGACCTCTCCCGTTCGTAAATAGTCCTTCCACCCAGATCCGGATAGATATCCCCTCACGACGCATTCAACCGGAAACACTTCAGCTCGCCTGACTAACATTGATCGGCCATTCAACTCGTCGAAGTGCCGGCGAACGACATCCGGCATGCGTTCTACGTCGGTAGTTGCCATGTGGTTAGGCACGACGTGACCAAGCCTTTCAAACCAAAACCTTGAGAGAGCGATCAGCACCTCGCCTTTGCGCCGGATAGGTGTGGGGAGAACGCTATCGAATGCGGAGATCCTGTCGGTGGCTACGATCAATAAATGTTCATCGTCAACTTCATATACATCCCTGACCTTTCCCCTTCGTTCTAACTTGAGATCGGAAAGAGATGTTTGCAGTAGGGTGGCGGCAGCCATCATTTGCGGTCGGCTCGAGTCAATCCAGACTGAGTTAAGTTCGTAATTAGGAGCGAGCCGGATTTTGCTCGCGCACAAAACCTTTGTCAAGCTAACCTGAGATTTATGTTGGACGATCTAAATGTTTAGTGTTGATCGGAGTCGCCTGATCTGCGCGGCATGATTGTGGGCGTGCTCAGCGTATACCGTTAACCAGGTTTCCGCAGTGTAGCGTCCACTCTCTGAGTGTTCACCAGCGCGTTGCCAGTCGTCGTCAGACATGAGCGCGAGCACTTGGGCGGTCGTTGCGCGCGCAGCACGGAATGCGTCGAGCGCCGGATCGGGGTCCCGCTCGTTGTACTTTAGACGGATGGCAAATTGATCTTGATCGTAACCTTGAATTAACGGCCGATCTTCCACCAGCAATTTTCGGAGCCTATGCGCAGAAGTGCTTTCGCTGTCGGCCAGATGATGAATTATCTCGCAGGCGGTCCATTTTCCCGCGAGCGGCCGAGCCATCAGCAACTCGGCGGGAAAATCCTTCAGCGCGTCAGACACTTCACTGTATCCGTCATTATATTTCGCAATCAGTTTGCTTCGCTCTTCTGGGTTCATACTTCAACTCCTTTTCTCTTGGGCATTCTAATCCATAGCGGGTGCACGATGCCGATTAGGAGGTCCAGGTGCTGGTGGTACCCAAGCCGGAAGGCGACCCCTAGTCTCGTGAGCGACCAAGCCGGCTGAACCTAACCACGCACACTATAGCGCGTATTTTAAGCCCATTTCTCTTTAAGTCGTTAAACTTAAAGCTTGAGTTTAGCCCTTTTGTCTTGTACTATTCTCAACGTTCGCCTTTACGTCAATTTCCTTTGTGCAAAGCCCCTGAGCTTCCCGCTTGTCAGTTTCAGACTGAATCACTCTATGGGCACCGCCACTGACAGACAGAAAACAGCCAAAGACATCCTTCCTGAAGTCGATCCTGGCGAGCGTAAAATCTCATTGCTCGTTGTGGAAGACGACGAAAACATATCTACGGCGATCAGCGAGTATTTCTCTCGCGCAGGTTACCAGGTAAGGACGGCTGAAGATGGTGTCACGGGGGTGAAGACAGCATTGGAAGATCCTCCTGATGCGGTCGTGCTTGATTTGATGCTGCCAAAAATGGACGGCCTGGCTGTTTGTAAAGAGCTAAGGGAAAAGGTCGGTTACGTGCCGATACTAATGCTCACTGCGAAAGACGACATAGTCGATAAAGTTCTCGGTCTTGAAATGGGCGCGGATGATTACATTACCAAGCCTTTCAGTCTCCGCGAGCTTGAAGCCCGGATCAAGACGGTCTTACGACGAACCAGAAACACATCGAATTCTGACGGTGCCAGAGATGAGGCGCCCATTGTTCGGGGCAAGCTGCGAATCGATCCGGCCCGTCGAGAAGTGACGATTGGAGAGCGCCAGGTTGAACTCACTCCCAAAGAGTTTGATCTCCTGCGCCTTTTCGCATCGAACCCAGGACGGGTGTTCCCTCGTAAGTATTTGCTTGAAAAGATCTGGGATTATTCCTATGAAGGTTATGACCGCACTATTGATTCCCACATTAATCGGTTGAGGGCAAAGATTGAGGATAATCCAGAGAATCCCCAGATGGTCCTAACCGTTTGGGGAATTGGCTATAAGTTCACTGACGAACAATAGCTTTGTTCGTCGGCTTGCCTTAGCGACAACAGCACTTTCATTGACACTCGGCCTGACTCCGCTCCTGGGAGAGCCTCACGAGTCTCAACCAACTCGCTGTCCTGAACCGAACCCCGATAGGGCCTAACACTTTATTGGTGGCTGACTAACCCGACAGAACTCACCGCCACTGGGCGCCGGACGTTAAAAGCCAAGCCGATTTCACGACTATTCCTCAGACGCACTGGACGGGGCGGCAAGAATGCTTTCACACATCATTGCGAGGGCCTTTTGAGGAACAATCTGAGGCAGCCAGAATGCCGCAGCCCGCGCTCTGTTCGACTTGCAGCCGGAAGCAGCCGGATGTTCGCTCGGACGCTACGTCAAAGTTTGCCTGAGTGCCGCCGGCGGATTGGCCAGCGCTTGCCGGTTCTGGACTAGCCGGGCATCGCAATTGGCAACCTCGCCGGACAGACTCGCGAGCAGGTTACGAGCATTCTCTCTCCTGTTGTTGATGACCAAAGAAGGCGAGGTTCAACCACTCGCGCGAGCAGTCGAAGATCATCCCAAGATCGAAGTTCCCTTGGCGGTGGTAGGACTTCTTGCCAAAAATGGGCAGGCTGAGATTGTTCCTTCTTTCAGACAACTTGCGGGTGCGCGGAGTATGGCCCTCAGAGGTGGCGTGGGGCAGAAATCGAAGCGATCTACGAGCTTGGCTTGACCAGATCGCCCCGAGAGCTTTCGTCAGCGAGAAGGGTATGAATAGAAGCCGAATAGATCATTAACATTAAGTAAAAAAAACTACGTCTATCGTGAGCGGGTCTCTTCGCTCACGATTTTCGTTTGAATCGTTTGCTGTGACGCCGCCCGCTACCCGGACGATTCTAATCACGGTATTAGTCACATGTTTATGCAATAATCAACTGGCAATATGCAACAACTTATTGTATGATTTGCCCCGGTTCGTACAAGATGTAGGCTACATGGGGCGCCGAAAGGAGTTCGCCCTGTATCATCTACGACCTCGCGCTATTCCGCCCGAGGCAACCGGGACGGCATTTCTTCAAACTCACTTATCGTACTCTCGTTTGTCCGGTCTACCGTTGGACCGTAATGGCAGTGTTTCAACCTTTCAAAATGGATGGGCGGAATGTATACCAATTCACAAAGACGCAAGACTTGGACCCGGGTGTTGATCACCGTCGTAACACTAGTTGTTCCCGCTCATGCACAAAACAGCGTTGCCGGTGGCCCGCCAACAGCGTCCCTATCAATCCTGGACAGTACGAAAGACCAGGACGGCCTCGTAGGCTCCGTGCGGAGAGTTAAGATTCAGTCGGCGAAATTGGAGATCACATCGGGACAGTTACGGGAAGGGCCGCTGCAGCTGTTGGAGATCACCACCTATGGTCTAAATGGGCACAGGATTGACAATGAATCTTACCCCGTTGCGCACGCTTCTGTCGGCAAGGAGGAGTACAAGTATAACGACAGAGGCAATATCAATGAGATGACGCTGCGCGGCAATGACGGTTCCATTCTTAGCCGGGAAAACTACGAATACGAATTTGATGCGTTTGGCAACTGGACAAAGATGGTGACCAGCCTGGTGCTATTTGAAAATGGCGAACTCAGGCATGAGCCCGTGGAGGCCACATATCGGGAGATAGCCTATTACTTCGATGACAGCGTCGCAAAAATCGTCAAGTCTCCCCCGATTATGCTGCCCCCGGCCTCTTCCAGGATTTCAGGACTTGAAAAAGCGAGCCCAGAATTGCTGCCTGACGTTTTGTCGACCTCTGTTCCGCCACTCTCAATCGAGGTTGGCGGTAAACCGCCTGAGTTACCCGAATCTGCAAAGCACGAGAGGAAAATTTCAACGCGTTCCAATGCCGATCATGATAAGGCACCGACCAGTAAAGCAGGACTAGCGACGAATTCGTTAACGCCGGCAGATGATATCCCGGCCGGGATGACAATTCGTACGGCACCAGCCACTAAGGAGACTGCTAATAATGTTCTGGCTGCTCGCAAGGCTGCTGTTGCCTACTACGAAAAGGGGCGCGAGTTCTTTGGTTTAGGTGCCTTAAAGGAAGCTGTTGATGCCTATCAGCGATCCCTCGAATTGGAGCCTCGATCTGCTGAGGTTTATTTGAGCCTTGGTCACGCCTACCTCAGGCTGAAAAAGAACCAGGAGGCCGGTAAAGCTTTCAAGCAAGCAACACTTCTTAATCCCGAAATTGCGGAAGCCCATTACGGTCTAGGCCTTCATTACTTTGGTGTGGGTCGATTTAAGAATGCTGCAGATGCATTTAAGCGGGCAACGCTTCTGCGTCCTGAACTGGCCAAAGCTCATTACGGGCTGGCTCTCGCTTATCAAGAACTGGGAAAGCTAGATGACTTGATTGCGGAATTTAGGATTCTCGAATCCCTTGATCGAGGTCTAGCCAAAAAATTATCCGATACGGTTCCGCAATTTAACCTGCCTTGCCGCGCCTCACCCTTTTGTAAGTGAGATGCGGCCGCGGAAACTCTTCGGCTCTGGATTAAGGATTCAAGGAGCAACAAAATGCAACATAGTCGCTTCCTGGTCTTGACCGGTCACTTGAACGATTATCCTTTGTCGGATCTCGTCGGTATCCTTCGTCACCAACAAAAGACAGGCAGATTATTGATTGAGTATCCAAACGGCCCGGCTACCTTTTTCTTTAATGAAGGAGAGTTGGTCGATGCTCAACTGGACAAACTGAGCGGTCTGCAAGCAGTTTGCGTGGCTCTCGCTCAACCACCAGCATCATTCAATTTTAACCCGCTTATCCGGCCGACACGACGATCGATCGAGAACTCACTGCAGAAGGTGGTCTCTGAGTTACTGGGCTGTTGGGGCGGGGATGAGTTAGAAGTCGAAAAGATTGCCCAGGGCGAGCCGTTGCCACAACCTGCGCTTCTCGCGCCCCCCTCAGCGCCTTTTGTCAATGCGCTTCAAACAAATATAAATAAGGCTTCTACGTTTCTGTCTCTGCCCTCGGCCCCCGCTAATCGCTCCAGCCGACCGATCCTAACGATGGCGGCGGCGGGCCTGTTGCTGCTGGGCCTCTCCTCGGTCATCGCCGTAACAGGAGGATTTGGGAAGAGGGTTTTGACTGCCGCCGTGCCCTCGGCTTCGCATCAAACTAGCGAGGACAGCGCAGTGTCGCAGAGCAGTGAAAGCCTATCGCACAACCTGCCCAAGACTGAAGTCCCCAAGAATTCAAGAGTCCAGCGCTCAGTGGCAAAGAGGAAAGACGCCGCACTGGGCGTGGAACAGTCAACTCGACCGGAACGCCGAAACCTGTCGGGTAACAAAAACGAGATGACAAACTCGGAGCAAACCGGTGTGCCGTCCTCCACGGCTAAACCCGATACCAAAACTCGCGAAAACCAAACCACCGAGGCTTCCGCCTCAATTCACTCAGTAAAGGTCATCTTGCAGATCGAAGGCGGCCTTGTAGCGAAAGCTTCAATAGCTAATCACCGATCCGGCATGGAAGCATACGAGGCGCTTGCCCTGCGCATCGCGCGCCAGCGACGCTATCCGTCTAAAGGAGCAACGCACGAAATGATTATGATCAAAGTTGGTCCACCAAAGTAGTGAGCAAAGAGAAGCAAGCAGGCTAAAAGTGAGGTCTATGTTATTTATCGAGAGCAAGACTCTAAGTCTCAATTTAGAGGGGCCAGGACGCATTCGTCTGCTGGAGCGGCTGCGGGAAAAGAATCTAATTCCTTTAATTCGGTCGGCTAGGTTTAATCTTTTTAATCACTTGTTATTAGGCCTGGATCACATCGCTGAATTGGAAAACGCCATTGCCCTTTCCGCGGAGTCTGAAAACCAGAAAGCCTATGTCCGAGGTGATTTATTCTGTCTTAGTGACCACGTCTTTTTTATCGTTTTCGATGAGTACCAGGAAGAGGCCCCTGTGGTCCGCGCGGGAATCGTTTATGAAACGCGGACCACAGAGCCCTATAGGAAACTTGACGCATTTTGTCGCGAGGTGCGCGAAGTAGTCCTTCCTCAAAGGGGGTCCAGTACCAATGAGACGGAAAATTCAGAAAGCCCTCCGCAGTGGCAACATGGAAGGCCACGAGTGCCTGAAGGCTTTAAGCGCTTTATAGCGAAGCAGGATGCGGACTCCTTGTACACCAGGTTACGCAAGGAGACGATGGGTAAACGGATCCGCGCGGCGTTCCTGTTGGAGGACGCAAGCGCCAGGGTCTTTCTGCGGCGTGCCCAGGAGGCACATGTTGAAGGGTATGCCGCGAAGCTCCTCGCAGGAGATGCGCTCGGGTCTTATGAGTCCTCGATAGGAACACTTGAGGATGCCGGGTTGGTAGGCCGGGAGGTTCAGATAAGTTGCCGAAAGACAGGTCATGCGCTGTTCAGACTTCCGAATGCTCATGCGCTCGCCGTGGTCACGGTTAGCGACGCAACCTGCAGCGAATGCGGCTGCGCAGTTGCCGATGAAAAGGTTGAAGAAGTGCTGGCACCGACTCTTTTGGCTTCCTCGCTTTTGGAAGACGGCTCCTGGTTGATTAGTCGGCTCCATTATCTACTGCGCGAACAAGGTGTTCCTGAAAGTGAGATTGCGGTTAGCCCTTCCAACGGTGATGGTTACGGCCAAATGATGGCCAACATTTGTGGCGAGTCATTCCTTCTGATGGCGCGCGATGGAGACCTTACGCCAGCTTTTGCCCGTTGGGCCATTGACCAGGAGCTCGAGACGGAAGCTTCCCATCTAGTGGTGGTCGCTACCGGGAGGGTTCATAACCAGGCAGGAGTTTTGCTGCATAATCACGCTCGCCGGCGAGTACAGGCCGGCCATGATTTTGAAATGGTATTAGCGGATGAAGCCGCGGTTGCAGGTAAAGAACTTCGGCTTGCATTCGAAAGAGTGTCCCAAAGAATTCTGGACGAACAGCTATGCAACTTGGACGGCAGCATCGGCTTAAGTATAAGCCGATTAGTAATCACGAAATTCAAGTTGCTACAGTCGACCGCAGAAGATGGTGGTAATCAAAACCTTTCGAGCGGGAGCGAGCCCCAGTTTTTGCACCCCAACCGTCCCCTTACTTTGGCATCGTACGCCTCCGTGAACGCACGATCCGTGTTAACGCCTCAGGAGGTGGTACCCGAAGCGACCGAAAGTTTCTCGGGCGAAAACGCGGACAGTATGGACACCCGGGTGAATTCCGGCCACCTGGGCTAGCACAAAGTTAATTGCTAGGCCTGCTACTGGCGAGTCCGCGCATCACGGTAAGAAGCCGTAGCCCGTCGGCACGGCCGTGTAGACTTTGCAGGCGATTAAACAGAGGAAGAGGCTTTGTTTGGTGGAAGACAACGGTTCTGCAACGAAAGCCGAAGAGCATCTTCGCTTAGAGGACGAACGCTGGCGCCACCAACAATCTGTTTTACGGCGAGCAGCGGCCGACCTTGCGCATCGTCGGGCTGAGTCGATGGCGATTACTGTTTCCGATGGAAAAAAGATTGGCCGGGCTGATTCTATTGACCCAATCATAAGATCGCTGGATGATCCTTCTCCAGAGGCTAGGAACGCAGCTGTCCGCGCTTTTTACGACCTCAACCCCGATCTGGCTGCTTCATTTCTCAATAACGCTCTCATGCAAGGTTCCCCGGAAGAGCGCCGAAACATCGGTGCTGCACTGGTGGGCTCTGGCCTGGCGGATCATGCGGTCGAGACCTTAACGGGCGAGGGCCAGGAGAATGATTACAGCGCTTTTTCGCTGCTTTTCCTGGTGGCCAAGGCAGGAGAGGTTGGTCCGCTAATGCGCGTAATCGAAGATCATCCAAATATCCAGCTCCGGCTGGCCGTGATTAAGCTTCTCGCTTTGAGTGGGCAACCAAAGATCGTTACTGCTTTTTATGGACTGGCTCAGCGCAGATCGCTGCCCAGCGAAATCCGCTCAGCGGTGCGGGAGGCAATTTTCCAGGTTAGTCGCGACACACGTTAAGAGTGCCCAACCCTGAGAAGTAAGGCGTAGGATAGCGTTCACCAAGGCCGTGGATGAACCAAATCAACCGGTTCATTTACGGCCTGACTCTTTTGCGGCAGGATTCAATCTTCGGGGCAGCGTTGCTAATTATCTGTGAATAGCGGGGCCTCGGATCGCGTCCTTCTTTTCACGATTCCATTTACGTTTTAATATTCAAGAATCGAATGCCTTTCAAACTGCAATCCGAATACCGCCCGAAGGGCGATCAGCCGCAAGCTATCGCAGCCCTTATTCGAGGCCTTGAAGATGGTGCCAAGGACCAGGTGCTGTTGGGGATAACCGGCAGCGGCAAGACTTTCACGATAGCCAGTGTGATACAGCAGACGCAACGGCCGGCGCTGGTTCTAGCTCACAACAAGACCCTCGCCGCGCAACTCTATCAGGAGTTCAAGTCTCTCTTTCCGGAGAATGCTGTCGAATATTTTGTCTCTTACTACGACTACTACCAGCCGGAAGCCTACGTCCCGGCTTCCGACGTCTATATCGAAAAAGAGGCAACCATCAATGAAGAAATAGATCGTTTGCGGATGTCGGCTACCCGCGCGCTTTTCGAGCGTCGCGATGTCATCGTAGTCGCCAGTGTGTCATGCATTTACGGTCTGGGTGACCCGGATGCTTACTACGGCATGTTGCTCTTTCTGGAGCCGGGCGCCCGCATTGCGCGCGAGGCCCTGTTGCAGAGGTTGGTAGAGTTGCAGTATGAGCGCTCGGACATCAATTTTCAGCGCGGCACGTTTCGCGTGCGTGGTGATGTGGTCGAGCTTTTCCCAAGCTATCAGGACCAGGCGTTTAGAATCGAGTTGTGGGGTGATGAGATCGATTCCATTTCCACGATTGATCCTCTCCTTGGCGAGGTGATTCAGCGGCATACTTCCCGCGTTCCTATCTACCCCAAGAGCCACTACGTCATGCCGAAGAGCGCCATAAAGCGTGCGCTCAAATCGATTCGCGACGAGCTGGAGTGGTGGGAGCCGAAACTTATCGCCGAAGGTAAACTGGTCGAGGCGCAGAGGCTTCATCAGCGCACAATGTTCGATCTCGAATTGATCAAGGAGATGGGTTTTTGTCGCGGCATTGAGAATTATTCACGTCACCTCACCGGCAAGAAGCCTGGTGAGCCCCCGCCTACGCTGCTCGATTATCTCCCGCGTGACACGATGATGGTGATTGATGAATCGCACCAATCCATCCCGCAAGTGAGAGGCATGTTTGAAGGCGACCAGTCGCGAAAGCGAACGTTGGTTGAATATGGATTCCGTCTCCCATCGGCGATGGATAATCGTCCGTTAAACTTCGAGGAATTTGAAGCTCGCATCGGGCAGACAATTTACGTCTCTGCTACTCCGGGGCCATATGAATTTACCAAGACGGGTGGTGAAGTTGTGGAGCAGATCATTCGGCCCACAGGTTTGATGGATCCAAGGGTTGAGGTACATCCAGTAAAAGGGCAAATCGATCACCTGCTGGAGGAATGCCGCCTCCGGGCCGAGCGAAATGAGCGGGTGCTGGTAACGACCCTGACAAAAAGAATGGCGGAGGATCTTACCGAATACTTTACAGAGGTTGACGTTAGAGTTCGGTACCTGCACTCGGATATAGAAACACTGGAGCGGATTAAGATTCTGCGCGATCTGCGCCGCGGCGAGTTCGATGTACTGGTCGGAATCAACCTCCTGCGCGAGGGATTGGACCTGCCGGAAGTTTCCCTGGTGGCAATCCTCGACGCAGACAAGGAAGGGTTCTTGCGTTCTGAGCAGTCTTTAATTCAGACTATCGGACGTGCGGCGCGAAACTCGGAAGGCAAAGCGATTCTTTACGCCGAGCGCGTGACGGACTCAATGAAGCGGGCTTTGGATGAAACTCGTCGCCGCCGGGAAATCCAGGAGGTTTACAACCGGGAGCACGGCATCACTCCTATGACAATCGTCAAACCCATTGAATCAACCCTGATCTCCGCTTCCGAAGCGGACTACTTCAAAGTGCCGCTGGAACTGGACGAGATGGAGGAGTATACGGCGGCAAACATCGAAGCCAGCATCGCACGACTGGAAGCCGAAATGCGCGCATCCGCGAAGCGTTTTGAATTCGAGAAAGCGGCCGAACTCCGAGACCGCATCAAGTATCTGCGTGACCGCGAATTGCAGATGACCTAGCAGGTTGCTGAAAAGGAGTGGGTCAATCTGCGGGAGGATAAGTCGATCCACAAAACCACTCAAATGACTCAAATAGGAGCTTTTCGTGCGCTTCGTGTGATTTTGGTGGATCGTCCTGAGTTTTGTCAGCAGCCCTAACCACTGAAAATGATCAGATTTACTACAGCCGGGGAATCTCACGGACGCGCTTTGGTTGCGATCGTCGAGGGTTTACCTGCGGGCATGCTTGTTGACCTTGGATTAATCAACAAGGAGCTTGAGCGACGCCAGTGGGGGTATGGCCGCGGGGGCCGCATGAAGATTGAGCAGGACCAGGTGGAGATCCTCAGTGGAGTGCGTCATGGTCTGACCTTGGGCTCACCCCTTGCTCTAATGATCGAAAATAAGGACTGGCAAAACTGGACTGAAGTAATGGCCGTCGAGCCCCGGGACATCGACCCCGCAAAATCTCGTCGCTTGAAACGGCCGCGTCCAGGCCACGCAGATCTGGCAGGTGGACAGAAGTTTGGCGCGCGCGATCTGCGAAATGTACTTGAACGCGCGTCCGCCCGCGAGACCGCGGCGCGGGTCGCTTGCGGAGCGCTCGCCAAGCAGCTGCTGGCTGCGTTCGACGCGGAAATTCGCAGTCATGTGGTTCAGCTCGGTGGTATTCCGGATGTGCCGTTGGAACTTTCGTGGGATCAGCTCGCTGCTATACCCGAAACTGCGCAGTTGCGCTGTGCGGACCTAGAAATCCAGCAGCGGATGATTGAGTCAATAGATCAAAGGCGCGAAGCCGGGGACACGCTGGGTGGCATTTTCGAAGTCGTCGCTCGTGGGCTTCTTCCTGGACTAGGATCTCACACAGCCTGGGATCTAAAGTTGGACGGTTGTTTGGCCCAGGCAGTGATGTCGATTCCGGCGGTGAAGGCCGTGGCTATCGGAGCCGGGACTGAGGCCAGTAGTCTTCCTGGCTCGGAAATTCATGACGAGATCGCCTACAACAGCGAAACGAAAGAGTTCATTCGCGAGACCAATCGAGCCGGTGGGCTTGAGGGCGGCGTAACAAACGGTGAAGAACTGCGCATACGAGGTTACATGAAGCCCCTTTCTACCCTTCGCCGTCCACTGCGCTCAGTAGACATTGATACCAAGCAAGACGAGCCGGCTGGATTCGAACGGTCTGATATCACTGCTGTCCCTGCGGCCGGTGTGGTTGCTGAATCGATGGTGGCCCTGGTGCTGGCCTCAGCAATGAAGGACAAGTTTGGTGGCGACAGTCTCGGCGAGATGAAGCGCAACTTTGAAGGTTATAGGGAGCAATTGCGCGGCTACTAAGTACGGACATTGTGGGAAGGCCTTCCTGCACCTTGGGTAGGAAAGCAAGCAGCGTTCGTCGTAATATCGGCATCGAAGGCAGTCCGTACCGGTGACCGCGGATACAGATAAACAGGGAACTCAGAATGGCATTATTGGAAATAGTTACGTGGCCGAATCCAATACTGGATACGCCGGGGGAGCCGGTAACGGAGTTTGGAGACGATCTAAAGAAGCTGATTGGCGACATGCTTGAGACTATGTATTCGGCGCCGGGAGTTGGTCTGGCTGCGGTCCAGGTGGGTGTACCTAAGAGACTGTTTGTCATGGATTGTTCGGGTGGCAAAGATCCTGATCAACGTGTCGTGATGATCAATCCCGAGGTCCTGCACGTCGAGGGTGAACAAAACGGTGAAGAGGGCTGTTTGTCTTTTCCGGGGATCTTTACCCCTGTCGAGCGCAGTCTGCGAGCGGTCGTCCGCGCTCATGATATTAATGGCAACGAGTTTGAACTTGACGACACGGAACTTACTGCCCGCTGCATGCTGCACGAAACTGACCACTGCGACGGTATTGTTTTCATCGACAAGATGAGTCCACTTAAACGAGAACTTGTGAAACGCAAAATCCGAAAGCTGCAAAAAGCAGGGAAGTGGGAGTGACGAAGGAAGCAGACGGCACTTAAGAAAGCAATCGGGGAAACGCGGTTGACACGCTAGCGCATCAGCCGCGTTTTTCTCTGCGACAAGATTGCAGTTTCTTGTTTCTTGGAGCAGAGGTTTGACAGGAACAACGATCCACGCGGGGTCCCCACGCGGGCAGCCCGCGTGGGGTGCTAGGAAATCACGCCAGCTGACACGAAATGGCCTTACTGCAGTTTTGGGTAATTCGTGAATCGTGCCCTTCTAGTTTGCCGTCAACCCCCGCATAGGCTGATCAAGCGGTCGGTGTTAGTATTTCTGAAAACAAATCAGGAGCTTTATATGGTGACAGAATTCCGTAATGAGCCGTTTACTGACTTCAGCAAAGAAGACAATGCCCGGGCGATGCGGGATGCGATTGCAAAAGTGCAAAGCGAGTTGGGCCGCGAATACCCGCTCGTGATTGGTGGCGAACGGATCAAGACCGAG
>JBGTLM010000137.1:0-2842 GCA_041744135.1 Pyrinomonadaceae bacterium
CCGATGTAGATTGCGAGCTGCTGCGCTTCCGGACCAGGCAGCAACATGCAGTAGTTTAGCGCGTGAAGAAACCGCTCTTCGGAAATCCACCGACGCCTCTCAACCAACTCACGGTGCATGATGGCAATCTGTCCGGCAGGACCACCGAAACTGATGAAGCCGAGCTTAACCCAGAAGCGAAAAGCTTCTGCGAAAGAAACATCCCGACTATTGGCCATGCTCTCACTCTTGCTGTCGGGGTCTAGCCGTTTCGGAACCGCCTCTTTTCTTTTGACTGCCATTCCTCAAGCATGCGATGCCGCTGCTGTCGAAGCCGAAAACATTCGGTATCCCATGGCGAATGCGATTGATCTGATACCGATAGAGCGGAAGATTGATTCGAGAGACCATAAGACACCGCACGACCCAATCAGTATTAGCAATCGCATTTGATCTGTAAATAGAGACTGCACAATCCTACTTCCTAATCGACCAATCTCGCAGGGTGAAGGCCATCGCTTTCACTTGCGAAGACGTATCTCTTCCACTCTCCGGTTGACTTCATCCCAGTTCACGTTCTGCATGAAAGCGTCAACGTACTTGGCCGCTGCCGCGCCGTAGTCCATGTGATAAGCATGCTCGTACATATCGAGCACCAGGAGCGGATAGCCCATCGGCGCGTTATGCGTGTGATCCCAGGCCCAGTAATTGTGAACCTCGCCGGTGTGCAAGTTGTACGAAAGAATTGTCCATCCTGAGCCGCCCCCCAGTGCATTCGCCGTCTTCTTGAATTCTGCTTCCCACTGCTCGTAACTGCCAAACCACTGCTTGATGAGATCGAGCGCCTTGCCGCTCGACTTGCCATCGCCGCCAAGGTTAGCAAAGTAGTGCTCGTGCAGAACTAAGGACCCTGTACGCACCAGTTCTTCGCGCTTCACGGTGCCATAGAGATAGGGCGGTAGGTCTTTCTCCGTGAGCATCGACGCGAGTCTCTGCTCAACAACATTGAGTGCTTTTACGGCACCGCCATAGTTGTTTTCCCAATGAGATTTGATTAGCTTTTCGGACAGACCCTTCAGCTTTGCCGGATCGAAGGGTAATGGCTTCGGTTGGTGCTGGCCGCGGAACGCCAGCGCCACCGCGCTAGGCGTGTGTACTTGATTGTTGATTTCGGCGTTAACTCTGTTCGCACCTAAGACTTCTGTGAGGGCCAGCCCGGCGCCTCCGGTTGCCAGAGTCGAAATTACTCTTCGTCTTGAGAGTGTTCTCATGTTAATCCTGCCTCTTTGGTTTATTAGGAGCAAAATGCTGTTCCCTCGCCGTCAGAGCGTTAGTGACGTTATTCGTATCTCAGGGCCACCAGGGGATCGACTCTCGTTGCCCGGCGCGCAGGAAGAAAGCAAGCCAAAAACGCGACTAGGGTTAGAGCGATAGCGGAAACGGCAAAAGTGACAAGATCGGTTGGCGCGACGGAAAACAATAAGCTGCTCATTAGACGTGTAACCGCTATCGCACCAATAAGGCCGATAGCTACTCCGATCAGTGTCAATTTCATTCCTTGACCGATCATCAAACGCAGGATGTCGAGAGGGGCAGCGCCGAGAGCCAGACGAATGCCAATCTCTCGAGTCCGTTGCGAGACGAGGTAAGCGATCACAGCATAGAGGCCGGCGGCAGCCAGCAGCAATGCCGTTGCCGCAAAGGCTGCCAACAACTCTAGATTGAATTTGCGTGCGGCCACCGACGCAGTTAGAAACTGGCCCATCGGTCTGACCCCGGATGTCGCCACATCCACGTCTACGTTGCGCAACTCTTTACGCACGGATTCATTCAGTGCCTCGGCATCAACTGCGGTTCGCACGACCAGGCTCAGATTATTCGCCAGAAATGGCACTGCGGATTTTGGGGCCTGCGGAATTGGACCATAGAGCGTTGGCGTCGATTCGTCAGTCAAACCCATGTGCTTGACGTCTTCGACAATACCCACGACTTCGTAGTCGCGTGCGGGATTGCCATCACCCATGTTGATGAGCACATGTGTGCCTAAAGGATCCTGAGCGCCGAAGAATCGCCGCTGCAAAGCTTGATCGATGACGATGACACCCGGCGAGCGATCGTTGTCGCGATCGGTGAGGTCGCGTCCGCGTACGAGCGGGATTTTCAAAGTCTGAAAATAGCCTGGGCCAACCCAGCGATGTTGCGCGAAAGGTACTTCACTGGCGTTGGCCGGAGGGTGACCGGCAATCGTGAATGTGGTGCGCGCAATCAGTCCACTCAGGGGCAGCGCGCTGGCGGCGCTAACCCCTTCCACTCCAGGCAAAACAGCAATGCGCGACGATATCCTGTCATAGAAGAGCTTCACGGATGCGCCGCTTGAGTAGCGTGCGGGGGGTAAAGATAAGCGCACGGCCAAAACATTGCTGGCATCGAAGCCCGGACTTACGGCGCGTAGTCGCGCGAAGCTCTTGAGCATCAAGCCGGCTCCTACCAGCAGCATCAGTGATAGCGCAATCTCAACCACGACCAACAAACTGCGAACACGATTCCTGGTTACACCCGCAGCATCGCGCCCGCCTTCCTTCAGGTCGGAGTTGAGATCGCTTTTGGTGTGTTGAATGGCCGGAGCGAGGCCCAAAGCGAATCCTGCAAACAAGGTGAGGAGTAGCGAGAAGAGCAACACTTGCCCGTCGATATTTACCGCCGCCGCCCGCGGGAAGTCGGCGGGACTCACCGCCAGCAATAGATCCTTAGCCCAGAACGACAGCAGCAGACCTAACCCGCCGCCCAGCGTTGCGAGCAGCATACTTTCAGTTATCAGCTGACGCATCAAGACCAGGCGCCTGGCGCCCAACGCCGCGCGAAT
>JBGTLM010000138.1:0-80934 GCA_041744135.1 Pyrinomonadaceae bacterium
CTATCCACGACATTGGCATGAAGAGTATCAATTTTGCCTTATCCAGGCAGGCGGGGGAGAACTCTTCTATCGCGGCATTCATCACGATACGCCGGCAACAAGTCTCTTTATAGTCCACCCTGGCGAGGTCCATGCCAATGAGACGAAGATCGGTTGTTCATTCCGATCGATCTACGCCGATCCCGAATTGATTCGTCGCTCGGTTTCCAGTATCAGTGGTCGAGCGCACGGTCTGCCGTTTTTCCCAGACCCCATGATCTTTGACGAAGAAGTGATAAATCTATACCTGAGCTTGCACGTCTCGCCGGAGAATTCCGGCACAGCCCTCGAACGAGACCTAGTGATACTGGAACTGCTCAACAGACTGGTCACGCGCTACGCTCAGAAGCGCCCTGAGTTGAGGCCGCCGGGAAAAGAACACGGCGCTGTGAGAAAAGCGCGTGAATACATCGCCGCAAATCATGATCGCAATATCTCTTTGGAAGATCTGGCGCGACTGGTTAACCTCAGCCCTTTTCATCTGAATCGCGTGTTCACTAGAGAGATCGGCATGCCCCCGCATGCCTTTCAGACGCAGGTACGGGTGGCGGCCGCGAAAAAACTAATCCAGAGTGGCCTGCCCTTCGCAAGTGTAGCGGCAACCACCGGGTTTGCGGATCAAGGTCATTTCATAAGACACTTCAAACGCCTTATGAAGATCACGCCGGGCGAATATCAAAAAAACAGCAAGAACGTACAATACAGAATTCCCTCAGCCAGCTAATCTCACCTCAGACTCCCCGGTCTGCCTCTCTCAAAGACTCTTTCGGAAGGTGTGTACGCTCATGTGTCTGGACTGTGTTAATCCCTCGAATCTCATTCGCTCTTATCGTAGGCTCGGAGTTGCATTGAGTTTTGTTTTCGCGCTAGGCAGCCTGGTGTCTTTTTCAGCAAATGTACAGGAGGGGAAGACCCGTGCTTCGGTGGAAAGCTCAAACGAGGAATGGTTCGTAGAGAGCGCTGACCGTGCAGTTGATGCCCGCGTTGCAGAGTTTCTGGGACGGCCGGCCCTCTGGGTTAGAAATAGCACGCACATTGTTCGCTCCGGAATCGATTTCGTCGATGGCACGATCGAGTTTGATGTAGCTCCAATGGATAAAGGACACTTTATCGGCGTGCTCTTTCGACGCGCGACAGCGACAAATCAGGAGAATATTTACTTACGCGCTCACCGTTCCGGGTTGTACAACGCATTGCAGTATGCGGCCAGAATTAACGGCAGTTCGACCTGGCAGCTGTATCCGGAGTTCAACGCACCTATCGACTTACCGAGAAATCAGTGGACGCACGTGCGGGTTGAGGTAAAAGGGACGCAGCTGGAGGTTTACGTAAACAACAATGGCCAGCCGGCATTGGTCGTATCCAGGCTTCGCGGCATTCATGATAATGGCTCGGTGGCTTTCTGGGGCCGCGTTAATGATGCGCCGGCCTTATGGGCCGCGGCAATATCGAATATCTCAATTCGCCCTGCGAGTCCGTTAGCAACCAACAAGGCCCTCCAGCCGTCACCTCCTACCGGCACACTCACTCCCTGGGAAGTGGCCGGTCCGGTGCAGAGTGAGAAAGGCGCCGTCACCACTCTTCCCCAACTCAAAGATTGGCGCGCGGTGGCCGTAGAGGAGTCCGGATTGGTGAATTTCAACCGCGCTTTGGGTCCTGTGCGTGGTCGTTGGACCGGCTTCGCCAGGACAACCGTGAAAGCGCCTGACGCACGAACGGTTTTGCTCGAATTGGGTTACTCAGATGATGTGACAGTTTTTCTCAATGGCGAACTGGCATACACCGGCGTTAATGGTTTTGAAAGTCGGCACCCGGAATACATGGGATTCGTAAAGCCGGACTTTGAAAAAGTCGCGTTGAAACTCCGACCGGGAGATAACGAGATCGTGCTCGCAGTAACTGACGACCAAAGATTTGGCTGGGGCTTTGTTGCTCGATTGAAGGAACTGCGCTAGTCCCGATAGAGACCGCCTTAATGATGTCCCTGAAAGTGACGAAGTTAGTAGCCGGGAGCGGTGAATTGCAGTCAGGAAGGTGGACCCTGTCCCCGCCTCAATCTCGACACCCACCAACTGTATATTAGCCTCTCAAACCTTTTCCGAATGGCTGTCAACCCGAGGCGGGGACAGGGTCCACCTTCCTGACTGCAATTCACCGCTCCCGGCCACATTCATTTCAGGCATGATCACACTCGCTGTCGCTCATACCTGACCTTCTTGCAAACCCTACCCTTCCAAAAAAATTCCGTCCGCTCTTCCATTTATCTGTAACTTTTGCTGGGCTCGTGTGTTTTAGATAGTGTAGCGCAGTTATGGCGAGTGAAGACGAAGAGTTCACCACGCTGTTTCAGGATTTCTACCCCAGTCTCTGCAGGTTTCTCGAGTGCTTGCTGGATGGGCGTGCCGCGCTCGCACAGGATCTGGCGCAGGAGAGCTTCTTACAACTCCACCGCACCGCCTGGAGCAAGCTGCCCCCAGGAGAAGCGCGCTTCTGGCTCTACCGGGTAGCACGCAACCTTGCAATTAACGAGTTTCGCAAGGGGCAAACGCGTTCCCGTTCGTTTGAGCACTTGGTTAAGGTGATGCGCCCCCGAAGGCGCAATCCCGAAGAAGAATACGAAGCGCAGGAGCAGCAGCGGATGGTGCTGGAGATGCTACAGAGTCTACCCGAAGGTCAGCGTACGGCGTTGCTGTTGCGCGAACAGGAGCAATTGAGCTATCGCGAGATCGGACAGGTGCTGAACATTTCGGAAAGCAAGGTGAAGGTCGACATTTTTCGGGCTCGCACGACTCTACGCGAAACTTGGTCCAGACGAAATCAAGCTTTCAGCTCACGCGGACATTAAAGGTTATTTATGGGTTGCGACCAAACTGAAAAGATTTCCCTGCTAATTGACGGCGAGTTGGCAACTGAAGACGCTCTCTCTCTTGAGCAGCACCTATCGATGTGCAGCCAATGTGATCAAGTACGCGCGGACTTCCTGAGCCTGCGGAGCCAGATTAGCGCGTATGCCCCCCTGCTCGAGCCATCAAAGCCGCGTCCCGCTTTAGCAAGAGTCTTATCGAAATCACACACGAAATCCGCTCAAAGAGGATGGCTCGCTCGGCTCTTGGGAGTTGGCGACGCTCACGGCTTCAATACGCGGTTCGCGACCGTCGCCGCTTTGGTCCTAATGACTTTGGCCATCGGGACCATTGCTTTCTTACGCTATCGCCCGCTGCCTGAAATCGTGTCCAACAATTTCCCTGTGCCCCGCCCTGGTGTTAGCCAATCCTCTGGTACGCCGGAAGCGCCGGATCAACTCGCCGGGAATTTCGGACGCAAGCCGCCGAAAGTTCAGCAGCGTGAAACAGGTCCTACTCGGCGGAAACCGAATTCACGGATCAAGCCGACGCGGGAACAGAGCGTCCCGAAACCACTCCCGCAGTTCCAGAATTCAGCTCCTCCCAATTACGCACTCGTAAATGAGCCCGGTGGGGGGAATGACCCTGCGTCGATCCGTTCTGGCGATACGGAGGCGCTCACTGCGAGGCACTTCGAACAGTCGGAGTTGTTGCTGCGTGCGTTTAGAAATTTGCGGGCCACTCGGGCCGGCAGAACCACTGAGATCGCCTACGAGAGGAGGCGTGCGCAGCAACTGCTTTACCGAAACATCATGCTCCGGCGAGAGGCCGACAACGATGGCGACGTGCAAGTGGCGACGTTGCTGAGCAGTCTCGAGCCGATTCTGCTCGACATTGCCAACCTTCGTGACAAGCCTGGCAACAGCGAAGTGCAAACGATCAAGGAACGGGTTGAGCGTACGAGCCTGGTGCCTTTGCTGCAAATTAACTCAGTGGCGGTGGCGCGCGCGAATGAATGAAGAAAGTTTAGAGTTCAAGCTTTAGCTTGTCCGCGCCCCTAGCCGCAACCTAAAGGTTGAACTCTAAACTCCTTGCGCGGTCCCCAATATGAACATGCGATTCACCACAGAGGCACAGAGAACGGGTAGACCGGCACAGCGAATCTTGTCACCGCTCGATCCTGCGCTTGCACTCAAAGTTCTCTGTGCCTGTGTGGTGATTACTCACCTCAACCTAAATGGGCAGTTTCACAAAGATTAAAACGAAGGAAACAGTTATGACAGCTATGATCCCTTTCAATAATTGCGCCCGGGTCCGCAACACTTTGGTCCTCGTCGTGTTGCTTGCACTGGGTGTGGCCGGAGTGGTTCGCGCGCGGCTTGCCTACGGTTACGATCAAGACGTGCAGAAGCTCAACCGCTTTGTCCAAACTTCGGAGGGCAATACGCCCGCTGCCAAGGCTTTTCGAGAGGGTCGCGATCTCATCGAGCGTGAGAGCTGGCCGCAAGCGGCCGCGAAATTCAACAGCTTTGTTTCTGACTTTCCCAAAAATAGAGACGTCGACGCAGCGCTCTACTGGTATGCCTATGCGCTGCAGAAACAGGGCAAGAAGGACGAGGCGGCAACCGCACTGCTGCGGCTCATCAAGGAGTTTCCCAGCTCCAGTTGGCGTCGTGAAGCCGAAACGATGCTGGTAGTGCTGGGGCGCGGCGACGCGGTCCAACAAGCTCTCGAGCGCAACAATTGCGAGATCAAGATCCTGGCGTTGCAGAGTCTTTTCCAGGCTAACGAAGAGCGCGCTATCAGTTTTGTAGGCGATGTGTTGAAGAGTACCTCCACGGCTTGCCCGGGGTTAAAGACCGCCGCCGTCTCCCTTCTCGGCTCGCAAGGCGGATCGCGCGCCGTTCCTCTGTTGCTGGAGATTGCCCGTAGCCAGGCGGACATAAAGCTTCGCTTGACCGCAATCAAACGGTTAGGCGAGCAGAATGGTGACACGGTTGCCGATGATCTGGCGCGGATATACGACGCCGATCGTACCAAGGAAGTGAGGGCGCAAATTCTGCGCGCTCTCTCCGAAATGGATAACGCGCGGGCGGAGACAAAGCTTATCGAACTCGCGCGCGCCGGCGACGACCTGAGCCTGCGCCAGGTCGCAATTCGCTACCTTGGCGAGAAGAATGGCAGCGCGTCGCTCGATGAGTTGATTCGCATTTGGGACGCGGATCGCACACCCGAGATTCGCGCGCAGATCTTGCGCGCACTTTCGGAGCGCGACGACCCCAGGGCCCACGCCAAGTTGCTCGACGTCGCGCGCAAGGCCGAGACCCCTGAGCTTCGGGTAGAAGCCATTCGTCGTCTGGGAGAACGAAAATCGTCACTCGAAGACCTGTTGCAACTTTATGCGAGCGAAAACAATGCCGGGATCAAGCAGAGTCTGATCCGAGCCTATTCAGGGATGAACGATCCGCGTGCTTTGGCAAAGCTGTACGAAATCGCTCGCGGCGCCGAGGCGCTCGAACTGCGCGTCACCGCTATTCGCCGGCTCGGTGAAAGAAACGACGAGCAGACGGTGGAACAACTAGTCGGCATGTACGACGCTGAGCCCAACGTTGAGGTGAAGGCTATGCTGATCCGCTCCTTTGGCGAGTCGAATAGCAAAAGCGCCGTGCGCAAGCTTATGGCTATCGCTCGTAGCGACCAATCCGTCGACTTGCGCAAGATGGCGGTGAGGAAGCTCGGCGAAAGCAAAGATCCCGAGGCGCTCAAGTTCCTGGAAGATTTATTGAAGTGACCTTGAGAGCCCGCGAAGTGGGCGGCAGAAGATCGATGATCTCCTTCTCGCGCGATCTCTTTGGTTGCCTCTGTCGCCCACTTCGCGGGCTCTAAATCAACTGACAAGGAACTGATGGCAGACAATGCCTCGACAAAAAGGAAATTCATCATGCATAGATCCAGAATCTCTTACTACCTAATGATGACGATTGCGCTGGGGACACTCGCCTGCGCACGCGTTGATCGCGCGACTACTGCAAATGCGGCGGTCGACCACGTCTCGGACAGAGTGGAGCAGAACCAATCCGCCACCACCGTGCAGAGTTTTACGGCTGTTGCCGGAGCTGACCTGGCGGCCAGGCTTGAGGAGGCCAATCGTCGCGCGAGTGGCGGGCGAACGCCATACTGGTCGGCTTATTCATTTGACGTAAGGCCTGGAGTGGCCATCGATCCCGGCGTCCATGAGTTTCACGGTTCAATGAATACGATTGGCGACACCTCTGTTTTCTTCGGCACAACCGCCAGCGGTATGACAGTAGAAACACGTAACCTGGCCGTCTTCCTGCTGCGAGAACCGGGTAGCAATCAGGTTACCCGAATGGAGATCTACAACCTCGAGCGCAAGCGCGAGTACAGCACTTATCCAGTTTACTGGTTGGGCCGCTCAAACAACGAAGAGAGCCTTAATTACCTGCGCGCGCTGTCTGACTCAGCCGCGCCGACCATCCTGAGCGAGCGGGCTGTGCTGGGCGTCTCGCTACATGACGATCCGCGCGTCGCTGCGATGCTTAAGAACTTCATACAGAAATCGCAGAATCAGCGTATTCGCTCTTCGTCAGTCTACTGGCTCGGTCAGGTTGGTGGCGAACAAAACTTTCTTGCCGACATCGTGCGCAACGACGCTGAGGAAACCAAGATACGACGCCAAGCCGCACATGCAATTGGGGAAAGTCGTGATCGCGGTGCGCTGACCACACTGCAAAGTCTCTACGAGGTCGTGAAAGACGTCGAGGTAAGACGCGGGATCATTCACGCGGCCGGCAATAGTCGCGAGGAAGACTTAGCGCTGGCTTTTCTCCTGAGAGTGGCCAAAAACGATCCGGAGCGTCAGGCAAGGCGCGCAGCCGTACAACAACTCGGAGAGTTCGAACGCGCTAATGTTATTGATGAGTTGATGAAAATATATGCTAGCGAAACTGAGTTGGAAGTTAAGAAAGCGGTCTTGCATTCGCTCTCCGAAACAAAGAGCCCGGGCGCTCAGGCGCGGTTGCTCAACCTGTCGCGTACGGAAGCGAATCCGGAGTTGCGCAAGCGCGCTATCCACGTTCTGGCCCAGCGGGGTGAGGCGGTGATTGGCGATTTGATCAGTCTTTACGACGCGGAACGCGCGCCTGAAGTGCGTCGCACAGTGATGCAGTCGCTCTCCGAAATCAAATCACCCCGCATTGAAGATAAGCTGTTCGCAGTGGCTAGCGGCGATGACAGCCTTGACTTGCGGCGTCAGGCAATCCGCTTGCTGGGCGAACGAGCTGGTAAACGCAGTCTCGACTTCCTCAGCACTACAGCTCAAAGCGCCGATGGCAATACTGAGGTTCAGATACAGGCTGTGCGCGCGATAGGCGAGCGCAAAGCTGAGGAGGGCGTGCCGTTGCTCATAAAGATAGCCAAGACTCACCCGAACCAGCTGGTGCGCAAGCAAGCCATTCGCGCACTGGGCGAGTCAGGCGATCCGCGCGCCGTCGATTTCTTCCGCGAGGTGCTGGCGCGATAAGGACGGGGTTTTCCTTTGGTGCTAGCTATCGAGGTGTGGACGGCTTCTAAGATTCAAAGGCCGGTAAGACACGATCCACGAACACACACTAAATGGCACTAACAATATTTTCCTGTGGTTTTGTGTGATTTCGTGGATCGTTTTGCTCATCGAAATTGATTTCTTACGGGAAAATGTTCCGGCCATTTCCTTAAACACCACCAAAGAGGATTGCCCATTCTCACTGCTCACCAGTCCCTGCATAAGGTAATAGCCTTGCCCTTCAAATAATATCACTTGATAAATCAGCATCCGACGTCCTGATTGCTGATCTCTTGCTTTCGCAACGATTTCGTAGCCTTTCAAATTATCGATGGTGACTTTATTTGACTGTTCGACCACAACGTCTGTGACCTCTGCCGTTTGCAAAACTCGGGCTTTTGCAAAGCCTTCAACGTCACTAATGCCTATCTCCCTAAGTGATTGACCGACGACAAAAATTGGGTCGTTGAGGTCCTTACTTGGGAAGATAGCATTGAGTGTGTACAACAGTAGGTTGGCCATTCTCTTGGCAAGCCTTAATCCTCCCTTCTCGGTAATCGAGAAGTTCATACCTTCCGTGGGAGAAACATTCTTTTGGCTGTCCAGTCTGGCAGTCAGAATGCTCGCCTTCATCGCCCCTGAGAGATGGTTTTGTAGTTCTTTGGGGAACGCAGCAGTGATCAGCACTGACTCCTTTCCATCACCAAACAAAAGTAGCCATTTCAAATACTTCGCTTCCTGGAAGTTCTGCTCTACTTGCGCGAGGACACCCGTTCGGCCACCCACGACGACCGAGTCCTTTTTCAAGAGCACCATGCCTCTCTTGGAGAGCGCTGAAGAACTGGATAGACCCGGTGAGATCTCGGCAAATGGGGCGGGAAACTCAGTCACCATAATTGAGGAGCCAGTAGATTCCTGCCAGTAACCCGGAAAGCGGTCCGAAGGAGTGAAGCCGAGAGGAGGAATGAGACTCACGTGCGTTCCGACCACGGCCTTTTCTTGCTTCGGTTGAGTCCCAGTTTGAGCAAAGTTAGGACCTCCCCGCAAGAGAAGCAAAACGATGATGGGCAGAACTCTCATAATTAGTCTGAAGGTAAACGTTACTGGTGCGGTTAGGTTAGGATGCGATCCTACCACTTGACCACAGAACAGAGGAGCAGTAGCGACCGGTAGGGTGAGGCGTCATTCAAAGCGGTGGACCGTGGATTCTTGTTTAGTGCCTCTAGCTAGACTTGACCCGATCGCTAACGCTCCTCGGTTCTATATTTAGTATGATCCGCTACCTTGAATACGTCTACCAGTGCCAACGTGATCGCCAGGACTACTGGGCCAAGCACGATTCCCAACACGCCAAAAACCTGTAGTCCGCCCAGCACGGCAAAGAATATGAGTAGTTCGTGCAGCTTCGTTCGCTCGCCCACCAGTTTAGGTCTCAGGAAATTATCAGCCATGCCAATCACTAGTACCCCCCACAGCACCATGAATAGAGCTTTAATCGGGTAACCGGCCAGGGCAAGGTAAGCGGCGGCGGGTACCCAAACCAGAAAGGCTCCGAGCATCGGGATCATCGACAGAAAGATCATGACTACTCCCCAGACGATTGCCGAAGGAACACCAAGTGCCCAGAACGCAAGCCCTCCTAAGACTCCCTGCACGATGGCGATGGCCAGTACTCCATACACGCTGGCTCCAATTACATCACGCGTTCTGGCCATGATCGCCGTCGCTTGTTTACTATCGAGAGGCAAACCGTCTCTCAAGGTAGCGAAAATCTTGTCGCCATCGCGGAAGAGGTAGTACATCGTGAAGACAACGAAAAACATCTGCACGATGGCGCCGATCACCCCACCGATAAAACCCAGGGTCCGACCTGCCAGCTGGCCACTCACTCCCTGCAGCCGGTCCCGCAGGTACTCTCCTGAACGAACTTGCTCAATATCGATGTACCGGCGGGCCCAACCCAGCACGCGGCCGGTGTAGGGAGAATTAGGGTCAAGCAAGTAGGCGATAGTCGCTTGCAGGTTGTTCATCGCTCCTGACAATTCGTTTAGCACCGCAATAGTCACGAGCACCACCGGCACCAGAATGGTAAGTATGACTAGAAGGCACGACAGTAACGCGCTGAGGCCTGGCTTTTTTAGGCGTTTGAGCAGGCGCTGGTGGATGGGATAAAAGACGATCACCAGGACTGTGGCCCAGGCCAGCACCCCAACAAACGGCTGCAGCATCAGCCAGCAGAGATATAGCGCGATTGCGGTAACTGCGAGCAACATCCACCAACGGATTTGACGATCGTCTTGGGCCATCAACTTCTCATTACCCCGGCTCCGGTTTTGTGTAATCTGCCTGGATTTCGGTCCCGCCCGGCAAGCGAACTCATTTAGCCGCCGATCACGCGGATGAAACGGATCAGAGCGGGTTTAAAGATAAGCACAATAACTCACTCGAGGCATTTGGTTAATCCCTTTTTCAGATCCGCGTTCATCCGCGCGTATCCGCGGCTAAACGATTTCCCTACCGCTCCTTGGTTCTCTGGTTGATTGTGCTACACGACGATAACCAAACTAAACACTGAAAATGCCGCCCTGCCCTACGGATTGACATGTTACAAGTTGCGGCCCAAACTTTGAATCTGATCAGAGCAGAGCCGGAGCCAGCTGTTTGTCCCGACACTCCAGTTAAGACGCGTCTAAGCAGGTCGATCACTTTCCCGAGGTAATCGTTGTGGCTGAAGCTAACCTTTTAAAAGAAGAGCATCCCCTGGCGGAGCAAACGGCCCAAAAGTGGGTCTACCTCTTCGAGGACGGTAGTGGTGAGGACAAAGCGCTGCTCGGTGGAAAAGGCGCCGGTCTGAGCGAGATGACTCGGGCGGGCCTGCCCGTGCCGCCGGGTTTCGTCGTCACGACTGAAGCCTGCAACGCGTTTTTTGAAAATGGCAAAAACTTCCCCGAAGGTCTTTGGGAACAGGTCAAAGAGGGCTTAAGTAAGATCGAGGCAAAGGTCGGAAAGCGCTTCGGTGACCCGAAGAATCCGTTACTGGTCTCGGTGCGGTCGGGTGCCGCATTCTCGATGCCGGGAATGATGGACACGGTGCTCAACCTCGGCCTCAATGAGGAGACCGTACAAGGTTTGGCTGAACAAACCGGCGACCTCAGATTTGCGCTCGACGCTTACCGTCGCTTTGCGTCGCTCTTTGGCGAGATCGTCATGGGGGTCGCCCACGAGAAATTTGAGAGAGTGATGGATCGGTTCAAGGCGCAAACCAAAGGTGGAAGCGACACTGATCTGAAAGCCGACGACTTGCGTGACATCATTGCCGCCGAGAAGCAAATCATTGTCGCCGAGCAACACGCCATACCAGAAGATCCGTACGAGCAGCTGCGCGTGGCGATCGCCGCCGTTTTTAATTCCTGGATGGGCCGGCGCGCGGTTGACTACCGGCGCGTGAATCGAATTCCCGATTCGCTGGGTACTGCCGTTAATGTGCAGGCGATGGTCTTCGGCAATATGGGTAGCGAGAGCGGCACCGGCGTCGCCTTCACGCGCAACCCATCAACGGGTGAGAAAAAGCTGTACGGCGAGTATTTACTGAACGCCCAGGGGGAAGATGTTGTTGCAGGTATTCGCACACCGCATCCGATCAGCCAACTTAAAAAAGAACTGCCTGCGGTTTTCACCGAGTTTGCTTCAATCGCCAACCTGCTCGAACAACACTATCGCGACATGCAGGACGTCGAGTTCACCATCGAACGCGGCAAGCTTTGGATGTTGCAAACTCGCACGGGCAAACGCAGCGGCGCGGCAGCGGTGCGGATTGCCGTCGCGATGGCCCAGGAAAGGTTAATCGACCGCGCCTTGGCGGTGCAGCGCGTTACGCCTGAACAGATCGATCAGCTGCTGCATCCGACCGTTGATCCAAAGACTGACGCGACTGTGCTGGCGACGGGCTTGCCGGCAAGTCCCGGCGCCGCACAGGGCCAGGTGGTATTCAGTCCTGACGACGCCGAGGAACTGGCGCGTGAAGGCGCCAAGGTGGTCCTGGTCAGACAGGAAACCAGCCCCGACGATTTTCACGGGATGGTAGCCGCGCAAGCTATCGTGACCGCCCGCGGCGGGATGACCAGCCACGCTGCTGTGGTGGCACGCGGCATGGGCAAGACATGCGTAAGCGGCGCCAGCTCGCTTGAAATTGATTACAGCCAACAGCAGTTTAGCGTCAACGGAACGGTGGTGACCAAGGGCGAATGGATCACGGTAGACGGATCCACCGGACGCGTATTTCTGGGCCAGGTGCCTACGATTCAGCCAACGCTAAGCGCAGACTTCTACGAGATAATGAGCTGGGCGGATAAATTCCGGCGGCTGCGCGTCCGGGCCAATGCCGACACTCCGCGTGATGCAAAGGTTGCGCGTCAGTTTGGGGCCGAGGGAATTGGACTCTGTCGCACGGAACACATGTTCTTCGGCGACCAACGTTTGGCGGCGATGCGCGAGATGATTCTGTCAGACGGCGTGGGCGCGCGCGAGAAGGCCTTGGAGAAGCTGCTGCCGCTACAGCGCGGCGACTTTGTGGGAATCTTTCGCGAGATGGCCGGCTTGCCGGTCACGATTCGGTTGCTGGATCCACCGCTGCACGAGTTTCTTCCGAGCGTCGACGACCTGTTGAGTGAACTAGCGGAGCTGAAGATGGCCGTTCGTTTGGCGGCGACCCTCGCAGACATGGACAAACTGCTCGACGAGATCGATGAAAAGCGGCGCCTCCTGCGGCAGGTGGTGCGCACCCGGGAATCCAATCCCATGCTGGGATTCAGAGGTTGTCGATTGGGTCTGCTGTTTCCCGAAGTCACACGCATGCAGTGTCGGGCGATCTTTGAGGCCGCTTGCCAGGTGCAAGGTGAAAAGAAAAAGGTGACCTTGGAGATAATGGTGCCCCTGGTTTCGCTGAGCGAGGAACTACGGCAGCAGAGAGAGGTAATCGACGAAGTAGCTAAACAGGTGATGGGCGAACACGGGATGACTGTCGAGTATCACGTGGGCACGATGATCGAGCTGCCACGAGCAGCGCTGATGGCGGATAGCATCGCGGCGCATGCCGATTTCTTTTCTTTCGGCACCAACGATTTAACGCAGACGACCTTCGGTTTGAGCCGAGACGATTCGGGACGATTTCTTCCCAGCTACATTGAACGCCGAATCTTGCCGGAAGATCCTTTTCAGATGCTCGATCGTGAGGGTGTGGGCCAGTTGATTCGCCTGGGCTCGGAACGAGGCCGTGCCGCCAAACCGGATCTCAAGATCGGGATCTGCGGCGAGCATGGAGGCGACGCCAGTTCGATCGCGTTTTGCCATGAGATAAACCTCGATTACGTAAGTTGTTCGCCGTTTCGGCTACCAGTGGCGCGCCTGGCAGCGGCCCATGCCGCTCTTAGGGAGTCGGCGGCTAAGTCAGGCGAAAAGGCTCTATAAATTTTTGATTTTAGATTTAGTGGATCCTGGCTCCTAATCACTAAGCTGCGGTCCCATGAGGTCAGAACCACCACGCGGTAGCGGGTGGGTCCAGACGTCTAGAGATGCGAATCGCTTACCCACCCGCTACCGCGAGGTGGTACTGACCTCTTGAGCCGCACCAAGCCGGATTGCAGCGATCTCGGCTCTAAAATTCCGAAGTGTCAAGGATCTGAGATCTCAAATTTTAGATCTCAGATTCCAAGTCTCAAAACCAAGCCCATAAAAATCAAAAATCGAACATCAAAAATCTACTCATACCTAAGCGCTTCAATCGGATTCAATCGCGCCGCCTTCCATGCCGGCCACAATCCGAAGATCACACCCAATCCCACTGAAACAACGAAGCCAACAATCGGCGCCCAGACTGGAATGTAGGTCGGCATAATAGTTTGTATTAACAGCGCAATGCCCGACCCCACCAGAATTCCCAGGATTCCACCCAGCCCGGTCAGGGTCGCCGCTTCAATCAGAAACTGCAGCACGATGTCGCGCCGGCGCGCGCCAATTGCTTTCCTGACGCCGATTTCCCGCGTGCGCTCCGTCACGGACACCAGCATAATGTTCATCACTCCGATACCGCCTATCAGTAGCCCTACACTCGAGATAGCGACCATCAATGCGAACACGCCTCCGGTAATGGCGCCAAACTGCGAGAGGATCTGTTCAGAAGTCGAGATCCCAAAGTTGTCGGCTGCCCCGTAGGCCACTTTTCGCCGCCGGCGCAATAGTTCCCGGACCTCTTCCACCGCTTCGCGCATTACCCCCGGCCGCGCCTGGGCCATGACAAAGTTGTCATCAACATCAGGATACAATTTGCGCAACGTGAGATATGGCATGTAGACGGCTTTGTTCTCATTGTTCGGATCTTCAGCGCCGACCAGGAAGACATCGCGGGCGGTAAGCACACCAATCACCCGGTAAATCCGTCCATTAATCGACACCTGCCGATCCACGGCATTGCTGAAAGGGAAGAGTGTGTTAGCCACGTCGCTGCCGATGACCACCACGTTGGCGTGGCGCGCGTTTTCTTCGTCACCAAAGTAGCGGCCCTCACCGATCGTCGTCACACCCATCTTGAAGTAGGTGGGGGAAGCGCCCTGCACGGCGGCATTAGTCATTTCGATGTCGCGGTAACGAACGTTAACGCGCTGGGTGAATGGTCCGCCGAAGAAATCCACTGGAGACATAAACGCCGCGGCGTAAAGGATCGAAGGACACTCGGTCTGGATGGCCAACGTGTCTTCGTAGCTGAGCGGCTTGCGCATCCGCTCTTCCTGAGAAGGATTGAAATTGAAGCCTGGGTCGAACCGGTAGATGTAGATCGAATTGGTCCCGAACGATTCAATTTCTTTGGAGACGCGAGCATCGATTCCGGAAACGAAGGCAGCAATCACGATCACTGTCATCGTACCAATGACGACTCCAAGCACAGTAAGCGCGGACCGGAGCTTGTGCTGCCACAAGGTATCCAGCCCCATTCTGACGTTCTCGAATAAGCTACCTTGAAAGGGGTTCATGTCCGGTATCTTGAATGGGAAGTAGCGTATCGGCCATTAGCAACCGATTCATTTTCCATTTCTCACTTTTCATCGTTACTTCTGATTCGTGTCCGTTCGTGTGATTTCGTGGATCGTTCTGATCTCTCGGCCCAGCAAACGATCCACGAAGTAACACGAAGCACCACGAAATGAGATTCAGAAACATGACAATTGAAAAATGGAAATCGTCTTTTCCACTCACCCTCCGTCTCATCATTCGGCCCTGAGCGCTTCAATTGGATCCAGCCCCGCTGCTTTCCAGGCGGGATACACACCGGAAATCAAGCCAACCGTTCCCGACACTACGAAGGCGACGGTGACCGCAAGGAGCGGCAGCGCAGTAGGCACCGGCGTTAAGACCGCGACCAGCTTGGCCAGCAGGTAGGCGATGGTTATGCCTATCCCGCCACCGACCAGGGACAGCAATGTTGACTCAGCCAGAAACTGTTTCAGGATGTCTGTGCGGCGGGCGCCGATGCTCTTGCGGATGCCGATCTCCTTGGTTCGCTCAGTCACGCTAACAAGCATGATATTCATGATGACGATGCCGCCGACCACCAGGGAGATCGAGGTAACACCAATAGCAGCAATCTGAATGGTCCCGAAGATTTTGTCCCGCAGCTCGTTGATCGCGCTCGGCGTGATGATCCCGAAATTATCTTTTTCAGCGGGCGGTAATTTTCGGCGGGTCCGCATGACCACGCGCGCTTCGTCCACGGCGTCCTGATAGGTTTCGGGACTGGTTGAGGTAACACTAAGGTTGAGCGATCTGCGCGAGCCGTAGAAAGCCAGAAAAGTTGAAAGGGGCATGGCCACGTACATGTCCTGTGGCTGCCCGAAGACCGAACCCTCTGCTTTCCCGACGCCTATTACTTCAAATGCCCGCCCGTCGATTCGGATCGTCTGACCCTGGGGATTTGTCGTCGGAAAAAGTTTTTCGGCGACGTCGGCTCCAATAAAGGTCACATTGCGCCGCCTCTCTTCTTCGACTTTGGTGAAGTAGCGGCCCTCGCCGGCTTCGATGCGTTCGATCTCAGCAATGTTAGGGGTGGTGGCTCTGATGTGAATGCGAAAAAGGTGGGTCGCGCCAAACTTCACGTCCCCCGCAGCATCTTCCTTCGCGCCGACGTCCTGGATGGATCCACCGCGGGCTTGGAGGGCAGCGGCATCGTCGAGAGTTACGTCTTTATTGCGCCGTCGCGCCGCGTTGAGTGCTTCCACACTGGAGAAGTCGTCGATCGCATACTTACTGACCGAGAAGGCATTCGTTCCGATGTTGGCAATCTTCTCATCAACATAGGAATTGAAGCCTTCGATTAGAGACACTACGACAATCACAGTAGCCACTCCGAATATGACACCCAGCAGCGTCAAAAAGGAACGCAGTTTGTGAGCAAGGATGGAAGCGAGAGCTAATTTTAGCGCTTCGAGATATGGCATTTGCGTGACCCATCGACACCGGTAATCGCCGCCAAACTTAGACTGTCACTACGTAGGTGACGTTGGGAAGTTTCATGCTCAAATACAGCCCGAGGATTCTAGTTGTTAGCTTAGCAGTGGGGAGTGAAAATGTCGCTGCCTGATAAGACTCGGTGGTGGGTCAGTTTGATGTCCGATAAGCTTTAGAAGCTTGTCGTGGCGCCACGACAAACTAAAAAAGTTTATCGGACACCCTTCAACCAAACTGACCCACTACCTAAGACTCGAACTTGCGCGCCGATGCCACTCACACCATTCGCAACGCATTGTTGAACACCTGTTAACGCTTTATCAATTCCACTAAGACGAGTAAAACGCAAAAGTTTTGGCGAGGCGAAGTGTGACCCACCTTGCGAGGAATAGTGCTTATGATCAGAAAGTTAAAAGGGTCGTATCTGGAATTGCCCTTCGATTTACACTCTGTATAAGCATCTCACAGGAAAACGCCCCACATCCGGGCATTCCTCCCTGAGTAGGTGGGTGGCTCCTTCGCGCTACCCACCACCACTCTTACCGAACAAACCGAGGTTCCCAAGAGTGGCGTTTTAGTTGTCACTCTTGTAGCGGCTTTCGTCTCGTGGAATATCAAACCCATTAATGGTGTACAGAGAGCACGCGAGAGGATTGTTCTGTTCATCTTTGAAGCTCAATCTCAAGTGATTGCTCTCAATGGAAGGGGCAATCGTTGGGGCGGGCCTTAGCCCCCTATTTCTCTAAGATTAGCCTATTTACAGCCAAAGGAGTCAATCACATGTTTTATCGCCCCAAGAATATCGGAATCGCGCTACTGGTGTTGCTCTTTAGCATATGCACAGCATCTGCCACTAGGGCCGACACACTCACGCTTACGGGATTCGGCGACACCCTATGGGAGGGAGTTCCAGTGGGACTATACCCAGGCACGCTCAATGGAACCCCAACAGGTCTACTTTGCCTTAGTTATGATCGCCATGTTACGGCCGGTGTGCCGTTTGAGGTGACGGTAAATGCCCTCAACGCGCTCGGCGTTTCGAATGCGCTCTATGGGCCGCAGCTGCTGGGATATCAACAAGCGGCTTGGTTATACGACCAAATGCTCGCCAATCCAAGTGAAACCGGCGACATTCATGGTGCGATCTGGAGACTCTTTACGCCCGGGGTGCCAACAACTCCGGGTTCCGATTGGTGGTACAACTTAGCCACAACGGACCCCGCAACGCTGGCGATGATACAGAGTTATGACTTTAGTAGATTCCGCATTGTGACGCCGAACGACAGGAGCATTAATGGGCAACAGGAGTTCCTCACTACCGTGCCTGAACCTGCAACGATGCTCTTGCTCGGCACAGGCTTAGCAGGAGTTGCGGCCAGGGCGCGCCGAAGACGCAAAGCTATCAAGAGTGAAGCAGCTTAAATCAGCGCAACTTTCACAGAATGAACCACCCGCCCAGGCTTGAATCTCTTGGCGGGTGGTTTGATTTTTTGCCAACTCGGACTCTCCAGGATTCGATTCTTCAGGATGTAGGAAATGTAAGTTTGGCTACTTGGACGCTTACGCCAGCGATCTCCCCGCGCTTTCAAACTGACGCGATGAAGCAAGTCACTTCATCCAACCGCGAGTTCTTTAGACTCGCGGTGAGCTTGAACAAGAAGGATGTTAAGCACTTAAGGGTGGGGTAGGTTTGAGGACGAGGCTCCACCGTTGACCACCGTTTTTGCGGGTTCCCAGAAAATGGTGCACCCGGCATGATTCGAACATGCGACCCCCTGATTCGTAGTCAGGTACTCTATCCAGCTGAGCTACGGGTGCTTGGTGAGCGAAGTCCTGAATATACGGTCCGGTTTTGAGGGTGTCAAGCGAGCGAAAATCCCGGTAGTGTCTTAATCAAGACACTACCAAAATCTCAGTTATGATGACGTAGGCACACTCAGTTGGGTGCTAGTCAACTACAGAACCGAGAGCGGTAGCGACCGGGTCAAGTGTCGCTAGAGTCAAAAACAAGCCCGTGTTCCATCAGGTGTTAGTGGCGCCGCACCTTACCTCGTCTCGCCACCGCTTACATCAACGAATCAGCGCGCGTAGTAACCTGGGCGAGTACGTGCGATAAGCGCGGGATGAGTTACTTCGACTCGTATGTCATGCCATTTCCCATCGCGTGGGCGATCGCTGGGTGCCTGGTAAGCGACCGTGTAAAGTGAGCGCAGGTCGGCCGCCACCTCGGCATAAAGTTTGGCCATCTGATCGAGACGATTAATCTCGGTAAGGCGACCGCCAGTGCGCCTGGCGAGATTCTGCAGTCTGGTCCGAGCCGCCGCATAAATGCCGGTGATATCGGGACCGGGCAGAGGTAATCGCTTCGGATCGCCGGACGGAAGCGCGAGCGGGTAGATCGTCACGCCCTGCCTGTCCGCAGCGTTCAGTACTGTGGTCAACGGACCACTGGCGTCCGGCCTGATTGCCAAGAGCGCTTCTTCATCAGTCTGAGCCTTCGCCACCACCCTGCGATCTGTATTACGCATCTCCGTATCAAGCCCGTCAGTCAGCACGACGATCGCTTTGCGTCGCTTACCTTCTTTCTCGAGTTCCTTTAAAGCGTATGTCAGCGCGTCATAGAAATGAGTCTCTCCAGCCCCATCGGCAAGCTCTATTGCATAAGCAATGCGGTTGCGATTGGTGGAAAAGTCTATGAGTTTTTTGGTCTTGGCATTGAATTGCACAACTGCCACGCGGTCTTCCGGAGCGAGTGCATCAAGGAAGCGTGTCGTGGCCAGCTTCAACTGAGGGCGAAAATTTATGGTGGACCCGGAAACATCAAGCAGCAACACCATACTAAAAGGAGCGTTGGTGGGCTCGAACTGGGAGATAGATTGTTTTACTCCGTCTTCATAAACCGCGAAGTCGTTTCGCGTTAACGATGTGATGGCCCGCCCTTCCTTATCGACTACGCCAACATTTAGTTGCACTAGGGAGACACTCGTTCGAACGACGTCGTCAGGCTCCTGCGCGCGAGAAACGTTTGTTGTCAAAAGTAGCAGCACCAACGTAAGGAGGAATAGCGTGGGCTGGATAGAATTGATAAAGGAGTTTCGAAACGGAGTCATCTGGAATCGCCTGTCCCTGGTTTTTTACGAGTATGCCTGCCGGATTCAGCTTTTTGCAATCCGGCTCGCAGGTTAGCATTGGGTCGTATCTTCGGACGCCGAAAATCGCGGTCCAGTTGCTTGTGGTTTAGTTTTCACCGGGTTACGTTCATCTCGCGAAAGAAAAGCACAAATGCAGAATTGGTGGGCGTTGGACACTGTGGGGAAAACCTTGGCGCTTAGGAAGCTGGATTTCATACCCGGTCTCTCCCAAGCCCGTGAAGCGGCTCTAGTCAGGCGGCGGAAAAACAAACACGATCCACGAAATCGCACGAAATGCAGTCCTATTTCGAGTTACTTCGTGTGATTTCGTGGATCGCTTTGCTGCTTGTTTCCACATCACGCTTAGACCAATGGTGGATCACTTCACGATAACAGTCGAAGTACGCTATGCAATCGAACGCAAAGCCAAGCCTGCCTGGGAAACCTGGCGTTATTCTAAAGGAGACTCGGCAGAATCGAGAGTCTTGGCTGGCTGGCAAGTTTCAGTTTGAAGAACTGTTTACCGGCTTCGTACGATTTCATCCGTTAGTCTTGCGTTTCACATATCCTGCGTCAAAAAAGCCCGGGCCAAAACCCAAAAAAGTACCTACGGTAATTTGCAGATCAGGAAGGGTGGCTGCGGCAGCAGGCGATTTGAGTCCGTAGCGGGCTAAAAAATAGGACAACGCAAAAAAGGCTCCGGTTTTTCGGAAGGCTGGCATTATAATGCCTCGCGCCCAACACCATTGGTGACCTCACAAAAATCGAGGGTCTTAAGCTTTCGAATCCTGAATGGGTGCTAAACGCGTCTCCTGCTCGGGCAGAGACCTCACAACCTTCATTGCCGGAGGCTCAACAATGTATCGCCCAAATTTCTGCTCTGAATGCGGCGCCAGGATTCTTCGCCTGCACTGGTATGCGTGGACCAGTCGCAGATTTTGCGACGGTTGCTCAAAGCGTTTGATCAAACAGCGCCTGAAAAATCCCCTGGTAGGGGTCATCGCGCTGTTGGGTATCGGTATGATCATCGGCCGCGCGGGACGTCCTGCACCGCCCCCACTGATCATCGAGCGCAGCGCCACTTCGCCTCTTTACAAGCCGCAGGGCAATGGCGCGTCTGGTGAAACTGATAAACCTCCACCCAACGCCGAGTCGACGAACTCACCTCCGACGCAAAACTCTCAAGCCACTCCCGGGGAGGAATTGGTTTACATCTGCGGTGCGCGCACAAAAAAGGGGACGCCCTGTGCTCGTCGCGTTCATAGTGCGGTACGCTGCTGGCAGCACAAAGGATCGCCGGCGATACTGCCGACAGATAAGCTGATGGTACGCGAGTGAATACAGAACCGAGAGCGGTAGCGACCGGATCGTAAGCTCAACATGCGCCGAGACCATGGCTCCAACTTCTGGAAGCCCAAGACAAAGTTGAGTGTAAGATCGGTAGCTGCTAAATCCTGCTCCATAGAACCGAGAGCTGTAGCGACCGGACCATCTCTACATGCGCTGTGACCATGGCTCCAACTTCTGGAAGCCAAACCAAGGTTGAGTATAAGATCCGGTCGCTACCGCTCTCGGTTCTGTAAAGTTGGCCGCCGAACCTGCCGGCAATGATAGAATTCTGCCGATATCACGCCAGTCAAGTTGTAGAGTAAAGGATCAGAGTACGGGTAAACCCGCAGCTGATTCGGATCTTACTGTTAGTAGACGGAGCGCGAGCACGGGCTGCCGATGATGAGCTTTCAAGCGACATGGGTTTTCTCCTCACGTTCATAATCCATTTGATCGGCCCGTTTTCTTTTGCGCACCGTTGCCGGTGTTGGAACGGCCGTCTTGTGGTGAGGATCAAATGAGAGTGACCAATCCCTTGATCAGTGTTGTAATGCCGGTCCACAACGCGCGGCCTTTTCTCGATCAGAGCCTTGCCAGTATTTCGAATCAGACCCTGCGTGACTTTGAGTTTGTGATTCTCGATGATGCTTCCTCTGACGGGTCAGACGAACTCCTTCGCAATTGGTCTCGACGGGACAGTCGAATAGTCGTACATCAAAATCGGAGCCGGCTCGGCCCCGTAGGCAGTTCCAACCTCGTGGTGTCCAAGTCCAGAGCGCCGATCGTCGCACGCATGGATGCCGACGATGTTTCACACCCGGACAGGCTCATGCGCCAGTTGGCAATTATGAATCGTCACGCGGACGTGGCGGTGGTTGGAACGCTCTCCGATGGAATTGACGCGCTGGGGCGACTGGTCCGTCCCAGGGATCGCTGGCGTCTCATTCGACGCTCGGCCTTTTGTCCGTTTCCCCACGGCTCGGTAATGTTTCGCAAGGACGCCTTCGATGGTATTGGTGGCTACCGACACGATTGTCTGGACGGCGAGGACCAAGATCTATTTCGACGCATGCTAGTTATCGCCCGCGTAGTCACGTTGCCCGAGGTTCTGTATCACTACCGTTATCATCTGACGAACTCAACCTTTGCCATCTATGCGAAGGAGTTCGCAGCGAACGGTTCAAACCCAGCTGAAAATGTGGCAGCCACGTTCTACTCACTGGGAGCGATGCGCCTTTGGGCCGGTTATTCCCCCAACATTCTTCGGGATATGCTGGCGGATAAGTCATTGCGGTTCGATTTCGGTACTTTGAGAACCTTGGCCTGGGCGAGTTGGGGAAGCTTGAGTCCCGCGAGTCTTAGGTACTTCATGCATTTAATGATCCGCGCGCGTGATCTGTTGCTCAGTCTGCACATTAAAGACGGGAGACCTTACGAATGGCGATTCGAGTAATCGTTGTGGGGATGGGCGTAAGGGGGCAAGACTGGATCCGTCAACTTCGCAGCAACCCTGCGTACGAAGTCGTGGGTTGCGTAGAGGTTGACCCCGAACGCCGGCAACGCGCGTCGCTGAGTTTAAACATTCCTCCCGAACGAAGTTTCGCGGATCTGGGAATGGCCCTGGACGAAAGCCTTGCTCAGGCGGTCGTCGTGGCTACGCCGGCCGAGAATCATAAGCAAGCTTGCGAATTGGCGCTGTTGAGGGGTGCAGGCGCGGTGGTAGAAAAACCTTTCACACTTAGGCTGCGGGAAGCCGTCCAGTTGGTCGAGCTAGCTGAACAAAAGGGCTTACCGCTAATCGTGGCTCAGAACTATCGCTACATGCGCTCTTTTCGCACGGCCAGGCGGCTGATCGCGGATGGCGTCTTGGGGCGGGTCGGGATTGTTGTCTGTCAGTATTATCGTGTTCCTCATGAAATGGCTCTGTCCCTGGCGGGCCTTCAGCACAGCGTACTTTGGGGCATGGGTGTTCATCACCTTGACGCCCTGCGTTACATAATTGGAAGAAACGTCACGCAAGTCATGGCCGAAAGTTTCACACTTCCCTGGGGACTACTCCCGCCAGGCGCATCACTCAGAGTCATGCTTTCCATGGAAGAGGGCGCACGCGTATTTTACTCGGCTACTTACGAGTCCAGCGGACACGAATTTTTCGAACGCGGGCAAGAGTTCTACTCTCGCTTTGTCGGAGAGCGGGCTACTTTGCACGTGTTCCAACGCTGGCTAATACTTTGCGAGCGCAACAAACTACCGCGCTTGGTACGACGTGGCACGCGGGCTGTTACGGAGGAGCAGGTTTTGCTGGGGCAATTCGAACGTTTGTTGCTGGCAGGAGAGAAGCCCGATTCAAGTGGGCGCGACAACCTGCAAACCATGGCGGTGGTGGAAGCATGTGTCCGTTCGGCGAACGAACAGAGGTGGATCAACCCGCAGGAGTTGTTTAATGAACACGAATGACGGACCGCAGGTGTTAGCTTTCGCGGTTGACGCCGCCGAGCCCACACTCATACGTAAGATGATTGAGCAGGGTGAAATGCCCGCGCTGAAGTCCCTGCTATCCGAGGGCAGGTGGACGAGCGTCAAGTCCCCGGCAGACATCGGTAGCGGTTCGGTCTGGCCCAGTTTTTTCACGGGCGAAGGCCCAGAGGTACACGGAGCCTACGGCGAGTGGTGTTGGGAGCCGGAGCAAATGGGAATCCGGCGCATAACTGGTCAGCAACTGACCCCGTTTTGGAAGACGCTTGCCGAGAACGGAACCGCAGTCGGAATCTTGGATATTCCGTTCATGCCGCTTGTCGGTTTGTCGAAAGGTTTTGAGGTTTCCGAATGGGGACCCCACGATCTAGTTGAGGGGCGTGTCCAGGCGGCTCCGGAAGGGGTGGCAAATATAGTCTCAAACCAGTTAGCACATCCCTTGTCTTATGACCGCCTGGACGCTGGCGGGCCGGACGATTACGAGAGTCTGCAGCGGTTAATCTCCGCAAGTTTGGACGGGATAAGAATGAGAGGATCCCTAGCTAAGAGTTTGCTTACGGAAACGCGCCCTCATCTCTCGCTGATTGCTTTTACCGAGATTCATCATGCGGCACATTTCCTCTGGCATACGGTGGACCCCGAGCACCCAGTCTATGGCAAGGAAGTGTTTGGCAATCTCCGCACGATCAAACCGACCTTAAAGGACATCTATCGTGAAGTCGATCGCCAGATGGGAGCTCTGATTGAAACTTTTGGCAAAGGGGCAACCATCATGGTCTTCTCTCTGCATGGCATGCAACCGTGTCATGGAGTACCAGCACTTCTGGCTCCGCTACTTTGTGAAAAGGGCTTCGCACGATTAGCAAATTGGAAATCACAATCGTGGACCGAGCGGGCTATCGCGCTCATGGCCGCTGCCAAGCGTTGCAGCCCGAATGCGCTGAAGAAGCTCTATTACAAAACCATGCCTACCAGCACGACGCAACGACTCGCCCGGCCAACGATGATGCCGGCATATGACTGGAACCACACCCGCGCTTTCTCCCTGCCCAGCGACCAGCATGGTTGGATTCGGATTAATCTTAGGGGGCGGGAGGCGGGGGGAATGGTTCCAGAAGAGGAATACGAGGGACTCTGTCGCGAACTTGAACAACTGATTCGATCATTAACTACGGAGGATGGCAAGCCCCTTGCGCGAGAAGTCATTCGAACGGCAGAGCGAGGGGAGGAGGCGCTCGGGCTGAAGCTTCCGGACCTGGTAATACACTGGGAAGACGAAATCTTCGCGTCGCGTTTACGCATTAAAGGTTCTTCAGTCGTGTCTCAGCCGGTCGGCCAAAAACACAACGGGCAGCATGCGCTCGATGGTTTTTGCATATTGAGGGGGGCGGCCGATTTGCACCAGGGTGATTTGATGCCCGCTACTGACATACACCGAGTTATCTCGAGGAGTCTTCAACTCCAAGAACTGGTGCGTTAAGAGAACTATTTGAGCCTTAAGCTCAAATGGTACGATAAGTCCAGAATCGGAGGTTTGAATTATGCAGGCTCTCGACACAGCCCCACAGGTCAGCTTCTCACCACTCTTGCACAGTTACACACTCGAAGAGTTTTGGGCCCTGCCGGAACCCGACGATCGCTCTCACTACGAATTGATCGGAGGTTTTCTTTTCATGGTTCCACCACCTGACCCGCCTCACGGTTCCATAGACTCCCGTTTGGCCAGATCGCTGATTCAGTTCCTGCTCGCTCATGAGAATCATGGTGAAGTTCATCATCCGCGTGAGGCAATCTATACGGATCTTTATGCTGGCACTTACCTGGAACCCGACATGATGTACGTCTCGCAGGAATTGCCGGAACGCATGGGGTCTAAGCGAACCTCCGCCGATATCGTCTTTGAATACCTTTCCGCCGGCAACGCCGTTTATGATCGCACTACGAAAGCGCATACGTATCTTGCTTTGGGTGTGCGTGAATTATGGCTGGTGGATCACTTCACGATAACAGTCGAAGTACGCTATGCAATAGAACGCAAAGGCAAGCCTGCCTGGGAAACCTGGCGTTATTCTAAAGGAGACTCGGCAGAATCGAGAGTCTTGGCTGGCTGGCAGGTTCCAGTTGAAGAACTGTTTGCTGACTTGGTCTAAGCACGCAAGCCATCTGCGGCAGCACACACAACCTTGAACTACGCTTCAACGTGAGGAGACTCGCAGGTTGGGAAGGTGGGCAGGGTTATGTGGCGTTTACTTAATCGTTTTCACCGGCCCGGGAGGCTTGGCCGGCAGATGCGTTGGCTGTTTAAGTCGCGCCATTATTTCCGCGATGCCACGCTCGAGCTGCTGATCCTTTCCGTCCAGTACTGACTTCGGATCGTTGTCTACCTCGATGTCAGGATCAACGCCGTAGCCCTCGATCACCCATTCACCTTTCGTGTTGGCAAAGCCGGATTCAGGGACCGAAATTCCGCCGCCATCAATCAGCTGCCCGCGATTGCTAATGCCGACGACGCCGCCCCACGATCGTTTTCCGATTAACGCACCGAGCCCTGCTTCACGGAACATGGCGGGGAAGATGTCTCCGTCAGAGGCCGAGTTCGCGTCCAGGAGCGCCACCATGGGACCGGTAAACACACCGTCCGGATAGGTGTTGGCCTCATCCGCTGTACGCGAGTAGTTAAGGGCCAGCAGCTTGCGTCGCAATCTTTCGATGAGCATGCGCGAGACATTCCCGCCACCATTCGCGCGGACATCCACGATCAGCGCTTCTTTGCGGATCTGCGGATAGTACCACTTGATGAATTCGCGGATTCCGTTTGCGCCCATGTCAGGAATGTGAATGTAGCCAACGCGGCCGCCGGTTGCTTCCGATACTTTGCGCCGGTTTGCAACGATCCAATCCAGGTAAATCAAGTTTCCTTCGTCGGTAATCGGGCGGTAAGAGATCGTGCGAGCACCTTCCATTGAGGGTCTATTATTCACGGTTAGCTGGACGGGATTGTCCGCCTTGTTGCGCAACAGACGATACGGATCGTCGCTGCCTTTGAGCTCTTCGCCGTCGATTGCGAGAACGTAGTCGCCGACTCTGGCGTTCACTCCAATCTCGGTAAGCGGTGAACGATAGATGTCTTCTTCGTTTTGTCCCCCGAAAATCTTGGCGATGCGATAGCGACTGGCGGTCTTGTCAAGTTCGAAGCGCGCCCCCGGCAAACCTACGCTAGGCCGCTGCGGAATCTGGAAATCGCCTCCTTCCACGTACGCATGCTGCACCGTTAACTCGGAAATCATCTCACTGATCACATAGTTCAGATCGGAGCGGTGGGCCACGTACTGCAACAGTGGTTTGTATTGCTCACGCAGGGCCACCCAGTCGTAACCGTGCATGTTTGAAACGTAGAACCAGTCGCGATAACGGCGCCAAACTTCGTTGAAGATCTGATGCCACTCCTCTGCAGGTACACGATCTACCGACAGTCCGGTAGTCGGCACCACCTTCTTCGACTTATCGCCTAGAGGGGTGGCATCGTACAAGTTGTAGGTCGGACCCTGGGCCACAAGCACCTTGGCGCCGTCGTACGACATGGAGTAGCCACGCACATCTTCCGCGAGCGTTGTCTCTTTGCGATCTTTAATAGAATAGATACGAAGCGATGCCGGTCGGTCGCCTTGTCTGCCGTAATAAAACGCCGGTCCGATGCCGTAGAGCAGATGTCCGGTTTTTGCCGATAGACCGCCGTAGTTGTCAGCGCCCAGCGGAACGCGGGCCGCGCGACCCGAGATGCCGTCAAAATCGATCACCAAAGTCGCCGGCGGCTTCGCGGCCGCTTCGGGTGTTGGCGAAGGAGCCGGTTTCTCCTTGTCGGTTTCCGCGGCTGATTCCTTGCTTAACTCTTTGTTGAGGTCTTTCGCAGGCTCTTTTGGCTCCAACGCCGGCGGGGTTCCCTTGGGTTTCGGCGGCTCGTCCGGTTTGGTGACTGCGACCTCTTCACTTTCCGGTGGGAAGGGGTGCTTAACATCCTTATGCAGACTCATCGCGTAGATGTAGGCGTCGCGATTCGTCGCATAGTTGAATTCAATCTGGGAAATCTGCGGGGCAAACTCGCGATCACTGAGGAAGTAGAGATAGTTTCCCTGAGGATCCCACGCCGGGTTGTAGGCATTGAACATGTCATCGGTAACCCGGTTTACCTTCCCGTCCGCAGAGTTCCAAATGTAGACCGAGGCAAAGCCGCTGCCTGAGACCGACATACTAAACGCCAGGTAGTTTCCGACTGGTGACCATACGTAGTCGCGTATCTGGCCGCGCGGAGAATCGGCGATTTCAGTGAGCTTGCGATCGGAAAGGGTGACGACATGGAGCTTTCCATCCTTATCGCCGAAAGCGATTCGTTGACCGTCAGCGGACCATACTGGTTGATAGCGCATGGCGGTGCCGCCGCGGGTGATTTGCTCCGGCGCTTTCAATCCATCCTGAGGAACAAGGTACAGCTCTTCTTCGCCACTCAAGTCGGAAATGAAAGCGATGCGCGAACCGTCGGGTGCCCAGCTGGGCCACTTGTCGTGGGCGCCTGACGAGTGGGTGAGATTGCGCGTCGGTCCTTTTTCCCCAGGAGCGCTAAAGATATCGCCGCGAGCGGCGAAAACCGCGCGCTCGCCTTTCGGACTCAGGCCTACCGATTCGATCTGATTGGCCGCGGACACCCGGCTTGGTCTGCGGGCCAGCCCGTCGTCGGGAACGGTGATGGATATGGCACTGCTCTTGCGATTCCCAGTATCGAGCACCTGCAACTCGCCATTCATCTCATAGACAATCTTTCCTTCATTGTCCGAGCTGGGCCAGCGCGCATCCCAGAGTTTGCTGTTTGTTATCTGGACTGTCTTACCGCTGGGCACGGTGTAAGCGAAGAGGTTGAAATGCCCATCGCGATCAGAGTTGTAATAGATCGTGTCTCCGATCCACATCGGGTCGCGGCTCGCTCGCGGCCCTTCGCTGATCTGTTTGGTTACGTAGGTCTTCAGATCGAAGATGTGGAGACTATTCGCCTGACCGCCGCCGTAACGCTTCTCCGATCTGAAATCGCGCGATTGCGGTGAAAAGGCAATCTGACGGCTGTCGGGAGAGAAATCGCCCGATCCGGCTGTCGGCATAGGCAGGGCCTCAGCTGCGCCACCCTCGACTGAAACGGAGTAGAGACGAGCGATGGGTAGAGCCCACGAGTCGCGCAGCGAACGGAAGAGAATCCTTTGTCCGTCTCTGGTCCAACCATAGATTTGGTTGTCGTATCCCCAGCGCGGAGCCAATGGTCCCCTGGCTGGATAGAAAGTGAGTTGCCGTGGCACGCCACCGCCCGCCGGAATCACATAGACCTGCTCATCGCCGTCATACTGTCCGGTGAAGGCGATCCATTTGCCATTTGGAGAAAACTTCGCAAACACTTCAATCCCCGGGTGGGCTGTTAATCGGATGGCCGAACCGCCAGTGGTTGGCGCTGTCCAAAGGTCACCGGCGTAAGTGAAAACTACGCGGTCGCCGTGGATGTCGGGAAAACGAAGGAGCTTTGTCTGGGCGTGTGCGGTGTCGATACTGAGCAGCAGCCCAAACATGAATGGGGGTAGAAAAAGTAGTTTGACGATGTTTCTGAAAAGCAAGAACAACCTCCTATTGTGGCGCCTGCATAACATTGTAGGGGCGGCACTCTGTGGCCGCCCCTCGTCTTGCGCGACTCACCTCTATTTGAAAATGCTCGTCGTCTCTGCGGCGGCCAGGGGTGCCCACAGAGGGACACCCCTACAACCTACCTGCGATTCTTGAATGCGTCGTTCAGATCTGTGTGGCGGCTGTGCAAAGGAATCTGACGGCCGTCTATGAAAAGGTGTCGCACGTGGGTTCGCGTCTCGAGCAAGTCGCCGTCCGTCACGACGAGGTTCGCCATTTTGCCTGCTTCAATCGAACCGAGTCGGTCGGCTATATTCATGATCTGGGCGGGATAGAGCGTGACTGCTTTCAGAGCCTCAGCTTTCGGCAGTCCAAAGGCGGCAGCCATCCCGGCGTAGAAAGGAAGGTTGCGAACATTCGCGCCGCTATCTCCGCTGGAGATGCAGAAGCGCACGCCTGCCTGTTGAAGCTTGGCCGCATTCTCATAGAGCGCATCATAAAAATCGTCTTCGCGGGACGGCAGGTCGAGAATGCCGGTCAAGATCACGGGAACATTTTTCTCTTTGAGGAAAGTGGCAATCTTTCCGGCATCGTCACCGCCGAGGATGATTGGTTTCAGCTTCATCTCTTCCGCGAATCTGATTGCGCCGCGGATGTCGGTCTCTCGGTCCGCGCGAAAGATCACCGGGCGGTCGCCGCGCACATAAGGAACAAGCGGCTCGAGCAGGACATTCTGATCGGTTCGCGGCAGTGTTCTGTCCTTTGCGTAAGCCTCCTGTGCCCGACCGTAAACTTCAGCGTCACGGAGCATTTTTCGAATTTGCTCGAGCTGGCGATTCGCCTGCGCGAGGGCCTCAGTGAGATTAGGCGGTTGGTCAGGGACGAAGAAACCGCCGCCCCCGGTGCCGCCGCCGGCACGAGGATAGTTAATTACCAGGGCAGCATAAGGAACTACGGCCATTTCGAGTGGGCTGGTACCAACCAGATTGACGATTGCCGCTTGGCCGGAGATCAAGCCGCCCAGAGGCATTGAAACGGCGCTGGTCACGCCATCGACGCGGGTAACCGCAATATGGGCGCTGTGCGGATTAATGCCAGTAATAGCTTTTGCGTTTGGATTTAAGTCGCCCACTTCGGCCGTATCAACCGTGCCGGATGCTCCCTGCCCTACTTCAACCAGGCCCATGGAAGTCGCCGCATCAATCATCCCCGGATAAACCCACAGGCCGCGCGCATCGATGGTTTGCGCTCCGGAGGGAACACTAACGCTGGCTCCTAAGGCCTCGATCTTGCCGTCGCGGATTACGATAGTCCCATTGTCGATGTCCGGACCGCTGACTGTGACGATGTGCGCATTGCGAATGGCATAGAGGCCGCGAGAAAAACTGACGCCGTGTTGCCTTGTTGGTTCTCCAATCTGTTGGGCAAAGCCAGCGTTGTAAGAGAAAAGAAAAAATGTAAGAGATACTAGAAGCAACGCCGGCAATACTAAAGACGGCGGCTTTGTTACCCCACCTTGCTGAAAGCGTGTGAGACTCCGTGAAAACTGAAATTGCCTGTAGCGAAAGCCAAGCGGGGGTAAACCGCCCTTCCCAACCTGAGAGGCTTTGAGACTTGATCGGCCTTGAGGTAATTGAGAGCTTCTCATATAGAGATTTTCCGGAAGGCTTCCAACCTGGAAGGAATCACTCAATGATGAAAACCTCGCAGGTAGGGAAGCGTGGTTTACCCCCGCCCGACTTTCCCTAAAGTCTTGTTTCAAGTTTTCACATCGGCGCGCTGCCTTTCCGCATGGAGAAGCGGCAAATCCGCCAGAGCCAGCCTCTGAATTTCTCGTCATCGCCATCGCTTCCGGTTTCCCTATCTCTTTGTCCCACCGTCTCCGTGTCCCTGCTCTCATGGCTGCTCTCCCTCCCAGATGTCATCGTCATGATTCGTAGGACGGCGGCGGCGCGGCGTTGCCGGTGAGGCCCCACCTGACGGCGGACGATTAGGTTCTGCTTGTTCCAATTGAGCTCGCTCCTTCAGAAGATCGGCGCGTCGGGCCAGGTCTTTTTGTCGATCAAAAAAGACTTCACCGTCTACAAATGTCGTTTCGACCCGCGAGTAGACGCTGAGCGGATGGCCGTTCCAGATTGCCAGGTCCGCATCCTTGCCGACTTCGATCGACCCGACGCGATCATGAATTCCAAGTTGCCAGGCAGGATTCCAGGTAATGAGTTTGAGTGTTTCTTCCTCGCTCAGATCGCCATAGCGCATGGCCTTAGCGGCTTCGATGTTCAAACGCCGCGCTCGCTCGTCGGAATCAGAGTTCATCGAAACATTGACCCCCGCGCGGGTCATGATGGCGGCGTTGTAAGGAATTGCGTCGTAGGCTTCGATCTTGTAGGCCCAGTTATCGGCAAAAATAGAGGCGCCGGCCCCGTGCTGAGCGATCTCCTTGGCCACTTTGTAGCCTTCCAACGTGTGCTGGAATGTTTTGATTTTGAACCCAAACTCATTTGCCAGGCTGATGAGCATCAGAATTTCGTCCGCGCGGTAACAATGTGCGTGAACGTAGCGCTTGCCTTCCATCACCTCGACCAACGGCTCGAGTTGAAGATCGCGCCGCGGCGGAATCAAGTTCTGGTCGCGCCGTGCGAGGCCCGCACGATACTCGTCCCAGGTCTTCTTATAATCGCGGGCGCGCGTGAAAGCTTCGCGAATCACTTCCTCAACCCCCATACGCGTGGCCGGATAACGCCGTTGTTGTCCCGGCTGAGGATTAAAGCTCGAGCGTTTGGGGTTCTCACCGAGCGCAAACTTGATTCCCGGCATCGCACCTGGAAACAAGAACTCCTTGACCGGCCGTCCGTATTTGATCTTCACGACTGTGTTCTGGCCACCAATTGCGTTGGCCGAGCCGTGCAGGAGATTCAGGGCAGTCACCCCGCCCGCCAACGCCCGATAAAGGTCCACATCGTGCGGATTGAGCACATCGTTCATCCGGGTCATCGAGGTAACAGACAGGCTGCCTTCATTGATGGCGTCGAGCATTGAGTGGGAATGGCAATCGACAATTCCCGGCATGAGGTATTTGCCGGTTGCGTCGATCACCCGAGCATTTCCCACGTTCAGGTTTTTCCCTACCGAGGCAATCTTTCCATTGCGTATCAGGAGGTCAGCATTCGGCAGCGTTCCGCGCGTTACGGTGAGTACGGTCGCATTGCGAATGAGTGTGTCCGGCGTGCCGGCGCGACCCTGCGCAAAGGTTTCCGGCAATAAAAATCCGGCTAACAACGAGCAGGTCAGGAGGTGAATGAATAAGCGTCTCATTGTTGCTTCCCTTTCATCTTTTACGAAACCCCGCGAAGAGAGCGAAGCCAATTTCAGAGTCGACTGTGCCGAGGATCTCATTACCGTCGGTGTTGCCCTCTACGGCCATCTCCACGACACGCCCGTCAATGCGAGCACGCGAGATGAAGTGAAATCCCTCGAAGTCCACGGTCCCTTCAGTCAACGGGGTGGTGCCGAATGGGCTCTGCAAAAGGCCTGTAATTGATCGACCATTGTGATCCAGGTTGAGTGTGCCCGGAAAAGTTTGCGTGCCGATCTTAATACTTAAGATCCAGGTACCGGAGAGATGCGCGTTTACCTTAACTGCACTCCGGAACTCGCCTGGCGGCGTTGGCGACGCGACGGGCATCGCCGGCGCTCCGGCTTTCGTTCCGGTAAACGAACCGGGTGCCCGACCCACCACGTTCACCGTGCCCTGCATCTCGTTGCCGGTGATTCTTCCGGCGAATGTTGCTTCCGCAGTTTGCCCCTCAAACGTCGCGGGAACAGTAAACCGAAGGTCGCCACTAGGGCCGGCTGAGGCGTTAGCAATCTCGCTGCTGCCTAACCCACCCTGGATCGATCCGCGCAAGCGCTCACCTTCCTGTTGGAGAACGAGAGTGACCGCAATGTCGCCTGAGCCAAGATTGACGTTTAGCGTCCATGTACCCGTGGCGGCGCCAGCCTGCGCACCACCCACCTCCGGTCGCAAGTCAATGGAACGCCCGTCGATAAACACATGAGAAATCCTGGCATTCCGATCAAACAGATCTCCGCGCGTGATCGTGAGGTTGGCAATCTTGCCCGCTTCGATTGTGCCGAGTCGATCGGCAACACCCAGAATCTGTGCCGGCCAAAGCGTCAAAGCGCGCAGGGCATCGTCGCGGGAAAGGCCATTCTCAATGGCCCGGAGCAGGTTGACCGAGAAGTCGGCCATGTTCGTCAGCGCTCCGGATTGAAAGGCAAACGGAACACGCGCGACTACCAGCTTCGCAGCCGTCTTCGGCGCTTCAACTCGTTCGCGCAGAATTCTAACGGGTTCCGCATCAGCTTCCGGCAATGCTGCCGTGATGCGTCGCGGGAAATTGAGTGAGAGCAGCACCGGAACCTTGCTTTCGCGGAGACGATCCGCAACTCGCCCTGCCTCCAGGCCTCCGGCGATAATCGGTAGCAGTTTGAACTCCTGAGCCAGATCCAACGCCCGAGAAATCTCGCGCTCGCGATCAGCGTACATTACGACCGGCATCGTGCCGTCCAGCACTGGGAGCAGAGCCGCCAGGGAGCGGTCCTGGTTCGGACGCCGCATTCCCCGGGGTGAACGTTCGTAGGTTTGGTGCGCCTGGCGATAGCGCTGAGCATCGAGCAGCATCTGACGCAACGAGGCAAAGACACCCACCAACGAGTTGGGATAGTTGCCGGTGCGCAAGGGTGTGAAACCGACGTGCAGCGCCACCGGGGAGCGCACAATCATCTGCTGTGGAGTGTCACCGGCGAGATTGATCAGGGCAGACTGGCCAATCCAGATTCCCTGGCGCGGCGAGGTTAATGCGGTTGTGATTCCAGCATTGCGTGCGGCTTCGATTTGCTCGCCGCCGGGCTTGATAAAGTCCTCGGCCAGCACTTCGGGCTGCAAGCCCGGAGGCTGCGTTGAGTTGAGTGCGCTGATGGCGCTGGTTTCGGGCCGAAACTGGCCGAACCCGGCACCTGCGACACCAGGCGACGGAGTTGGAGTCGGTGAAGGCTGTGGCATCCCGAGTGCGGTGCTGGAATCGATTAGCCCCGGATAAACGGTTAGACCAGTCCCGTCGATTACGCGCGCGTCGGGCGGTGCGGTAACGTTTGCACCCACCGCGGCGATCAAGCCATCGCGAATCACTACGGTGCCATGATCAATTACTGGTCCTGCGACCGTTACGACTCGCGCGTTGGTAATGGCATACGTATCAATGGCGCTGCGCTGAGCAGTAACAAAATTGGGCCGCGGAATAAAAATGAAAGCAGAAGCGAGCAGGGCGGCAAAAATCCGCAAACGGATGGCTGGCATAGGCAATCCAATCTCGTGAAAATGATTTGCGACGCGTGTTCGCCGGAAGAGACGCCAGCGACCCCCTGTGTTTGAAAGAGTGGTGAAAGCTTAGCGTAGAAATGGAAAAGGGAAAAGCAAAAAAGGGGAGAAGAGTTGTAGGGGCGTCCCTGTGGGCGCCCGGGGTTGCGCGACAAGGGGTGCCCACGGAGGGACCCCCTACAACTTCCTCCCTTTGCCCGTGCCGGCCGGATTTTTCTTGGTGTTACTTGTTCGTGTTTGCCGGTGCGGTCACTTTAAGCACGTTCTTCACACTCTTAACGCCCTCGATCGATTTGGCGATTGTCTCGGCTTGCGTCTTCTGTACGGCATTGCCGACGGTGCCGGATAGCGTTACCACGTCGTTGTCCACATCGACATTGATGGTCGAATCTCTCAGATCATCCGCGGCAGCCAGATCAAATTTGGTCTTAACCCATAGCCAGCCATCGTTGAGTCCGCTACCGATCGTCCGACCGGTATCCTTGGCTTCTCGTGTATAGCGATCTTTGTCGCGATCATAGTCCGCACGCGTCATACCTCTTCGTGGACTTGGAGTGGCGCTGGCATTCGTATTAGCTATCGCGACGTTTGCGTTGGCCGCTCGATTCGTATTGGCGTTTGCATTGTAATTCGTTGTGTCTCCGCATCCAGCCATAGCCATAGCTAAGGTGGCGATCAGCACTGCTGCAATTTTGTTTCTCATTATTACGCAATCCTCCTGGTTGGTCCTTAAACGAAATGGGGAAAACGGGGCAAAGGGGGAAGGGTAAGAGGGGAACAGGGAGGAAGGCGACGGGGAGAAACGGAGAAGGGCAGAGACTGTTAACCAACTCCCTGTTCCCCTTTTCACCTTTTTCCCATTCTTGGTCACCACTTCACGCTGCCTTCTTTGGACGTGTCGATTTCTGCGGCCTGAGAAGTTTCGTTGAATAGAAATCCTTTGATGTTGTCGAACAAAAAGTTTTGCGCATCGGGGCTGGTAAGATCGAGACCATAGTGATTGATGATTTGAGTCTGCTTCTGGAGCCACGCGCTCCAACACGGCTGACAAATCTCGGTTGCGATTCTTTGTCCCAGTTCGTTGGGAAACGGAGCGAAACCCAACCCGGGACGCTTCTGCCCACAGTGTTTACACGTCATTGATTCAGCCATCACTTAATTCTCCTCTCAAGTACCGCGGGCCAGGTGTGTCAGGTGCTGATCGGGTAGATAAACCGAACCCAAAACGTACTTTCCAATACCGACTGTCTACAGCCCACTGCCCACTGCCTCACTTTGCGCTTCGCGGATTGCCTTTATGACATCCTCGTCCTTGGGACGAAAGAGACCGAGTGGGCGCACGTCGCGATAACGAACAATGCCATCCGCATCGATTACAAAAACCGAGCGCGCGACTTTACCTGGAATCAGCGATTGCGCGCCATACATGCGGGCGACGTCGCCGCCCTCATCTGACAGCAGTCGCAGAGGCAGATCGTGATGCTCGGCAAATTTCTTATGTGATTCTACCGAGTCAGTAGAAATACCTACAATCTCGGCGCCGGTTGCCGAATAGTCGTGCCAACGATCGCGAACGGAACACATCTGCCGGGTGCAGATCGGTGTTTCGTCCCCCGGATAGAAAAGGAGCACCACAACCTTGCCTCGTTGCTGCGCCAGCGCCCACTCCTGATCTGATGCATCACGGAGCCTGAAATCGGGCGCCTGCTGCCCCACCTCTGCCTTGCTGTTTTTGCTCATTTGTTTCGCCGTTATCTTTGAACAGAATACCTTTGAAGGGGGAAAGAGGGAAAGGGGGAAAAGGTGAAGGGGTTGAAGGAGCGGACAGAGAAAAGCGAGATGGGGCGATGGGCGATGGGGAGAAACTGTTAACGAATTATTCTGTTCCCCTTTTACCCTTTTACCCATTTGCCCTTTCCCCTGGCCGCATCGGCATCCTGTTTTCAGCAATCCACGCACGTCCGCCGGAGCAGATTTGTAGAAAGTTGCACATGCGGCAGTGAGAGGCCGGACGCACCGGAAAATGTTCGGGCTCGCGTGAAGAGATTAGTTGAAGGAAGGCTTGGTCAATTGCCAGCGTGCACGCATTGGTTTCCAGCAGATCTTCGTTTAGATGAAATTCCAGGTTGGGGTCGAGAAAATGTAGCGCGACTTTGATTTCGCTCCCAGCATTTACCAGATCCGGCATCAATTCACGAACAGCGAGAGCATAGGCCTGCATTTGTAGGTGATAGTCGGAGGCAACATGACGAATCTGGTCCTCGAGTGAGCTGGTGGGACCCTCCGCGATCTCTCCGGGAGGCCGTGTCTGATAGATGGCTTCCGACTGGTCTGGTTCTGAGAAATCCAGCGTGAACTGAGTCGCAGAGTGCTGGGATCGCAGGCGTCTCGCCTGCATCCGTGAGTTGGCATTCGACGCTGTGGCAGCTTCGCCGCCTGGCAGGCGAGACGCCTGCGGTCCCAGGGAAAAAGTTGACGCATTCTCCTGAGTTGAAGGTGGAATTCGAATGCGGTTTGTCTTGAAGTCGATGATCTCGATGTCGAAACCCTTTCCATCAAGCGAAGAGGAAACCAGCAGCTTATCAATCGTCCCCGTCAGAAAACCGAGGGGACGGCGCAAACGAAATTTGAGTTCACTCCATAGACCTGGACCGTTCGCAGGAACACTGGTAAGCACTTCTCCTGCCGCTTTCCTGGCTCGCTCAATTCTCTTAAACACATCGCTCGAAAGATAATTCAGAGCGAAAGGCACCAACTCCTTTAAGGCTTCTTGTCTGTCGATCTCGAGCAGCCGATCTGCGAGTTCCGCCTTGCGCGAGCCAACCACCTCGTCAAAGCTACGGCTCAGTCTTGCTTCCACCTCCTCACCCGGTGCGTAGGTTTCACAAAAGCGGTGGATGACTGCGCCTTTGAGCGTGGCGGTCAGATTTGCAGGCGGCTCAGGAGCCTCGGCGTCGTTCCACACAGACATCTCATCAGCCGCCGGCACATGCAGAACGCGATCGAAATAATACTGCCGCGGGCAGCGTTGGTAGTTGATCAACTGGGTGACGCTGAAGCGGTGGACCGCGCGATCGCGCTCCAGTTCGATTGGGCGCAAAAGTGGAAAAGCTTCGGAGAGTGAGCCCGGGCCTTCTGCCGGGTGTTCCGCAACACCTTCCGAGGGTCCCACTTCCTGTGCCCTACTCCCGCGGGTCATCCTTCTGGTCGGGGCCCCACTCCCGCTGGGAAGGACCGCGGGAGAATTCGCTTGCGGCTGGTCGGCAACGTTGACCATTAGCTCAAACTGGGCATTCTGATAGGTCTCACTTTCTTCAAGATTCACAATGCCGCTACCGGTTGGCGCTGGCAGTTCAAGCGTCTGCCAAATCCAGTTGAGCCAGGTGTCCCCCTTCGCTCCAAGTTTACTGAGCTCTTTGGTGGTGCCCGACAGTATCAAGCGATCCTGGGCACGCGTCGCCGCGACGTAGAGCAAGCGCATACTCTCAAATTGTTCTCGCCAGGCATGACGTTGTTCGAAGCGATTAAACGTGCAACCCGCAACCAATTTCCCGCGTCCGTCCGGCACCTTCAAGGTCAATCCGCGATTACGGTCCAGCAGAAACCAATTATCGGAAACCTTTGAGTAGCGCTGCAGCTCGGGGATGATGACGATGGGAAACTCGAGACCCTTTGCCTGGTGAATGGTCATCAGGCGCACAGCGTTGGTGGCTTCGTCGATCTGGCCTTCACTCTCCCGACTGCCTATCGCTTCGAATTCCTCTACATAGCGGACAAAGTCGCGAATCAAGTGCGTGCCCGAACGTTCGAAACGTTCCGCGAGAGTGAAGAGTCGCTGCACATTCGCCAACCGCTGGGCACCATCAAATGTCGCCGCGATCACTGTCATGTATTCTGATTGTTCGACTGCGAACCGCAGCAGGCCACCAATCGGGTAGTGATGACGCCGGGCAATCAATTCTTTGATTAGAGTGGCAGCCCGATCGAGCAGATCGTGTTCCTCGTCACTGATGAAAGCTATTTCGCCATGTTGTCGCAACGCCTTAAACAGTTTGCGCGTTTGCGTGAAGTGGCGAAGCGGATCTCCCTTATCGACTTCATTCAGCCAGGGCGCGCAACGGAGCGCCAGCAGAGCATTGTCGGAGATTCCACCGAGCGGCGAACGCAGTACGGCCGCCAACGCCAGCTCGTCCGTCTTGTTATCCAGAAACCGCAGCAACTGGATCAGGTCCGTGATCTCTTCCCGCTCGTAGAATCCCCTCCCGAGCACCGTCTGATACGGAATATTTGCACGCCGAAAGGCCGACTCGTAAGTCTGCACGTTAGTCATCGCCCGAAACAGCAACGCGATGTCGCTGTACTGAACATCCCCAGTGAGAAGAATGATCCGTTGCGCCAGTTGCTGAGCATCAAGCTCGCGCGACGTTTGCGCTGTCAGAACCGCGAGCGGTAGCGACCGGGCCGCTGCCAGGCTGGGCGAAGTTAAACCGGTCGCTACCGCTCGCGGTTCTGACTCCTCAGTGGTGATCATCACTTCAACGAGCGGACCGCTATCCCGCAGCTCGCGCTTCGCTTGGCTGGGCTCATGCCCGACGTATCCGAGTTCTTCTCGTTCCGGTTCCGTTACCTCTTCTCTGGGCTGGAAAAGACGGCGAAAAAGATAATTGTAGAAATCAATCAGCGGGGCCTGGCTGCGAAAATTCAAAAGTAGAGGTCTTTCTTCCCCGCCACTTGCAGTCAGGGTTTCAGTCATCTCACGAAAGACGTCCACATCCGCGCCCCGAAAACCGTAAATTGACTGCTTGCGGTCACCGACAATGAATAGGTTCGCGCTCTCACGCCGGGATTTTTGCAAAGCCAGCCTTTCCAGCAACTGTCTCTGCAATCCATTCGTGTCCTGAAACTCGTCGACAAGAAAAAACTTGTAGCGCTCAGCAGCACGCGTCACAACTTCCGGTCGCGCCAACAATTCAAGCGCGCCCACTTCCAGGTCGTCGAAATCAAGCGCTGCGAGTTTCTGCTTTTCTTCGTGGAGCCGTTCGTCAATGTAGGTGAGCAGCATCACCATCTCGAGCGCGTACTGCCGGGCAAATAAATCCAGACAAATTTGCGGCACGCGCCCCGCCAGATTCTTTTCCCAAAGCAGTTCATCCAACGCCATTATGTGCGGTCTTAGATCTCCCCTGTTCTGGGGGCGCAGCTTGCGAAAACCCTCTACGGCGCGGCAGTAGTCGGCTAGTCCGTCCGGCTCCGGAATGCCATGAAATAAAGACCGAAGACTGGACCATGCTGAACTCACTTCGGCTTGATTGCTTAACGCGGCGGGGGTCGTTCGGCGAAACCGCAGAAATTCGTTCATCGCCCGCGAGAGGTCGACAAGGGCTCGTGCATGATCCTCCTCGGCTGAATGGCTGTTCGCGGTCTTCATTGCCAGATCTTCAAACGAGAGGCCCTGGCCACGTACCTCGCGATAGAGTTGCGCCAAGGCGGCGGCCAGCCTTGCCCGTCCTACTCCCAGGGTTAGTCGGGAAATCTCAACGTGGCCGGAGCTAATGAAATGTGAGAGTGCTTCCTCGACGACCGACTCCAACAACATCGCCGCTCGATGTTCATCGAGCAAGAGAAACTGCGGGTCGACCCCGGCCTCCACTGGAAATTCGCGGAGCAGCCGCGCGCAGAAACCGTGAATGGTTGTGATCACTGCCCCATCGAGCGTGCGCTTGTAACCGAGCCAGCGTTTTCTTTCCTCTCCTGAGGCCGTTTGCAAAATTTGATTGAGTCGCTCTCTTAGGCGCTCGCGCATTTCGTTTGCGGCACGATTGGTGAAAGTAATCGCGACGATCTGATCGATCGAGAGATTTCGTTCGCAGAGGATGTGCAGGTAACGCTCGACCAGCACCGTAGTCTTACCGGAGCCCGGGCCAGCGGTCACCGAGATGTGGCGATCGATCGTGAGAGCAGAAGCGGTCTGCTCAGGTTCTAGTGCGCGCTTTTGCTTGATTACAACTCTCCTCTTCGCGACTTGAGACTAAGCGAAAAACAAGCGAGGGTAAACCGCCCTTCCCGACCTGCAAATTAGGGTAATAACATACTTGGCTGACCTGACTAGGTAGTGCATTCTCCATTGAGAAGGAGAAAAGCATGAATAGTTTCGATGTTGCAATCCGTAATGTTACTCGGCCGTCAAGGGCGTTTCAAATTTGCACCGCAGACGTATTGTGTCCGCACTGTAGTTATTTTTGGCTTTGCCTAAATAGTCGTGTTTGAGGGCGACTTCTTGTGCAGAATGTTTAGTTTTTGGGCAGAGGGTAAATTTGAGTCTTGATTCCTTGAGGTCTGGAGACTATGATTAGGCATCCGTATACTAGACGCCCAACTACGGGGTATCGCTTATACGTGGAAGAGATTTCTTCCTCATAGTTTTTAGGGAAACTTTCCACAAGCGATGACGTCTTTTAATCAAACGTTTCTAATTCTTAATTGTTAGCTCCTGCTAAGAATGGGAGCCGTCGCGCGTGTGCAACCCAAACTTGAAACGACGCATAAAAATAAAAGAGAAAGGAATTTAGGAAATGACTTTTTGGCTAAGATGCTCACTAGAGAAAGGGATGCTGCCGGGGGAATATGCTGTGGAAATGGAAACCTCGGACGCTGGAAGAATCTCTCTATTTGCGCCTGAAGACAAAATTAAAGCGGATCAAAATTTGATGCGCGTTGAAATGCTTCAGGATAATAATGGGGGCGGGGTTTTTGTACGTCTTCCTGCTCCTCCGTTCGAGATTTCATCTCAAACTGTGCGAGTACCTCAAAACACCGTCGTAAGAGTCGAATGATCCTCAGCAATGTCGAAATCCAGAAAGCGATAGATGAAGGACGTTTAATAATTACCCCTGATCCTCAGCCTCGCAGTCCCGAATACCCTAACTGTCCCTACAATACAACCGCTGTCGATCTGCATTTAAGCTCTGCTCTCTCAATCCCTAGGCCCGGCCCTTACACTTACGATTTAAGAAAGCCCGGATTCGCCACATTTCTGGCGCGCAACTGCGATCATAAAGTAATACCAGAGGAAGGGTACGCGCTTGAATCCGGGAAGTTCGTTCTAGGGATCACCATGGAACGGGTACATCTGCCGCTAATGCAGGGTCAATCACTTGCGGCGAGAATTGAGGGCAAAAGCTCCCTTGCCCGATGTGGCTTACTAGTCCATTTTACGGCGCCAACTGTTCATGCGGGCTATGATGGACCATTGACACTCGAAATGATTAACCTAGGTAACGTGGGAATATCTCTTTTCCCCGGAATGGCGATTGCCCAACTGATTCTTGAAGCGGTTGTAGGTGATCCAGAGGCCAACCCCAGCCAGTTCCAACACCAAACGACCCCCGCCGGAACCTCAAAACAATAAACTAATCTCATGCTGCGATGGGCTGGTAAAGCGGCTCACGTGAGTCAAGTATATTATTACCCAAATTAGCGCTGGTTGAATGGAACGACTCACCGCCCGCTATCTCGCAGGTCGGGAAGGGCGGTTTACCCCGCTCGACTCCCCCCAGAGTCAATGCGAGCATTCCTACAGCTATCAGCCTTCTCTTTTCTTCCTCTCAATGCGAGATCGGTCGTAGCGGCAGACGGCAGCGAAGTCGCAAAACCTGCACGTCTTATCCTTCTCGGATGGATTTACACCGAAGTGTCCAGCTCGCATGTGATCCAGAAAGTCCCAAATCTTTGCGACCACTTCTTCACGGATCCGGTGCCAATCATCGTCCGACATAACGCTGTTCACAGTTGCTTTAATTCCGGAGTATTCCAGAGCCTGCGCCCGGTGCAGTCCTTTGTTGCGTCGTTCATTACCGCCGCGGATTACGTAGTAGCCTCCCCCGGCGATTGGGTGATCTGGAAGAATCAACTTTTCCAGAGCTTCCAAATAAATAGGGAGCTGCAGGCTACGCCCGGATCTCATATCGTCCGTGCTGGAGCCGGTTGACAATTTGTAATCGTAAGCGATGAGCGTATTGTCGGCGGCTACGTCTACACGATCGATTTGTCCGCTGATTTTCATCGCTTCTTTGCCCACGAACGTGGTCCGGACCAGCTCCAGCGGGTCCTGTATGGAGTGCGGGTCACGCGCCGCGGATTTAATGCCGCCAAAGCCGACCTCAAAATAAGCGGGTACCACACCCGCGGCCGCCGAGTTATGCTGAATTTCCAATTCATATAACAGCACCTGGTCGAGGAGAATCTTGCGTATCTCGCGGTCGATTTTCCAAATCTGTTTGTTGAGGGGTGGCACCACTCGCTCATGTTCGTCGAAGACGCGGTCCGCAATGTCAGCCAGCTCTTTCCGAAGTTGCTCGCGATCTAGTTCATTCAGCGGCTGGCGACGATGTTGTTCGAAGAAGCGACGCAGGATGTCGTGCAGCAGCTTTCCCGCGTCGATGGCTTGCAGATCAAGGGCCGCTTCTCCGCGCGGCTCCAACTTCAAAACACGCAAACCGAAGAACCGGTAGGCGCAATTGCCATAGACGCTCAATCCACTCGCACTGTGAACAAAGTCTGATCCGAATCTTTGTTTCAGTAAGGCAAGCAAATTCGGGTCAGTGATCTCACCGTCGTATGGACCAAACAGGTAACTGGCGCGCTCGCGCTCAATTTCGATACGTCGCAGCGCCGAGTTGCTGACGAAACCGTCGTTACGCGCCAGAGCCAGAAGTCGTTTAATTCGCGGCCCCGACTGCAGCTCCCGCTTTTCTCCTCGATGGAAATGACGCTCCTGCTGGCGCACCAGGGCAACTGACAGCTCGTTGGTGGTGGACGCACTGTCAAGGTTCTTACCTTCATAGTCACGACGGATCGGCACGGATTCAATCTTAAGAGGAGCAACGGCGCGTCTTAATTCGTCAATGTAGTAGGAAGCCACGGTTTCAGAGTCGTCCTCCAACAACAGCGGCCGGCTCAGATAAAGTCGCTCGGTAGCACGACACGCCGATTGATAAAAATAATGTTCTTCTTTCAGCAAGGTGGCGGGTGAAATGTCTTCCAACGTCAGACCGTCTCGCTTCAGGCGCTCTCGTTCTTCGTGCGGGTAGATCCAATCGCGCGAGGCTCGGAGCGGAAAACCGCCTTCGATCAAACCGGCGATGAACACCGCGCGGAAACGCAGGCCGCGCACATCAGTCGCCTCCAACACGCGCAGACCGCCGCGGTCGGCGGCGCCAAAAACTTGTGACTGCGAACTTAGGCAACGTCGCACTTCCTCCAGAAAGCTGGCGAGCTTTATTGCCGCCGGACCACCACCCCCGGCGGGCTGCCCGCTTGGGGACCCCCGTTCTTTTTCCGGCGGACCAATGGTGGCGGCGATCTCAATGCTCTTAATCGCGGCGACAAAGGCACGCCGCAGCGCTTCGAGACTGTTGTAGTTGAGGATCGCCTGGGGAAGTTCCCGGTCTTCGATTGAAGTTCTTATAGGCCGGGCGATTTGATCTCGAAAGCTGAACTGCTCGAGGAGCTTCATCAATGCCAGACGCAAATGCGTTGGTCTGCCTTCGCGAGGCACCGTCTGAAGGCGCTCAACAAAAAACTGGATAACAAGGGCGGCCCAGGCGATCGCCGCCGGGTGAACGTCGCGCGAGGGTCGCCTTTTCCTTTCGGCGTCTTTCTCCTCAATCTTCGCGGTTTCCGCGTTTTCGAGCAGGTCAGCTACGTCAGGGTCCCGGCCTTGTTCGCCGGTTTCGATGTTCAGCAGGTCTCGTGTTTCTGCGGCGTCCGGCAACTCCTTAATTAGAGTCTGAGCCCGGGTCAGCCACTCATTAACGCGCTGTTTGCTGCCCACGTAGGCGAATGCATTCTCGAGCGCATCGGCGTTCCAAACCCCGATACCGTAACGATTCTTTAACCATGCATCTGGCGTATTGTAGGGGCGTCCCTCCGTGGGCGCCCCGGGTTGCGCTGACGGGGGCGCCCACGGAGGCACGCCCCTACAAGTAACATCGGCATACTCGGCGTCGAACCGCGCGGAAAGCAGTTTTAACTCTTCATCTTTTAGACGGAAGTATTCAGACTTGATTAGATCCGCGATTTCCGAAGTTCTTGGCGTCGCAGTTTCATCCCGAGAAATCTGTTCGAGGATTGCAAAGAGTTTGAGCGCCGCGCGGTTGGCGGGAATGTCGTTCGCGTCAATTCGCGTTTCGAGATTGCAAGGCAACAACTCTTCGCGCATCACCCGGGTTATAGTCTCGGCGTAAGAAGCCCGTTGCCGTACGACCAGGGCGATGTCAGCCAGGTGATAGCCTTCGCGCAGGACGAGTCGTTTGATTTCCTTGGCGATGGCGCGAATCTCGGTATCGCGATCACCGCATTCGAAATACGTAATTTCGGCCGCCGCCTCAGCCTGTTTATAGCCGTCTTCCTCCTGCCGTCTGTCTCCTGCTCCTGCTTCCAGAGCAGTCTCGGTTTCATTCCTTTGCGACTCGGCATGAGTCAGCGACGGGTTGAATAGGTCTTTGCGCAGGTTCGATAAAGCGCCTCGAGGCGGAGCCCCCACGCGGGCAACCCGCATGGGGTGCGGGGTGGTCAGTAGGCTCTCGGCGCTTCGTTTGATTTCAAACGGTTCGATGGCTTTCAGATGGTCGATGGTTTCCTGAAATGGCAGGAAAATTTCCTGGTTGAGTTCGTCATGATTGAGGTTGACCACCACCTCCGGAATCCGCGGAATCAGGCGTCGCAGGATCTCGCCCTGTACTGGCGTAAAGTCGAAGAAGCCATCGAGAACAAGAAATTGTACGTCCGCAAGCCAGGGAATACTGACTGCCTGGCCATCAAGCTCACCATTGAGAATAGAAAGCGCGCGCAATTGATCCGCGTCTTGTTCGGTTAGCCCGTGACGGTTTAGCAGCTCGCTATAGGTTGAATAGATCAGGGCGATCTCTTGGTCAAAATCGCTCTGCAGATGCAGGTCGGCGGTAGTTGCACTTGTTCGCGGCGCTAGATCCTGGATGCGAATAGCAATTATCTCAGCTACTTCGGCGGGTGATTTTGCGGCCCGCTCAATCTCGCCGATTAGTGTGGCGATAGTATTCACGCACCCTTCGCGGCCGGCCAGGGGAGCGATTGCTTTTAGTTCTCCCTGGGCTTTTAGCCGCGCAAGAATCTGAGAGATCAAGCTCCGTTGCAGAGGCAGTTCTTCGCGGTCAATAGGAATGCGAGACGGGAGGTGGCCGCCGGTTTCATTCACGGCACTCTGGAGTATGCGCCGCACCAGCCCTCGAAATAGATAGACGGGAAGTTCCCCCCAGAGGCCACGATTGGAGCTGCCGTCGAGAACTTCTTCAGTTACTACTTCCAGAAGCGGGTGTGACGCGGCGAGATAGAGGAAACTGTCGGCCTGACCCTCTGCAACCAGCGCGGCGCAGCGTTCGATGAGACGCGCACGATTGCTACCCAGCAGAGGTCCCAGCCAGATTTCTTTTGCCAAATCTACTCCGGAGACAATTAGTGTTCGCACTAAGTTTATCAGGTGAGGGTTGAGATCGTTAGTTGCGGGAGTCGAGGGGAGCGCGACTGCTTTACAGAACCGGGAGCGATAGCGACCGCACTCAACTAGCCGACCTTCGCGTGGACAGCAAGGCAGCCCTCTCTCCGAAAGAGAGAACGCAAGAGTATGTGAGATTTTTGGGTGTGTTCAAATCGCAGCATGCACGCGCGTCAGTTGAGTGCGGTCGCTATCGCTCCCGGTTCTGTATTGAGCGCATGGGGAGAACTAAGACTCACGGCCATCGCCACCCGCGGCTTTGAGACTGAATAAGGGCGCGGTCTCCTCATCTTCAAGGGCTTCGGGTTCGTCGGCAATGTCATCGGGGAAGAGGCCGCCCTCGTCGAGACGAAGCGGGCGAGTAGTCTTGTCAATCGGTTCCAGTATCTCGATCTCTTCGCCGGGAACAGCACCAAGTTCTTTGAACTTCCTCGCGGTGACGAGCACGCGTGCTTCGAGTGAGCCTACTCCTTTATTGTAAGAATCCAGGGCCCGCTCGAGTCCTTTGCCGACGTCTGCGAAGTAACTTGCAAACGTTCGCAGCCGGTCGTACAAATCTTTCGCGAGCTTGCTCACCTCGTGAGCGTTAGTTGCCATCTGCTCCTGCCGCCAACCGTATGATACCGCCTTGAGTAGGGCTATCAAGGTGGTGGGCGTCGCGATGATGACACCGAGCCCAACACCGTCTTCTATCAATTTCGGATCGTTCTCCAGCGCGGCACTATAGAAGGTTTCGCCTGGCAGGAAGAGCAGGACAAACTCGGGTGTAGGTTGTACCGACTCCCAATAGGATTTCTTGCTCAAAGAACCGATGTGAGTGCGTACGAGGCGCGCATGGTCTTTCAATCTCGCGCCCCGAACTTCATCATCCGTCGTGGAGATTGATTCATAAAAGGCGTCGAAAGGGACCTTTGCATCGACAACGATCGTCCGATTGCCCGGGAGTCGAACAATTAAGTCCGGCCGTATGCGCCCGTCTTCAGTGGCCACTGTTTCCTGTTCGACAAAGTCGCAATACTGAAGCATGCCGGCGAGTTCTACTACCCGCCGCAGCTGAATCTCGCCCCAACGCCCGCGCACGTGCGGCGTTCGCAAGGCCTTAACCAGGTTTCCCGTTTCCGCCTGCAACTGCAGCTGAGACGTGGCCAGCGTTTTAACCTGCTCACGCAATTCGGAGTAGGCTCCGGCCCGCACCTTTTCCAGTTCACCGATCCGGCCGTCGACTTTGTCTAACGACTCCTTAAGCGGCTTTACGAGGGCGTCAATCGCACTTTTACGAATCTCCAGGTCGCCCTTTGCCGTCTCTTGAATCGTTTGCAGATTTTCCTTTGCCAGCTGCAGGAATGATTGATTGTTGTTTCTGAGGGCATCGGCTGACAGCGCTTTGAATGCGTCGGCCAACTTCCGCTGCGCATCATCCAGCAAACCCAGTTTTTCCTGAGATGCTTTTCTTTCTTCCTCGAGGAGAGTTTGTAACGCTGAAAGCCTGGCCAAATTGTTAGCGCTTTCCGCTTTAACCTGATCACTTTTGGCATTCTCGCGCTCCAGCGCCGCCCTCAGTTCCTGCGTCTGCCGATCTTTTCCCGCCAGCCTCTCGGCAAGAGTGGCTCGCTCGCACTCCGCTTCGGCACGGGCGCGCTCGTATTCGTATTTGAGTTTGGTGCGAAAGATGAGCCAGATTGCGGCTGCCCCCAAAAGGAAACCCGCAAGCAGCGTCAGGACAGGAAGAAAATTATCCATTGATCGGATTCTATCATCCTTCCATCCCACTCCGGCGTTCCGCAATCACACTTGTGCTGGTCATGAGGTCAGTACCACCACGCGGTAGCGGGTGGGTCTGAGTAGCGACTCCACGCGGCTTGAGGTATGAGTAGCTTTGACCCACCCGCTACTGCGTGGTGGTACTGACCTCATGAGACCGCGGCTTGAGTGATGACTAGCCATGGCCCACCCGCTAACATGACGCACCACGAAATGAGATCCAGAAAAATGACCAACGACAAATGGAAAATGTCAGCTCTTACCGTCCAAAGCACGCCACCATGCGTTCGTAGACCCTGCGCGTCACGCGCACGTCGTTGAGGTTGTATTCGCGAATCTCGGCGAGTTTGTCCGCCCGGTACATCTCGAACACTTTGCTTCCTTCAGCTTCCGCCGTCTTGCTCGACTCGATCCCCAGGGCCCAGGCAATGTCGTCGAGACTCACAAAACGCTTCGAACCCAGCCACCATTGATGCATGGTGTCGAACGCGCCGCGCACGTGAAATTCTGAGAGGTCGATGAACGGTCGCACTTTTATGTTATTAACCAGGCACCGCTGAAAGATGAAGGGAAGATCGAAACCCAGGATGTTGTGGCCGACGATCTCGTCCGTATCCGGATCGAAGTCTTTGAGCAGACTAAGAAAACCCGTGAGGACGCGTTTTTCGTCCTCTTCATAGCCGTCAGCATCGATGCCAAACACGTGTTCGTCTTGAGTGTACCCAACACCTTCAATCTCCATACTCGGAACCGGACCTACATGTACAGCCAGACAAACAATGCGGCCTGAGGTCGCGCTCAACGCGCCCAGTTGATAAGAGCGCTCTTCTTCGGCAGCGATATCTTCGAGATACCTCTTTTGTTGCTCGATCCGCATATTGCCGAGCCTCATTGTGCGCTCGAGTTGGAATCCTACTCGCGCGCGGTAGTCCGGGAGCGCGAGGGTTTCGATATCCATCGTGTAAGCCAGGGGCAGCACGGGATCAACCCCTTGATGCTCACGATATTGCTCGATGGTTATCTGACGATACTCCGCCACTACGAACTGCGGGCGCTCCGGGTGGTTATCGAGACGCCCGGTGAGACCCCAGAGACCGAGATGGATCTCTTGGCATGTGTCTAGTACTTCAGACCAGATTTTCAGGGCGATCGAGCCCGTAGCATTACGAGCCAGCACGTCGCAAAAGCGCTTGCCCTGTGGCGTGCGCCGGTGGCGAACGGAGGTCACGACTACCATAATCCAGACGTCTTCCCCGCGCGGAAGTTCGGGAATGGGAATGTTGCCTTTCATTGCGTTTTGCGTTGTGGTAAGACACGCTCTACTTCCGTTTTCATTCTCCCTGAAAGCATCATCCCGATCATCTTGTAGTCACCCATAAAGGACCATAAGGGGTGCTGAAATGTTGCCGGTCTATTCTTCTCGATAAAAAAATGGCTGATCCAGGCGGCGCCATAACCTGGAATCAGTCCAAGTGGAAACAACCACCATCTGCCCCCAGCAATAAAGTAAACCGCGCAGACGATTCCGACACTTGTGCCTATCAAATGAAGCATGCGAGTCGTGGGTTGGCTGTGTTCGGCCACGTAGTGCGGCCAGAATTCGCTGAATGACTTGAACTTCCGTTCAGGCATCTAAGTCCTCTCTTATTCTCTTACGCCAACGGCGTTCGCCAATTCCAGCTCAGGGCGCTCACGGCAATTGGATCTAGAGACTGCGAAGCGTGGCGAGAGCATAGAGTCTCGCACCCCAGCCGAGCTGCTCGGCCGGGGACCCCGCCCTGGGGCGTGATCCCAGGACAATCGCATTTGATTGCCGAGCTCGCCAAGCGGGGCGGCAGCTGCAACAAAGGGGGGCATCGTTTGAAATTATTCCACGAGCAGTATCCTTGATCTGCTTTCGCCCGCTATCGCGGTCCGGTTGAATCATTTACCTGCTGACAGCTCGTGCGGGTGATTGGACGCCCACTTCGCCGGCGTGCGACGATCCTACTCCTGACCAAACACGCGCCGGTAGTCGTCGGCGTGTGCCGGTTCGACACGAACAAGCTGCAGGTTTTCCGCGACGTGCGTCGAGCTGCTCATACCAACCAGTGAGGAGGTGATCCCCGGAGTTGAGCGCACATACTGAATCGCAGTCAGTGCATCCGTGGCCAGAGAGCCCAGTGGCTCTCGAATGGTTTCCGGCAAACCATGGGCAACCCGCCCCTGGAGAATTGATGCGCTCGAAACAACCGTAACACTGAGGGCCGCTGCTGCTTCCAGAGTTGAGATTTCTACTTCATCAACAATTTGATTGCGCAATACCAGGGCCTCAGGCATTGCGAGATTAAATGGAAGCTGAACAAAACGGAAACCATGCGACTCTCCCCCGACGTCGCGGGCCATCTCCACCATGCGCGGCAATGAATGATACCCGCGCGCTTCCGGCGGCACACGAAAGCCGTTCCAGGTAGCCACGCCATACATCTTGATTTTGCCCTGCGTAACGTTCTGTTCCAGCCGTTCAAAAGCTGCCCGTAGTCTCGAGTAGAACTCTTCTTCCGAAACAGATCCGAGTTGTGATTCAGGATTGTGGACGTAATAAACGTCGACGCAATCCAAGTCCATGTTTCGGAGCGACTGCTCCAGTTGGTTCTGCAAGTATTCCGGCGTCATGCAGTGGCTGCCTCCGACGAAATCCTCGAGGCGTGCGATACCTGGGCGAACGAAGGTATCTTCAATGTATCCGCGCACATCTCGTGGTGGTGCGCCGTCGAATGGCAGATAACCGCCTTTGGTGCAGACCAGAATTTCATCTCGCTCGAAGCCCTTAGCGTTGCTCAGCTCACCCAGAGCTTTGCCGATTGAGCGCTCGCTTCTTTGAAAGCGGTAGTTTGCTGCGGTGTCGACTACGTTGGCTCCGAGCTCCACAGCTCGCACTACTGCTTCGGTATATTTTGCGTCAGTAGCATCGTCTGCATTTCCCAGGTAGGTGCCGATGCCGATCGACGATAACCAGAGGTTCTGTTCATTACGGAAGTGATTTTCAGCGGCCTGATTTTTGAAACGGTCGCGGTAACGCACCGTACCTTCGAGTGTTGCTGAGCCAAATAGGGACATTGTTTCAAACCATACGCCTTCTCTCTGAAAGGGACGAAGTCAGTAGCCGGGGGCAACTGGGCAACGCCCCGGAACGCTGAAACGCCGCCCGACCCTGAAAGAGTCGCACTGAGCCCAAGATTCAACCAGTGTGATGTGTTCGTCGAGACTTCGACCCTTTCAGGGTCGGACTGAAGCGTTCGTTCCGGGGCCGTTGCCCCCGGCTATTAAACTTCATACCTTTCAGGCATGTTTACCCTCGCTACGCTCGCACTGACCGCAGAAACCAACCACGCAATCTCTCTTCGTCAGGGTCGAATCCCGGCACCGGACTATAACCGCCGCTGTTACGGGCTGCAAGCGCTCTTCGTGCTGCCCGCGCTGTATGATAGTTTGAGTTTCAAATCATTAGTTAAGGGACCTCGTATGAACCACTTTCTCGACTGGCGTAAGCACGCGGGCGCGTCAGCTGAAAAATTTTACAAGACTACGCTCTGGCAGGGTGAACACGTAATGGTCGGACTCAACTGCCTGGAACCAAACCAGACGCAGAGCGCGCACGCACACCAGGGTGCTGACAAGTTCTATTTTGTCCTCGAAGGCGAGGGCAAGTTTACAGTCGGAAACGAGGAACGCTACGCCACAGCCGGCTCGCTGGTGGTTGCTCCTGCTGGCATCGCGCACAGCGTCGCGAACATGAGCGGCGAGCGCCTATCGCTACTGGTGGCAATCGCTCCAGTACCAAAATGAGCGAATCAGGAAAGACCACCAATTCTCGCCAGTCCGATCTTGGACTCTCGAAAGCGGAGATCGATGTGGCGGCCAGGCCTATCTGGCCAATGCAACTCTTCGCGGGAGGTTTGCGCTGCGAGCCTGCATCACAAACTTCCGGACTACTGAGGCCGACATCGATAAGACGCTGGAGATCATTCGTGAAGCGGCGCGGCGAGAGATGGATTAAACGGGTCAGTACTACCTCGCGATAGCCGGGCGGGCCCTGAGCAGCGACTCACTCATGCCGCGGCCCTTGAGGTCAGTACCACCACGCGGTACCGGGTGGGTCCTCGGTAGCTATGCTCAATCATTAAAGTCTGAGGATGGTACTAACCTCGTGATACAGCCGGCGAGGGATGAGAAGCCTGAACCCACCTGCTACCGCGTGGTGGATAATCTGACACTATGTTGAACTAATGACGGGAACACTCCAGTCACAAACTTACGAGCACGAGCTTCGCGTGGCGCTCGAGCTCGCGCGTGAGGCGGGCGCCGCCATCCTTGAGTTCTACGGAGGCCCGCTTCAGGTTGAACAGAAGATTGGGTTTGATGATCGGGAGCCGGTGACCCAGGCTGACCGCGTTGCAAACGAGTTGATTGTTAAGGCGCTGCGGAAAGAGTTTCCCAAAGATGGCATTCTTGCTGAAGAATCTGTCGACACCGCACATCGCCTCGACAAACGAAGAGTCTGGATGATCGATCCTCTCGATGGCACTAATGGATTCATCGATGGCAACGGAGACTTCGCGGTGCAAATTGGTCTGGCTCAAGACGGACAATGCGTGCTGGGCGTCGTCCACCAACCCATAACGGGTGTGCTTTACCACGCCGTTCGGGGACGGGGGACCTCGATCATCCGGCCAGATCGGAATCCAGAGCGAGCGACAGTCTCTGATCAGAAAGAGCTTTCGCTCATGCGGCTGGCTGCGAGCCGGTCTCACCGCAGCCCGCGGATGGACAAAGTAGTCAAAGCTTTTAGGGTCAAGGAGGAGATTCGGCGGGGCTCGGTAGGGATCAAGGTAGGTCTGATCATCGAACGACAATGTGACCTCTACGTGCATCTCTCGCCGCGCACGAAACAATGGGACACCTGTGCGCCGGAAATAATCCTGACTGAGGCAGGCGGGCTGCTTACGGATCTGTTTGGCCGGCCGCTGAAATACAACTCACCCGAAGTCCAAAACCGCAACGGGATCATTGCGAGCAACGGCGCAGTCCACGACCGGATTGTCGACACGCTTGCTCCGCTGCTCGCGGATTTCGGGCGGATAGCGATCTAGGGGTATCGGGTGCCGGGTGTCAGGTTTCAGGTGCCCGGTGCCGGGTACCGGATCACAAGTCAGAACTAAACATAGACGACTGACCACTTACGACTGACACCGGACCCCTGACACTCGACACCTGATCCCTGACACGCGACTTTTGTCTTAACCGAAAACTGGCAGGCTGAGTTAATATCGAGCTTCCCGATCCGACGACGGGAGCGCGTGCTTGCCCATTCGCCCAAAATTTTTTCTCACTTTGTTAGGTCTCTGCCTGGCGCCACTGCTTCTGCTTGGCGTCATTAACTACTTCAACGGCATGGAAGAGGCTGAATCGGAGCTGCTTCGAGATCTGGAAAGAGAGCTTGATAACTTCATCGCCGCCGTCAGCGATCACATCGATGAACAGGAAAACGAGATGATCGCGCTCGCCGATTCTAAAGCGCTACGTGATTACCTGCAGTCGCCTGCCAAACAGTTAGCCTCATCAGCGAACGACCAGGGCCTGACGAATCTAAAGATCGTCCTCGCGGCTACGCTCAGCAGACAGAGTCATTGGGCCAACATCTCGTTCTTCGATCAGCAGAAGCGGCCGGTATTTTTTGCCGAGCTCAAACCCCAGGTAAGCTCGAGTGAACGCTTGAGTCTTCGTGACCAGGATCTTCCGCCAAGTATGCCGCAACCAGAGGAAGGAGTGTGGGCAGCGACCAAATCTGAACCTCTCCGTTCTCCCATCTTAATTACTTCACTCGGGGCTGGCCTGCGAATCTCGGTTCCTGTCTTCCTTCAAAATGAAGGTGTCGAAACCTTGACGGGAGCCTTGGTGGCGGAGCTGGAGGTCGGTTCAGTGTTGTCGGAGGCCGCGCGGCGATGGGAAGGGTTGGAACAGCCAAACGAGAATTCACCAAACGAGAATTTACCGGATAGAGCAAGTTCAACATCGCGGACGGTAGTGGTTGTCGATCGCGCCGATCGAATTTTGTATCACCAAAATCAGGCCCTCGCGTATCAGTTAGTTAGTGATTCTCTGCCTCACTTTAAACCAATTGCTGCTCGCATGATGTCGGGGGATTCTGGATGGCAAAGTTTCAGGTCCGGAACTGATGAGGAGGTCTGGGCAGCCTTCAGCCCCTTTCCGGAGATGACCATGTCGGTTGCTATCCTGGAGAGTTATAAACAGGCGATGGCTGGAGCGCGTCGGTCGGGAGTATGGGGTCTCGTTTATTCAATTCTAATAGGATCGGCGGCGGCGATTCTGCTATCGTTCTACCTACAAGTCAGGACCCGGGGACTCGAGCGCGTCAGCGAGGGTGTCGCTGCGATTGCCGAGGGCAAACTTGATCACCACATAGAGTTGAGATCCGGCGACGAAAACCGAGTGCTTGCCGACAACGTTAATTTGATGACGGATCGTCTGCGAGAGCAAATTGCGCGCGAGACTGAAGGGCACCAATTCCAGTCGTTCGTGAGACTCTCAGCGATGTTGACGCATGATTTAAAGAACGCGATTGAAGCATTGTCGCTGATCGTAGGAAATATGGAAAAGCATTTTGATAACCAAGACTTTCGCGCCGATGCGATGAACTCACTCAAGCTCGCCACGCAGAATTTAAGTGCCATGGTAAGGCGACTCACTAATCCGGTCGCTACGCTTAGCGGCGAATATAAGATGGCGCAACCCACCGATATCATTCCCATGCTGAAGCGCGCACTTGCCATCACGGCCGGGCCGGTGAGTGAGACCCACAAAATAGAAGCAGAGCTCCCCCCATCTCTCTTCGCGGTGGTTGATGGAGAACGAATTGAGAAGGTAATCGAAAACCTGGTGCTGAATGCACTGGAAGCGATGCCCGGAAAGAACGGCACACTCACCATCAAAGCCGGAAAAACTGACGATCAAAAAGTATTCTTCTGCGTCACGGACACCGGAACGGGAATGACCCCTGACTTCATTGAGAAGCGTTTGTATCATCCCTTTGCCACCACCAAAAAGAAAGGTGTGGGCCTGGGTCTCTACACCTGCCGCGAAGTTGTGCGGGCCAATGGCGGCTCCATTAGAGTCGACTCAAGAGAAGGTGCTGGCACAACCTTCCGCGTAGTGTTACCATCGCCCAAATAATGGTGCCAAAGTAATAGCTCCGTAGCAGCTGAGCAGGAGCTGACCGATCGGGTCGTCGTTATCCGGTTGGCACCGGCAATCCTCAATTAATCTGTTGTCCCAGAAAATTCTTTACGTTCCGTACGCCGCCGTTCCTTGATTGAACGGCGGGACCAGGAATTGAATGTCGGGGGAACAATCACAGGTGAAAGGGACGGTGTTAGTGGTCGACGACGATGAGTCGGTTCGTCGTGGACTCTACTGGGCGCTCAACTCCGATTTTCGAGTCCTGGAGGCGTCGTCGCGATCCGACGCCGTCGACCTGCTAAAACTCGAGAAGATTGATGTTGTGGTTAGCGATCTGCACCTTCCTCCGCACGAAGATGACATTTCGGAAGGATTGGCCATTATCCAGGCGGCGCGCAGCGCCCACCCTCCGGTTCAGGCCGTTGTGATCACTGGAACCAGCTCAAAACATGCAGCGCGCGATGCGGTGAAGCACGGCGCTTACGGTTACTTCGAGAAGCCACTCGATGCCAACGAGGTACGTCATATCATTAGCCAGGCCGCGCGCATGCAGCGTCTGGAGGTCGAGAACGCCCGGCTGCGTGACGAGCTTCTTAATTCGAGAGGCTTCAGTCATCTAATCGGCGGGAGCCAGTCGCTGGAAAAGATAATCAAGCACGCCCGAGCCGTGGCGGCGACCAGCGCAACAGTATTAATCACCGGAGAGAATGGCACCGGCAAGGAGATGCTGGCACGAGCGATCCACGAAGAGAGCCCCCGGGCCGGCGCTTCGTTTGTTGCGGTCAGCTGTGCGGCTCTACCTGAATCGCTGATCGAGTCGGAGCTGTTTGGCCACGAAAAGGGTTCGTTTACTTCAGCCACACAAACGCGCAAGGGCCGGTTTGAACTTGCCGATGGCGGCACACTCTTTCTGGATGAACTTGCCGACTTAAGTCCCACAGTGCAGGTGAAGTTGCTGCGCGTTCTGCAGGAACGCTCTTTTGAACGTGTGGGTGGGACTAAGACGTTGAGCGTTGATATCAGACTGATTGCCGCCAGCAATCGTGATCTCGAACAGGAAGTAGAAGCCGGACGTTTCCGGCGAGACCTTTTTTATCGGCTCAACGTGGTGCCATTAGTGCTTCCGCCTTTGCGCACACGCCCGGAGGACATTCCCGTGCTGGCGGCGCACTTTGTTGCCAAGGCCGCCGCGAAGTATCTCCGTTCTAACCTGGAGTTGGAGCCGGTCTTGATCGACGCGCTGCAAGAGTATGAGTGGCCGGGGAATGTTCGGCAGTTGGAAAACCTCATTGAAAGACTGGTGGTCCTTACCAGTGGGGCAAGACTGGGTCTGGAATTTCTCCCGGAGCAAATGCTGCGGTTATTGCCGGATGCAAACGCGGCAGATGAGGCCACGTTGGAGGGGGGAGTCGCGGCGCTCAAACGGCGGATGATTTTGCGGGCCCTGCAAAGCGAGGGGAGTAAGGTTGCGGCGGCCAAACGGTTGGGCATCAGCCGGTCCTATCTGCACCGATTGATTAGCGAGTTTGATTTGTGATGAGGTACGGTGAAAGCTTAATTCGTAGCACATGGTGTCTTCACCGATCCGAATATTTTCTGGGGGGTTAGTCACGCGATAACAAACTCGCTATCTCGCACCGCACTTCCCTCTCCGATGTTTTCTTAAACAAGAATGTCAAGTAATGGCTTTAACCCTCAACACATATCCTTCGCCACGCCTGGATAAGTCTGGGAAGATCAAGAACCAGAGCAACCGTGCCGTCGCGCAACTCGGTAGCTCCGGCAATCCCTGTCCAGCGTGATGAGTGACGACCCAGATTGCGTGCCAGAACTTCCTCACTTCCCACCATCTTGTCAACGACGAGGCCAACGCGTTTTTTTCGGTGCATGTCGTCCGGATCCTTTCCGGGAAACTCGCAAGTGATGATGTGCACCAGATCGGTGGAGACAGATTCATCAACTGTCTGGCCCAACAGTTCACTTAAGCGAACAATAGGCAGAACCCCGCTTTCAGAGGGCAGGGCCTCTTTATCTTCGGACTTCTGGATATGACTGGATGCAATTACTTCAATCTTGACCACGTGAACGTTGTCTATGCAGAAGCTGTCGCCTCCAGACACGACCATAGTCGAACGAACCAGACCAAACGTTGCCGGTAGCCGAATCTCGAAGGTTGATCCTCGCCCTGATTCGCTGGAGACTCGAAGCTCGCCTCCTACCTGTTCGACTGCGGTCTGTACTACGTCCAAACCTACACCGCGACCCGAAATCGTTGAGGCTGCGGACAACGTTGTAAACCCGGGACGAAATATCATTCGCACGCTGTGATCCATGTCCAGGAGGGTGTCTGCCCTGATTATTCCCAGCTTAATTGCCGCTTGCGAGACGAGTGCTGGATCAACGCCACGACCATTGTCTCTAATGCGCAGGCAGGTTTGCCTGCCCTCGCTAGTCACTTCTATGCGCACCAAGCCACGCTTTCTATCTGCCGACTGCCCCCGTTGCTCAGGAGTTTCAATCCCATGATCTACCGCGTTACGGACCAGGTGAATGAGCGGATCGGCGATCGCGTCACTCAATAGTTTATCGAGTTTCAGGTTTGAACCGACAACCTCGAAGTCTATTTCCTTGTTCGTCAAACGAGCGGCCGCTCGACCCGCTCGCGCCGCCCGTTGCAAAACTGGCGCCAGCGAGACCATTCTGAGTCCGATCAGCTTCTCTTCCACGCTAAGAAACGATCGTCTGATTTGCACGTCTAATCTCTCCAGTTCTTCCTGGACCCCTCTGCTGACGTACGGCTGTGAAAGCGCCAGGTCAAGGGCGTTGGCAGTCGCGCGAAAAAGGTCATGCGTGGAGGAGATCAACCGGTCGAGATCATCAAGATCTGTGCGAATGAAATGGGAAAGAGAAGCGGGTGTAGCTCCCAATCCTGCTATCAACGAGTTTTCACCACTACTCCAAGCGGGATGCCCGCTTGGGGACGCCGGGGCGGCCTTGTCGCCGGAGGCAGGTCTTTCCGGTTCGCTGGCGACCTTAATGATGCGCAGACCGGAAAAACTGATCAAATCGTGGTCGGCCACATCCAGATTTGACCTCCCGGCGAAGAGAATCTGAAAGTTGATTTTGTCGGCATGATCGGGGTCGACCATCGGTGAGGTGGCGATAATTTCACCGCGCGCTGCAAGGTTTGCTTTCAACCGGGAGAACTCGTCGTCAAAACTTGAGATATCGAAACTGATTGAAACAAGACAGAGGTCGTCCCCTTCCTCGACCGCTTGCTCCAAATGGTGCTTCTCGTCGCCGCTCAACGACTGGTAAATTTCCAAAGGCAAACAATCGAGCACTGAACCAATGTCCGGACCGGCTTTCGCGCTGTTTCCCTGTGAGAGAACCTGAATCCGCTCAAACAATGCTCGGCGCGAGGGTTCGATGACGCCCGAGGAGGCCAGGTGTAAACTCTCGAACAAGGCAATGGCCGCACTCTCACACGTATCGAGAACATTCTTGTCCATAACTGACCGGCCTGTGCGAACGGAACTCAGCAGACTCTCAAATTCGTGGGCAATCTCGCTCAACCCTTCAAGGCCTAAGGATAGGGCGGAACCCTTGATCCGATGAATGCGACGGAAGATACGGTCTACTAATTCACGTCGAGCTCTCCGGTCATTCGCCTTCTCGCGCAGTTCGTCCAGGTCGACAAATATCTGCTCGATTAGGTCCTCGGTCTCGGCAAGAAACTGGCGCTGACTTTGGTCCACGATTGAATAGTAATGCTAAAGCGTAAACGGTGAATAGCAGGAAACGAGGGGTTGTTTATCTTACGAGGGGAAAAAGCGGTGAGAAATATGGTCCGGTATCTCGCGGTAGCTGGTGGGTTCTGAGTAGCGACTCACTCATTCCGCGGCCCACGAGGTCAGTACCACCGCGCGGTAGCAGGTGGGTCCTCGTTAGCTATACTCAATGATCAGAGTCTAAGAATGAACCTGACTCATGAGACCGCCACGTGAGTGATAAGTAACCTAAACCCACCCGCTACCGCGGGGTGGTGCTGCCCTCATGACACCGTCGCCACCTGCTACTGCGTGGTTGTACTGACCTGCCCATCGAAGGAATGTCGCGATCCTACTGCGAAGCTACGGGACGCTCACCTTCGTCAGCATCCTGGGCATCGTCGGATTCTTCAGTTAGCTCCATGTTCTCTTGCGGCTGCTGCTCGTCGAGATCGCGCTTGATGGCATCAAGGATACCGTTGATGAATTGCGTGGCTTCGTAGGTCGAGAAACGGCGGGCAATTTCGAGCGCTTCATTGATGGCCACCGTGCGAGGAGTTGGCTCGTGAAGGAACTCGTAAACGGCCAGGCGGAGGATGTTGCGATCGACAACCGCCATACGCGCGATGCGCCAGTGTTCCGCCCGCGAACGTATACGTTCGTCCAAGGCCGGGAGTTGGGCCAGCGTCCCTGCTGCCAGTCGCGTCGCAAAATCGCGCGCCGGTTCTTCCAGATCAGCGTCGCCCAATTCCGCCCAATACGTCCGCACCACCTCGTCCGGGGGCGTTTCAGCAACATCAGCCGCAAAGAGCATTTGCAAGGCGCATTCGCGCGCCTTACGTCGCGAACCCATATATCAATTACCAGTACTTATTTATGGGTGATGAGGTGACAAGTAACCAAGTCCGTCTGCCCTACTACTTATAACTCACCACTTGTTACTTCCGAAAAGCTTCCTTGTAAAGATTTACCAATTCCACTGCGGTCGTGGCGGCTTCAAATCCCTTGTTGCCCAGCTTAACTCCCGCACGATCGATGGCTTGGTCAAGATTGTCGGCCGTTACTATCCCGAATACAACCGGCACTCCGGTTGCCATCCCGGCTTGTGATATTCCACGCGTCACTTCGTTGGCGATGTATTCGAAGTGTGGCGTCTGTCCGCGGATAATCGTTCCCAGGCAGATTACCGCATCAAACTCTTTTAAACCGGCGACCTTCAAAGCCAGAAGGGGAATCTCGAAAGATCCCGGCACCTTATAAACCGTCACTGCCTTCTCCGCAACGCCTAGACGAGCGAGCGCATCAAGCGCCCCTTCGACGAGCCGCGAACTGATAAAATCATTCCAACGACTCGCCACAATCGCAAAACGGAATCCCTTGCCGTTGAGTTGTCCTTCGTGAATAACGGGCTGCAATACGGTTTCTAGCGCTCCATCGTCGCAATCGGAAAGGCTTTCGCAGTATAGGGGATGCGAAAGCGAGCATCAAGGTTATGGTTTGGTTAACCGTGTGTCGGGATGTGATAGTTCAGCGTTGGCCTTCGATTTCACGCACGCGATCGTAGATGTTGCGATAGTCACCCTGCATAGCGAGAGTGTCATTGAAGATGCTTGACCGCCGAAAGATGTCACGCAACTGCGTGCGAATTTCGCGCGACTCGCCGCGCAAGAACTCTAATCCTTCCTGCAAGTGCACTTGTCCTTCTGTCAGGCGCTGTTGTCCCGCTTGCACTTCAGCAATATCTGCAACCACTTTTTCCCAGATGGGCCGAGTGTCATAGAGGCGTTCCTCCACCTTCTGCTGCAGACCACTCAACCGAGAATCGAGGCGCTGTACCGTTGAGTCGAGGCGCTGAACCGTCGAAAGAATTTGTGTGAGTTTTTCGCCATCCGACGATGGCAGGTTCTTTGTGAGGTCGTCGCTCATGAGATTCTCCTTTCTAGGGCGCCTCGTAGTACGGCGCCGTTCCGTCAGGATGAGCCTCTAGAATGAGCTGGCCGAGCCATTAGATTCCTTTGAAAACGGGTGCGCGCTTTTCCAGAAAGGCAGGTGTGCCTTCGCGCATGTCCGGCGTGGTAAACAAACTCGCGAAGAGTTCTGCCTCGATCCCACTATACGAGGCTCATCGGCGTGGGATTCTTCGGATCCTTCGTGTAGTCGTAGAACCCTCGTCCTGACTTCCGGCCGTGTAAACCGGCCATCACCATCCGCTTCAATAACGGCGGCGGCGCAAACCGCTTTTCGCGAAACTCATTGAACATGATTTCGGCAATGTAGTAGGTAGTATCCAATCCCACAAAGTCGCCGAGGGTAAACGGGCCCATCGGATAACCCAGCCCCAGCCTCATTGAGGTATCGATGTCTTGAATCGAGCCTACGCCTTCTTCCAAGGCGCGGATGGCGTCGAGCAAGTAAGGTACCAATAAACGATTCACGATGAAACCGGATTTGTCTCCCGCGCACACCGGCACTTTGCCCAAGCGCCTGGCAAACTCAATGCCCTGCTCATAGATCGCTTCATCGGTCAGGATCGTGCGCACGACTTCAACCAGCTTCATGAGTGGAACGGGATTGAAGAAATGCAATCCGATAAAGCGCCGCTGCCGCGCTGGGGAAGTCGTGGTCATCATCTCGGTAATCGAAATTGACGAAGTGTTGGAAGCGAAGATCGTCTCAGGCTTACATAGGTCGTCAAGCTGCTTGTAGTTCTTGCGCTTCTCTTCAAGGTTTTCAATGATCGCCTCAATGATGATGTCGCAGTCTGAAAGATCTTCGAAAGACGTAGTGCCAGATAGACGGTTGCGGATCTCCTGCTGCTGCTCGGCGGTGATCGTTCCCTTTTCTGCGAACTTCGCCAGCGACTTCTCGATAACGGTAAACCCCCTGTTGATGAGATCGTCCGATATTTCGCGCACAACTGTCTCGAAACCTGCACTTGCAGCAACTTGAGCAATGCCTGAGCCCATTAACCCGCAGCCCAGGACGCCCACTTTCTTGATTTCCATCTCTTATCCTCTCCTCTGAGTGTTCGCAGGACTATTGCGTGGAGTTGTTCAGAGTTTGCGGTGTTGGCTCATCTATCAACCCACCGTAGGTTTTTCCAGTCGTCTTCAGCCACCTATTGTAATCTTTCGACCACGAACCGAAATCCTCCAGCAACGCCTGCTCTTCCTGTAGCAGCTTCCCGGGGTCAGGCGCCGGCGAAGAGGCCGGGGTGCGCTGGAGTCCTTGCGCGTGGCTCAGAAGAGCTTTGAGTCTTTCCGTCAGCTGAGCCGACTCCTGGTCAAAATGCGGAACAGATTCGAGACTCTTCCGTGCATCATCAACGCCATTCGAGTCTCCCTGCATGGCTGTATAAAAAGTTTCCTGCGCGGTATTCATTGTCTTTGCAAAAACCAGGAAGGCGGCGTCCGTGCCACCTGAATTGAGAACTGTTTGCTCTCTTACCGAAAGCGGCAACGGTTCCCTAAATTGCTGGGCTGCTTTAAGGAAGCTAACCGCCACGAGGGTGAGCGCCGCGACCCGCAAGATCTGCCAGATAATGGCGACACCGGTTCTCTCCCCGGGTCGGCGATATCCCACGACCAGAGCCAACGCAGCGCCGGTGACCAAACCACCGAGATGCGCCGCATTATCGAAAAGACCACGCCCCATATATCCGATGAACAAATTCAACAGAATCATCGGTAGCAACCCCGTGCCAAAAGCGCGTTTGAAACCTTCGGGCAACTCGTCGCGATACTTAATTCCAAAGACAAAGAGAACACCCACCATGCCAAATAATGCACCCGAGGCCCCGGCCGATGGTCCGTCTGGCCGGAAGAGAAAGCGTCCCAGTGGTCCTAGTGGGGTGCCGGGGTCGACGACTGTTAAATAACTTGCCAAAGAGGCTCCCACGCCACTCACTACCCAGATCACTAAGAACTTCGCCGAGCCATACAGCTTCTCAACGTATGGGCCAACAATCCACAAACTGTACATGTTCACGAGTAGGTGCAGAAGATTTACGTGGACGAACATGGGCGTAACCAGACGCCACCATTGGCCCTCGTTAATAAGCGCGTTCAGCTTCGCTCCATAGGCAATCAGGACTTCGGGAGGAAAGACTCCCAAAACACTAATCGTCATCCCGCTTGACTGCCACATAAGCAGAAAAACGAAAAAGTTTGCGACCAGCAAAATGATGGTGAACTTGTAAGGCCGACCCAAAACGGCTCGGGCAAAACGCATCGTCTCACGGTCCGAGACCTTCCGTGGCGGAGCATTTGAATTGATGGTGGAGGCGCCGCAGACTGCGCAGCTAGTCTGACCGGCGCCCACAATCGCGCCGCAGCCGCGACACATGCTGGGCCTGGGTTCGTTAGTCCTATTTGATTTTGTTTCGGTCAAGTGGTCAACGCTAACAAGCGCGATGCTTCGATCAAAAGCATCACGCTTAAGAATCCGGCAACGGAGATTAGCTCAACTGGAGTGCTACGCTCCGCAAGATTTTGCTAACCACCCATTTCCGCAAGGAGGCTCACCAGATCGTCGGCATGTTCCTCTTCCATTGCGAGAATGCCTTCCAACATCCGTCTGGTGGTCGAATCGTCATTGCCGAGGTAATTGATCATTTCTCGATAACTGTCGATAGCGATACGCTCAGCAACTAGATTCTCTTTGATCATGTCCAGAAGATTCTCGCCTTCGACGTATTCGGCATGGCTCCTGGTCAACAACCCCTCCGGGTTGAGGTCTGGCTCACCGCCCAACTGTACGATCCGTTGTCCAATGAGATCAGCGTGTCCTTGCTCCTCGTTGGCGTGCTGGAGAAACTCCGCAGCCACGCCCTCGGCATGAATCCCAGAGGCCATGAAATAGTGCCGCTTGTATCGCAACACGCAAACGATCTCAGTGGCAAGCGCTTCGTTCAAAAGCTTGACGACTGTATTTCGATCGGCGCGATAGCCCTCCGTTACGGCGCCATTCTCGATGTGTTGGCGCGCGCGTTCGCGTAGAGTCTTGATGTCTGTGAGAAACGGTTTGTCAGGCACAGCTTTTACTCCTGATTGATCAGCCACGGCTTTCTCCTCCAAGAAAATTTAGGGGAAGCTTGATATTACGCGCAGGACGATGCCGGAGCAAGCCAGCCCTCTATTCGGTGACGGGTCTGCTTGATTCCGGAAGTTTAGAGTTCAACCTTCAGGTTGAAGTTTCGTGGCCACAGACTAAAGTTTGAACTCTAAACTACCCGCTACCCTACAATTCGTAGTGCTTCAGTTTTGAGCAGCCTTATTCAGCACTGACTCTTCCCTGAATTTTTATCTCGTTGGACGCCACCCTATCGGTCCCGACTTCGAGAGGTGCTCGCCAGACGAGGGTTTTAATGCGGCAGGTACCAGTGTTGTCTTCGCGGCAGTAAAAGAGCGTGAGTTGAACGCGAAGGTCTGCCTTCCCCGGTTCATAGGCGCGAAATGGTATACGCAGAGGCAGACGCAGATTCTTCGATGTCTCTTTTACTTCTCTATCGCGTCCGCTGGAACCGGTTACCGAGGAAGACATCAGCCCAACGTGCTGCCCGCCGTTTTCAACCGAGAGTCTGTAGCGCTGCGGTGCCATGGGATTCAGATGATAACCCGCAGGCAAATCTACCTGAACCACAACAGTGCCGTTCTGGTTTGCGCGTAAGCGCTGGGGAACCAATACGATCTCTTCGGAATTCGGCGCGGTATCGGAATCCGTAGCAGCCGCCGTTGTCAACGCGGCAGGCGGCTCGAGACCTTTGATTCGAAGAGTCGATATTTCTTTCGTTTTCAGGTTGACGACTCGGACTGCATGGTTGTTTGTGTCCGCAACGTAAAGCCTATTGTCGGCGACACTCAGACCGCCAGGTTCGTAGAGAGAAGGTGAGTTGCCGTCGGTTTGGCCGGGCTTGCCGGTTCCGAACAGTGTCTTAACGGAGCGCGCTGCCGGATCGAGTTCTTTGATCTTGTGATTGTAAGTGTCAGCGATCAGCACTTTGCCATCAAGCGCAAAGATGCCCAGCGGATGTTGTAAGCGGACATCGTCACCTAGTCCGTCAACATCACCAAATTTAAACAGGTCACCACCTACCACGGTTTTGACCTGCCCGCTGCTGAGGTCGATGGCGCGGATGATGTTCGACTCGCTGTCGGCCACAAAAAGACTCTGGCCGTCCGTGGCCAACCCGGACGGCTGGGCAAAGCCGGCCTCCAGTAATGACCCATCGAGGCGAGCTTCGCGACCGGAGCCGGCAAACGTGGATACTGCCTCTTTCTCTAGATCAAGCTTCCAGATTTGATGGGGACCGGCCATTGCAATGTAAAGAGTCCTCCCCACGAGCTGAAGATCCCAGGGAGAATTCAGACCAACCTCACGCGCCGGCCCTTGCTTGAAGTGATCATGCGACTGCTTTCCGGTACCTGCGATGGTCTTCACGGTTCGCGCTTTTAGATCGACAAGGCGAATAAGATGGTTTTCCGTATCAGCGATGTACAAGTTGTCGGCATCCAGGGCCATCCCCTGCGGGCGGTAGAAGCTGGCTTTATCGAATGCCCCATCTGCGAAGCCATGCTCTCCGCTCCCGATCGTTTCCACGAGCGTCCCGTCGAGTTTTGTGACCACGATGCGGTTGTGATTTGAATCAGCAATGAACAGCCGGTCGCCTTTGGAATCTGCGAGAACCTTGCCCGGGAACGCAAGTGGCAGGCTTCCAACCTTGGCGCGTTCCAAAGTGAGTTTGAGGGGCTCTTCATTCAGCTCGCCGCGCGCGCGAAAGTCGGCGACAGCTTTTCCGATGGCCATATCAATAGGATCGTAGTTGCCTTCGCCGGAGATTGACCCAACCACGTAACCAGCCGGGTCGATTAAGATTTGAGTAGGCCAGGCGCGCACCCCGTAGCTTTGCCACACCTTAAACTCCGCATCGTTGTAGACGGGATGCTCAATCTCGTAACGCAGGATGATGCGACGAATATTCTCCGTCTCTTTCTCGTTTTCAAATTTTGCTGAGTGCACACCGATCACTACCAACTGGTTCGCATACTTCTCTTCGAGCCTCTTCAGATCCGGAATAATGTGGATGCAGTTGATGCAGCCGTAGGTCCAGAAGTCCAGCAGCACTACCTTGCCTTTCAGCGCAGCCAGCGATAGCGGTTTATCTGTATTGAGCCAGCCACGCCCACCTGTAATCTCGGGCGCGCGCACGCGAACCCCCTGTTGTGCAGACATATAAGTGCCTTTCCTAATAGTGCGGAGAGATTGAGCTGAAAGCACTGCACTAGCCGATAAGAGGACCGCGAAGCCAAATACAACCCTCGAGCTTTTGGGGGAAATCGTTCTCAATCTACCTCCTCTAAGACCACTGTAGTTACGAACTGTAAAGCTGATTTGGTTTTTCAACCATTCCACGTTCTCTGCCTGGAGTTTGGTGATTCAAGAGAGAAAATCTCATTTGTTCGCTGACACCGTCACATAGACTCCGATCAATCGTGCTGGTGAGCGGGTGATACCTCATCACTCCTTTTGTCGAGGACTTGGTCCAGCCGATCGATTGCGCGTCTCAGATGGGGAATCGTTATCGAACCACCAACCACAAGCGCCACATTAAAGGCGTCGAGAAACTGGGGTCGGGTCACTCCTGCATCAGCGCACTGTTTAATGTGGTAAGTGATGCAGTCATCACATCGCAGAACAGTTGAGGCCACCAGGCCCAGCAACTCCTTCGTGCGTTTGTCGAGAGCACCGTCTTCATATGCCTGCGTGTCGAGAGCGAAAAAACGTTTGATGCCCAGATGGTTACTACCGAGTAACTTCTCATTCATCTCCGCCCGGTAACGGTCAAATTCATCCATGGAACCAATCCTTTCGGCCCGTATCAGTGATAGAAGCTTTCATTCTATCGCGCGACCGGTGTACTTGCCAGAATGGCTTGGTTCCAACTTTACCGTTTAGAGACGCGCGTTGCCGATCCCTGGGGCTATAATGAGTTGGCTAGGGCCTAGGGTTAACCACAAATCGATGAATGATGAAACGCCCAGCAGTCGACATCGGACTCTAAACCACATCAAAGACGCGGGATCATCCCAGGGTAATGCCTTGGGCGAGCGCAAACTCCGAACCACGCGCAAACTCCAACTCCTGTCCGTAGGCCCCCTTGTGCTCGGTATCTTTGAGGACGACATTGCAACGATTGCGGAATGGCGACGGCCGACACCGCTGCCTCATGCGCCGCCGGAAGTGCTGGGCGTGGTTTCCATCCAAGGCCGCATGTTAACCGTTCTTGATCCTCTCAGTTTGTTCGGAGAAACGACCACGCGTCTTGGGTTCTCGCCCGGGATTCTGGTTGCCTTGCGTGGAGATGAGCAAATCGCTCTGGCAATTGAGACCAAAGGCGAGACGCTCGACCTGGCGACTGCAGATATCCAGCCGCCATCAGAACCCACCATCAAGGCCGTGGTCGGAACCTTCAATTTCAGCGACCAGTTGGTGAACGTAATTCAGGTCGAGGGACTTTTCCCGGCAGCTCAGCGAAGACGGGATCGTCGCCGCCGTCGCTTCTGATCGGATTTCGTGCTCCAGATCGGGCGCCACTCAACACTGAGTCGACAGTCCAATAGCAGCAAATTTGCAGGTTGGGAAGGTGGGCAAAGCTATGCGCCCCCGCTCCAGCGTTATCACTTTTATTTTCTTCAGGACTACTACCCCGGACGAGTCATAAGAATTGAGCCGGTTTCGTTCCCTAGCGAACGACGCTATGCTGGAGCGGGGGCGACCTGCGCTTTGCCCACCTTCCCAACCTGCAAATCTCCTCACGTTGAATGGTCAGTTCAAGGTTGAATCCTAAAGCATCTGAAATTCTCGAAATCCGCCTCAGTGTGAAATCCACTCCCCGGTGTTAGAATCAAGAGTAAATTGTTTAGGAGAAGTGTTCGGGCGTTCCGAAAGTGGCATTACCTCCGGTTTACCTGTCACTTGTCACCTTCGTCACCTTTGTTTTCATGAACGATCAGGCGTTTCATATCTTGGAGTTCGATCAACTGCGGGCGCTCGTGCGCCGCGGAGCGCAGACGTCAATGGGACGTGCGCGTGTCGACGCTCTGGCGCCGCTTGATTCAATGGAGGAACTGCAAAAGGCCCTGGCTGCTTCAGCCGAGTGCGTGCAATTGCGAAAGCGCGGCGTGACGTGGTCGTTCAGTGAGCTGAGAGAGCCGGCAGGGGCTCTTGCGCGGCTGCGAGTCGAAGGGGCTTCATTAGAATCAATCACGATTCTTGAATTAGCGCGGCTTTGCGAGCAGGCGATGTCGGCCCGGGCAGCCATTATGGCCGAGCGCGAGAAGTCGCCGGTGTTGGCAGATATCGTTGCAAGTCTTCCTCGCGAGTTAAACAGTATCACTGCGCGCGTCGCCAACAAGATTTTGCCCAGCGGAGACCTGGACGACCGCGCCAGCCCCGAATTGGCTCGTATTCGTCACGAGATAACTAAGCTCCGTTCGAGCATCACACGCTCGCTGGAAAACTTGATGCGCAGAGCGGAGGAGGCTGTGCAGGATGAGCTGGTCACAATCCGGAACGACCGCTTTGTGATCCCAGTCAAAGCTGATCATCGAGGGCACATTAAGGGTGTCGCGCATGGCTTCTCGTCGTCGGGGGCAACAGCTTTCGTCGAGCCGCTCGAAACGATTGATGCCAACAACGAATTACAGAGTCTGCGCGAATCTGAAGAGCGAGAGATTTACCGTATCCTCTTCGCTCTGACGGAGGAGCTGCGACTTCAGTTGGCCGGAATCGAAATGGCCGCCGAAGCCATTGATGAGCTGGACTTCATAAACGCCAAAGCAGTCTTCCACCAGAATTTCACTTGCGTAACTCCCGAGGTCAGCGCGGTGGCACAGACTTCAGTCCGTGATGGTTCGGATTTTTCGCCCGTCCTTTTCCTAGGTAATAACGAGCAGATTGAAGTCTGTTCCACTGGGGCCCTGCAGTTCGCAGAAGCTCGACATCCGCTCCTTGAAGAGAACCTCCGTGCGTCGGGAGGCGCGGTGGTGCCCGTCTCATTTTCGCTGGACGACAAACATGACTCCATGATCATTTCGGGCGCCAACGCCGGCGGTAAAACGGTTGTGCTTAAGACTGCCGGATTGCTTTCGCTAATGGCTCTCTCAGGATTGCCTGTACCCGCACGCCGCGCTCAAGTTCCCTTCTTTACCTCAGTGCTGGCTGATATTGGTGACCACCAGTCGCTCGCCGCTAATCTTTCAACCTTCACGTCACATGTGGCGAACATCTCGCGCATGATCGAGGTCTGCAGAGCCCCAGCCTTGGTTCTGCTTGATGAAGTTGGAACTGGCACCGATCCAGAGGAAGGCTCAGCGCTTGGAGTTGCGGTGGTAGATCATTTCCGCAAAGTTTGCGGCGCGAATGTGATGGCCACCACTCACTACAGCGGTCTGAAGGTATACGCAGCGAACGAAGAGGCTGTGCTAAACGCGAGCGTTGAGTTTGATGAGAAAACTCTGCGCCCAACCTATCGCCTGCTAGTCGGCGTTGCCGGGTCATCGTCCGGTCTGGAAATTGCTCGACGCTTCGGAATCTCGGACGAAATAATAGGTGCCGCCGCTGCAAACGTGAATGACTCTTCACTTCAGGCCACAGAGTACTTGCGCCGCATTAAACGCGAATCCGAGCAGGCCGCCACCTTGAGGCAGGCGCTGGAGGAGGAGCGGGCCGCCGTCGCAGAGAAGTTTGCTTCGCTCGAGAAGGAAGCCGACAAAAAAGAAGCCCAGCGTCAGACTTCATTTCAAGCCGCGCTAGAGAAAATCGTGCGCGAATTTGAACGACGATCTCAGGAACTGCTCGCCACTATTCAGGATCGCTCCGAACGGCTAAAACTTGAACGAGAAACCCAACGTCGCGTGGCGGAACTGAAACGCGAAGCCCAACGCGCCGCAAGCACTTCGCGAGGCCGGGAACCCAGTGCGACTCCGACCAGTACGAGTTCCCGCCCCGTGCGGGTTGTGCGCGAGGGTCAGGTCGTCACCGGCAGTCGGGCTACTCGTACTTCCCTCAAAGTTTCGGCTCAGGACTTATCTGAGCCCGAGCATGCGCAATACGTTGCAGCCCCCGCTCGTAATATCGCTGTCGGCGATCATGTGCGACTCAGTTCGTTTGGATCAGTCGGCATTGTCGACAGCGTCAAAGGGGACGAAGCCGAGGTGCGAGTAAAATCGCTGCGCTTCCGAGAGAAGTTGGAAAATCTCGAACTGGTCGAGGAAATCACACCAGTCAAACGCCAATCGGGCCGTTTTGCAAAACTCCGCCCAACCAGCTACACAGCTCAGCTCAGTACTTCGGACGAGAACATTCGCTCGGAACTAAACGTTATTGGGCAGCGGGCGGATGAAGCGGTGGACGCAGTCGACAAGTTTCTAGACGCCGCATCTCTTGGTGGTGTTAGTCAGTTGCGCATCGTTCATGGCCACGGTACGGGAGCTCTCCGTCGGGCCATCGCAGAGTTGTTAAAAGATCACCCGCACGTTGCCCGGTTCGCAGCCGCACCGCAAGATCAGGGCGGCTCGGGGGCGACCGTAGTAGAACTCAGGCAATAGACAATGCGTTACCCCCAAACATTTATTGATGATCTCAAACGCCAGGCCGACATTGTGCGGGTGGTCCAGGACTATGTGCCCCTGAAGAAGAAAGGCGCGAACTGGATGGCCTGTTGCCCGTTTCACAAGGAGAAGACGCCTTCCTTCTCCGTGAGTCCGGCGAAAGAGATCTTCTACTGCTTCGGTTGCCACAAAGGCGGCAACGTTTTCAATTTTGTGATGGAGATCGAACGGGTCGCGTTTCCTGATGCGATCAGGATGGTGGCCGAAAAGAGCGGCGTGCCGTCGCCCAAGCTGGTTGACGACAGCCGCTTCGAGGCCCGGCGACAGGAAGTGGATGAAGTCATTGAACTTAACAAGTGGGCGCTCGAGTGGTGGGAGCAGCAGCTGGAACATGGGGGCCAGGAGTCTCGCATTGGAAGCGACTATCTTGCGCAGAGGGAAATTACCGGCGAGACGCGAAAAACGTTTCGTTTCGGTTTCGCACCTGACAGCTGGGATGCGCTCTCATCGCACCTCAGACAAAAGGGTGCGAGTCAGCTTCAGATTGAGCGCAGCGGCCTGGTAGTTAAGAAAGATGAAGGCGGCTCGTATGACCGCTTTCGGGGGCGACTGATTGTTCCGGTCATGGACATCCAGGGACGACCCATAGCTTTTGGTGGCCGCACGCTGAAGGACGAGGACGCGAAGTATATAAATTCGCCCGAGACCCCTGCCTATGTGAAGGGGCGGCACCTTTTTGGTTTGAACCTGACGCGGGATGAAATCCGACAGCAGGGCTATGCGATTTTGGTTGAAGGGTTTCTAGATCTGATTATTCCCTACCAGTTTGGTATCCGTAACCTCGTTGCCAGTCTGGGCACGGCGCTGACGCCGGACCAAGTGAAACTGTTAGCTCGGTTTGCGCGTAAGGTGGTAGTCAACTATGATGGTGACCGAGCGGGTGTGAAGGCGGCGAAGAAGGCAATCGAAATCCTTTTGGCAGAAGACCTTGAGGTCAAGGTTCTGGTTCTTCCGGATAACGCCGATCCGGATGAATTCATCCGAAGATCGGGCGCGAACGAGTATCAGCGGCGACGTGGCGAGGCACAACCCCACATACAATTCGTAATCGATCAGGCTGTACGGGATCGCAAGCTTACTAATCCTGCCGATAAGGAGGCAGCGATTGAGGAGGTGCTCCCGTTTATTCGCGCTGTCCGCAGCCGGATACAAAAGCGCGAGTATTTTGACATCGCGGCGGATTCGCTACGAATAGCGGATGCATCGCTGGTGCGCGAGTTGTGGCAGTTTGTTCGAGGCTCTGACAACAAGCCAGGCGCCAAAAGGGTCTTGACCCAGGACGTTAGTGCCACACCGGCAGAACAACGGCTCTTGGGGCTACTTTTTGCCGACGAGGCCTTACGCCGCGGGGTCTTGCTTATCTTGAGGTCTGAAGACTACGAGGATCTCCCGACGGCTTCGATATTTCGAGCCTTGCTTGAGCTCGAAGGTGAAGGGACGAAGGTAAGTTTCGAGACGCTGAGCCAAAAGACGGAAGGCGACGCCCTCTCTTCCAAATTGCTGCCGATGCTCTTGATGAGTGAGTCGCTACATGCCTCCAATGAGCACTATGCTCCGGAAGAATGCGTCCTTACGTTCCGACTAATGAAGCTCAATCATCGGATCGAGGAGATCAAGGCGGAGTTGTCGTCAGCCGAGCGCGCCGGAGATAGCGAAAGAGTTTCCACGCTTTCGAGCGAACAAATTGACCTTGCCCGACGCAGAAGTGCGCTGCTGCCCAGGGCGGAAACAATGCAAACGGGCCTTTAAGGTTTCTGTGTGTTTTCCAATTTCGGTTTTGATAAAGGTTCTCCAGGTGTCATTAACGTTGGGAACCGGGATGGCGAGCCTGGAGTCTAATGGAGCAGATAAGAAGTGAGTATTGAAGACAAAGATCGGGATGATGTGATGGAGAGACTGCTGGAACTCGGTGGCGACAAGAAGTATTTGACTTTCGACGACTTGAATCGCGAGTTGCCGGACAATGTCGTCTCACCAGATGACATTGAAGACGTGCTCCAGAAGCTCGAAGGTTCAAACATTCCTGTTGCGGATTCGGACGAGAGACTTCTCGAGCAGGCCGCCGTCGCTGTTGCCGACGATGATGAGGAATCACTCGACGATGATATCGAGCTCGACCTTTCCGCCGGCGCACTCGAGAAAACAAACGACCCCGTTCGTTTGTATCTGCGCGAGATGGGCGTGGTCCCACTGCTGACGCGTGAGGGCGAGGTGGCCATCGCAAAACGCATTGAGCGAGGGCAGCTGAAGACGCAGAAAGCCATCGCGCGTTCGCCGCTGGCCGTTAGCGAGCTACTCAGAATCGGCGAAGCCCTGGAAGCCGGTACCGCAAACATTCGCGAGATCGTGCTTTTTTCAGAGCAGGCTGAGCTCACCGGAGATGAAGACAAAGCGGAGGAGTATCGCAACTGGACCATCGAAGGCATCCAGAATATCCGCAAAATTTCCAGGCAAGCCTTGAAAGAATGGGAGAAACTCCGGGCGGAACAAAAGATCACCCGCGGTAAAAAGAGTAAGAAGTTGATGCGTCTCCGTCGCAAAGTGGCGCGCCTTCGTTTGGAAATAGCCCAGGAAATAGGGCGGCTGAGTATGACCGAGCGCGCGCGACAGCGTTTGATCAATGCCATCCGCGCCGTGCAGAAGGAAGTTCGCGACTCAGAGCGCGAAATAACCAACTACACCGAAAAGCTCACCAAGAAACGGGTCAAGCCGGACGATCAGAAAGAGTTCAAGCGCCGGGTTTCGGCGTCTAAAAAACGCCTGGTGCAGATCGAGGTGGATCACCACGTCGGGCCGGTTGAAATCAAGCGCTCGCTGCAGTCAATCGTGATCGGTGAGCAACAGACTGGCCAGGCTAAACGCGAACTAGTCGAGGCCAACCTCCGGCTCGTCGTTTCCATCGCCAAGAAATACACTAATCGAGGTTTGCAGTTTCTGGATCTGATTCAGGAAGGCAACATCGGTCTGATGAAGGCGGTGGACAAGTTTGAGTGGCGGCGAGGTTACAAGTTCTCTACCTACGCTACCTGGTGGATTCGCCAGGCCATCACCCGGGCCATAGCCGATCAGGCACGGACGATTCGTATTCCCGTGCACATGATCGAAACCATCAACAAATTGATCCGCACCTCGCGCGCGCTCGTGCAGGAGCTGGGTCGCGAGCCCACCAGCGAAGAGATCGCCAAGAAGATGGACATTCCGGTCTCGAAGGTGCGGAAGGTGTTGAAGATCGCGCAGGAACCAATCTCACTCGAAACACCTATTGGTGAGGAGGAAGATTCGCACCTGGGCGATTTCATCGAAGACAAGTCGATATTGAATCCCGCTGATGCGGTAGTTGCTTCAAACCTTCGTGAGATTACGGATGAAGTGCTGGCGACCCTAACGCCGCGTGAAGAAAAAGTTATCAAGATGCGCTTTGGTCTGGGCACCAGCGGATCTGAACATACGTTGGAGGAAGTGGGCCAACACTTCGCAGTCACTCGAGAGCGTATTCGCCAGATCGAAGCCAAGGCACTGCGCAAGCTGAGGCATCCTTCGCGTTCGCGCAAACTCAAAGCGTTTCTCGACGGCGCTCAACGGTAGTCGAGTCAACAACTATCCGCAGATTTCAGATACAAGACTGTTTTAGCAGTAACAAAAAGAAGCGATCCACGAATGCTACGAAAGAAACAAGAGTTCGTGAATCGTTAATCTTATCTGCGTAATTGCGGTTAGTGCTCAAGTTCATGCGCGCAGGAGATCACTCCCCTGCGCCTCTTCATTCTTACTTAGTCTTACCCAAAAACTCGGTGCTCTGAGCGGTGTGATCAAACTCATACAGGTAGGTGTAACCGGGAAATTCAATCTCTTTGCTAAACTGCACTGTCACCTGCATTCGGTCGTTCTCCAGCGTCGGCGTAATTACGGCCTCAGGCGGTACGTAGTATTCAGGACCACTCTTGGTCAATTGATCTGTCACCCAGGTAGGGGGGTGCCCCAGCGCGGCGGCCGCATCCACCTTGGTCTGCATTAGGTCCCTGTAAAGATAAGCATTGTAAGACACCGGTACGTAAAAATAGCCTGCGCAGGCCACAGCGGCAAGAATTGCCATCACAATTAGAAACTTCAGCCGTGCCCCTCCTCGCTCTCCGGATCTAGCAAAATCCGTCATACACACTCCTATCAATTCCTAAAACTCTCCTTAAGACCAGCTCTTATCGACGCGCGCAAGAGTCGCGGCGTGATCTCTTTCCCATTAACTATACGAGCGCGCCCTAGTCGTTCGAGCAGAACCCACATGATACGACCATCCACGCTTTTTTTATCGCGTAGAACTGCACGCATGATTGCGCCCTCATCCAGGTCACTTGCTGCGGGCAATGATCCGGCCAGCCGCACCGTGTCTCTAAGTAATTCTAACTCGGATGCGGCCAGCAAGCCCAGATCTTTCGATATCTGTCCGGCAACGAGCATGCCGTAACCCACCGCTTCTCCGTGACGAAAGCGTCGGTATTTCGTAAGGCTCTCCAATGCGTGTCCGACAGTATGTCCGAAGTTTAAGACTCTCCGCGAAAGATGATCCGTACGCTCAATCGCTTCGCGTTGATCGCCGGTGACTATCGCAGCCTTGAAGGCACACTGAGACCGGATGAGCTTTTCCAGTGCCGGCGAAACAAACGCGTCAGGATTTGTTTTAACTGTCTCCAGATATTCCCGGGTTTGTTTGAAGAGTGTTCGGTTCCCAACCGCGCCTTGCTTAATCCCCTCACACCATCCGGAAACGAGCTCGCGCCGGGCCAGGGTTGCTAACGTTTCCGTGTCAATCCAGACTCCGCAAGGCTGGTGAAATGCGCCCACCAGGTTTTTGCCTGCTGGCAAATTAACGCCCGTCTTACCTCCGACTGAGGAATCTATCTGGGCAATGAGCGTAGTAGGCACCTGAAGAAATGCAACTCCGCGCAGGTAGGTAGCTGCTGCAAAACCCGCCAAATCGCCGACCACTCCGCCACCCAGAGCCACAACCGCGTCAGTTCGCTCGAGACCGGTCTCGCTTAGAAAAAGTAGGGCCTTCTGGAAGGTGGCCAGTGTCTTGTACTGCTCTCCGTCACCCATCAACCAGTGGGAAGCATCATAATCTGCAGCACGTAAGCTCTTCAGCGTTTGCGCACCGTATAAACTGAAAACTTTCCGGTTTGAGATAACGGCAATGCGGCGTGCTCGATGAGGCAAACAGTTATGAATCTCGGCGCCTAATTCCGGCAGAGTTCTACGCCCGATCTTGATCTCGTATCGGTGCTTTGCCGCGGCCAGCCGCACATTGAGTCGCTGCAAATTTCACACTCCTCAAGGACATTGCCGATTCCAACATTGCCGATTTCCAATTGCCGATTGCCGATTCGAATTATTCACGGGTTCATTCTAACTTTCATCTTCCGCAAAGGCGTAATCGGCAGTCGGCAATTGGAAATCGGAAATCGGAAATTTATGAGGTGGTCCAATCGAGAGAATACATGGAATGGAGTTTGCAGGCTCGCGCAAAAAAGCGAATGGGCGCGACATACGTGGGAGTGCGTCGCGCCCATCCATATTCGTGGTCACTGTCCTCACCCCAGCAACCACTTGAGACGGAGGATTCACCAACCGTCTCTCTTGCCCCACAATATACATCGCAACGCTTGTGCCGTGCAATAGATCATTTTCTAAAACTGTGGTTCTTTCGTTTTTATTTTGGATTTGGTCGAAGCGGTTTATGGGCTGACGGGCCGAGCGAATTCCAAGTCATAAAAGGGTGAACAATTTTCAGTGGTTGCTATGTAGAACTTGCATTGACCAAGGCTACTTTGCACCCAGCGTCTGCTGAATCACTGTTGCAAGATTTCTTGCATAAGCTTCTATCGTCTCCTGATTGGCACCTTCAATCATCACTCGAGCTAGAGGTTCGGTGCCCGAGTATCGCAATAGCAGCCTGCCGCCGTCGCCGAGTTGGGACTCGGTCGCCTGCACCAGTTTCTGGATTTGTTCCACCTCTACAAAGGGTCGCTTTTCCCTGACCTCTATATTCACCAGCACCTGCGGATAGCGTTGGAATCCTTCAGTCAAAACATGCAGCGGTTTTCCTTCGTCACGCACCGCCCGCAGCAGGCAAAGCGTTGTTATCAAACCGTCCCCGGCCAGACTTAAGTGCGGGAAAATGATGTGACCCGACTGTTCACCACCAAGACCCGCTCCCGTGCGCATCAGTTCCTCCAGGACATATTTATCACCTACATCCGTACGCAATAGTCGTAACCCCCTGGAACGCAACGCGATCTCCAGCCCGATGTTGCTCATTACCGTGGCGACCACCAAGCCATTACTCAACTGACCGCGGTCATGCATGTATTTTCCCAATGCCCACAAGGTGGCGTCACCATCGACAAATCGGCCTTGGGCGTCGACAAAAAGGGAGCGGTCCGCATCGCCGTCCAATGCAACACCAATATCAGCACTGGTGGCGATAACCTTCTCCTGGAGCGCTTCAATGTGGAGCGACCCACAATCGCGATTAATATTGCGCCCGTCGGGCTTGTCATTGATGGCCACAACGCTCGCCCCCAACCGCTCGAGCAGGTGCGGAGCAAGGGCTGAAGCGGCGCCGTTCGCGGCGTCGACAACTACGGTTTGATTATTCAGAGTCAGTCCATGAGCGATCTCGTGCTGAAGAAAATCCGAATAGCGAGATCGTAAGGCAGCCGCCACATCTTCGCCCTCTGAACGGATCTCGGCGGCGGGTGCGGGCGATTTCTTTTCATTTCTCGCCAGCATGTCGGCTTCGATAAGACGCTCCGTCTCGTCGTCCAACTTCCGCCCTGTGGTGGCAAATATCTTGAAGCCGTTATCTTGATATCCATTGTGGGACGCACTGATCACCACCCCCGCGTCCGCCGGGAGTGTGCGCGCAAGGAAAGCGACGCCGGGCGTGGTAATCACTCCGGCAGACTTGCATTCAGCGCCTGCTTCAAGTGCCCCCTCGATTAGAGATCGTTCTAGCCATCCACCCGATTCCCGCGTGTCTCGCCCGATGATTATTACTGGGCCGCGGCCCAGTCTTTGCCGAAGATGGACGGTTAGCGATTTCCCTACGGTTCTGAGTGTTTCAGCATCGAGGGGAAAACGGCCCGCCTCGCCGCGCACACCATCAGTGCCAAAAAGTTTTCTGGTCGGAGTGGACATTTTAATAGTTTCGAGCTGGACTACCTGATCGGGGAGAATTGTGAGGGCCTGACCCACAGCAACTTGACCCGATCCTTAACGGCGGGTGGGAGTTCCAAACCCGCTACCCTTCCACCTGTGGCTGACATATCGACCACCACCTTCACATCTTCAGGACGCAATTCGGAAAGCATAGACAGCGGGCCCGCCAAATTAACCTCCGCGGTTGCCGGCCGGACCTCAACACCGCTGATGGATCGAGCTGCAACACCACTGAAACTCTTCTCGATCCGCTTTTCTCCCACCTCGATAGCGAGATCCACTAAAGGATCCAGGACGTCAATCTTTTGATCGGGAATATCTATTGCTACTCGAGCAGCAGTAAAGCCTTCTTTTCTATTCGACAGAGAAATGGTCTCAGTCGGCGCTTTCTGCAGCGCTTCAATTCTGCTCGCCGGCCCGCGAACTCTGACGGTCGCTGGCGCCGGATTAATTCCATAGACCTCGTAGCCGTCTGCCGGTTGGCCTTCCGTCCTCACCTCAACCGGAACCTGGCGTTCAATGCGCGGCTCGAGGCGAATAGGAATTGTGCTCGGCTGAAAGGATTCAATCTTCACTCCATCGGGGAGCTGCATGGTCACGCGATCGAGCGTAAGTCTGATTACCCGCTCGCCGGCGGTATGGTCGCTGACATCGACGGTGGCCACCAGATCCAGAGGGCTGAGGCTTTGGAGGTTCGGCCGGCTGCCCCTCAGGACTACCTCCACCGTCTTCGGGGGATCATTACTAATATCCAGATTGCTCGGCCTTATCAAATTCAGCTGCACCGGGGTTCGAATGATCAGGGGAGTATTTTGCCCCGTAACTCCAAACCACAGCAGCAGGGTAATCGCCAAAGCCAACAGCTTTAGGCCCCAGTCTTCCACGAATATCTTACGCGCTGCGCGCTCGAACGCCGTCGGTGGACGCGGAGCCTCAACTACATCTGTCTCATCAACATCCTGAAAAGGCATCGTGGGTATTTCCGATTTTAGATTTTAGATTTTTGATATTTTTGATTGCCTCGAGCGCCGCTTGTCCGATTTCCAGATTACCGAGTGGCGAATTTTATTTGCTAAACGCCTGCGATAAAACCTAGCGTCAATCAAAAATCAAAAATCAAGAGTCTAGAATCAAACGGGCGCCACTTCTTTAGTTTCCGCTTCGGATTCGAGCTCTTCCGGCTCTTTCTCCTTCTCCCGCTTCGGCGCGACTTCGAGTGCTTGAAAAATCGCCGCGCGGAGTTTGGTGGCGTCGAGTCCCCGCTTTATTTGACCACCCTGAATAAAGGAGATCAGGCCCGTTTCTTCCGAGACTACCACCGCGACGGCGTCACTATCTTCGGTAACGCCGATCGCCGCGCGGTGCCGCGTGCCCAGATCTCTCGAGAGCAGCGGGTTCAAAGTTAGCGGCAGAAAGCACGAAGCGGCGGCGATGCGATGGCGTCGCACTACGACGGCGCCGTCGTGAAGAGGCGAAGCCGGATTAAAAATGCTGACCAGCAAGTCATAACTCAGCTCGGCATCCAGCTTGACGCCGCCTTCGGTCACATTCCTCAATCCTAACTTGCGTTCGATCACAATTAAGGCACCGGTCTTGGTAGACGCCAGCGTCGTCGCGGCGATAATAATCTCGTCATACACTCCTTCGCCAAACTGACCCTTGTAACGACGGGTGAAAGGCATGCGGAATCGATTGCCAAACGAGATGAGAGCCTGCCTGATTTCCGATTGAAAGAGTACGATGATTGCTACGCCGAGGTAGAGCAGACCGCCCCGCAGGATGAACTCAAGGGTTGCTAATTCCTGTTTTGCGGCGAGCCAGTAAAGGAGGGCGAAAGCTCCGATTCCCGCGGCCATGGGAGCGGCCCGGGTCCCACGCACGAGTTTCAAAACTGCATACACGACCAGGAAGACAACGATGATATCCGCAATGTTACGCGGCTCACCGAGCCTTGCGAGGTACTCCGTGTATGGCAGTAGTAAAAACATCTCTTGTTTTCAAACTCCGGACTTGCGATTTGCGATTCAGAAGCGCCAATTAGTTTCACCAAACCGATCGAAGGCGGGTCCCAGCCATACTCGCTGGGGTGTGGGCAAATCCTTTGTCCCAGTCAGCCGATGTGCTCCGGCACCACGTCATGCGCGCTACTCTCGCTCTGGCGCGCGGCCTCCAGAAAAATCATTTCCACTTTTGGTTCTGCCCGTCTGATCAAATCCTCAACCTCTTCAATTGTCTGGACAATGTCGCCGGTAACCAGTTCATCCCGCAGATTCACATGAGCGTTGATCAAAATCTGTTTTGGGGCCAGGTGCATCGTCAGCAGTTCAACCACCTTTACCACGTTGGGGTGACTTTCAATCGCTTGCTTGATAGCAGTAACATTCTTGGCATTTGCAGCCTCACCTAGCAATAGCCCGCGTGACGATCGGGCCAGGACAAAGGCCACCACGGCCAGAACCAAGCCAATCACAATCGACGCCACCCCGTCCCAGTAGGCGCCATCACCCGGACCAGTGTGATGGTCCGTCAGATAGATTCCTATTCCGGCGATCACGATTCCGAGTAAGGCCGCCGAATCTTCGAAGATTACCGTCTTCGCTGTTGGATCTTTCGACTCGCGAAGATATGCAAAGAACGTCAGGCCCTCGTGGTGTGCCTCCTTTACTTCCTGATAGATTGCCAGGGCGATTGAACCGGATTCCAGCACAAACGAAATTGCCAGCACCCAATAAGCCCACTTCAAGTTTTCCGGAGGATGCGGATGGCTCAGCTTTGAGACGCCTTCGTAAATCGCATAAGTCGCGCCAACTCCGAAAATGAAAATCGCTGCGATGAACGACCAGAAGAAGCGCTCTTTTCCGTAACCAAACGGATGTTTATCCGAAGCCGGACGCTTATAAAACCGCAGTCCCAGAAGCAGAAACACCTGATTCGTAGTGTCTGCAAACGAGTGCAGGGATTCAGCCATCATGCCGGATGAGCCGGTGATGAGAGCCGCAATAAATTTCAGGATTGTGATGATCCCGTTGGCAAAGAGCGCGCCAAGCACTGCCAGCATCGACAGATTCCTTCAACTTGAAATGAAAGCTCCGTTCGGATTATCGCGAAAAACAGCGCTCGTGGCAATGAAGCGAATCCTATTTAGAGTGCGATATCAATGTGTCCGGTGTCTGGAGTCTCACCAGGTCGGTGGGCGCAGCTGAATAATCGTGGTGGCAGGAAGTTCTTATTGTGGCACCGAGGTGCGGGTCTGCGGTCTCGCGGATTGGGTTTCTCGCAATACATCATCGCTAGTCAAAGCTCTTAGGAACTCGACGACGTCATTAATTTCATGGTCGGTTAGATTGAGGGGCCGCATGCGCTCGTCAAGATTGGAATTAGGTTCACCTCCCTTATTGTAAAACTTCACAACATCAATAAGTGTCTTCTCTGAGCCGTCGTGCATGTACGGTCCCGTGAGTTCAATATCCCGGAGCGTAGGAGTCTTGAAGGCACCGGCGTCTTTTGGCTGATGGGTTACAAGATAGCGCCCAAGTTCTGAAACCCCTTCTGTGTGGGCCAACACACTGAGTGCTTGATCATTCGACCTTTGGACTTCTGTTGCCCGCTTGATCAAGCTCTCAAAGTTCTTATCGGCGGTGGCGATGCCCGTATTGTGAAACTTGAAATCGCTAAAGAATGGAGAAGCCGGAGTGTAGGTGTGGCATTCAATGCACCGGGCCTTGCCTTTGAATAGCAGCCATCCACGCTTCTGAGCTTTGCTGATCGCATCATTATTGCCCATGATGAACCGATCAAAAGGTGAATTTCCGGAAAGTTGTGTGCGTTCGTAGGACGC
>JBGTLM010000139.1:0-39125 GCA_041744135.1 Pyrinomonadaceae bacterium
TCGATCGAAAGCTGCCGGTCGTGCACGTCAACCAGTGGTTTCACGTCGGCTCGAAGAACGAGCAAGCAGGTCGCACGGGTTTTGCACACCTCTTCGAGCACATGATGTTCCAGGGATCGAAGAATGCTACCGGCGAGTACGTCTCTTACGTCGAAAAGGCGGGCGCCAACCTTTTTACGGGCGGTGTTAATGGCACAACCGACAACGACCGCACCAACTACTTTGCCACCGTTCCGTCCGCTAACCTTGAATACCTACTCTGGCTTGAGGCTGACCGCCTGGCCACTTTGCCCGACGCGCTGACTAAAGAGAAGCTCGACAACCAGCGTGACGTGGTCAAGAACGAGCGGCGGCAGGGTCTGGAGAATCAGCCCTATGGGCGGGCCTTTACATTGCTCGTGGAGAATCTTCATCCGAAAGGGCATCCGTACTCGTGGAGCGTGATCGGCAGCCACGAGGATTTGACTGCCGCCTCGCTCGAAGACGTGAGGGGGTTTTTCAAAACCTATTACACGCCGAACAACCTATCGCTCGTCATCACCGGCGACTTCGACAAGGCCGATGCCAAGCGTCTCGTCGAAAAATACTTTGCCGGCATCCCTGCCGGGCCGGCGCTGGACCGGCCGGCGCGTTGGGTTCCGCAACTCGACGGCGAGAAGATCGTCGAAGTGAGCGACCGCGTGCCGCAAGAGCGCGTCTATATGGCTTGGCCCTCTCCACCCACCTTCGAAGCAGGCGACGCCGAGTTACAGATAGCGTCCGCTATTCTTACAGATGGCCTGTCATCACGTCTCCAGAAGGTTCTCGTTTATGACCGTCAGTTGGCTTCGAATGTCTTCTCGTTTCAGAACTCGAACGAGATTTCGGGCCTCTTTGGCGTCGTAGCTACCGCGCGTCCGGGCGCGCAACTAACGCAGATCGAGCAACTCATCACGGATGAGGTGACGCGTCTGGCGACCTCCGGTCCGACCGCTGAGGAACTCAACCGCGTCAGGACGAAGATTGAGTACGCCTTCATCTCAGGCTTAGAACGCATCGGCGGCTTCGGCGGCAAGGCCGACCGGCTGGCCCAATACAACACATACTTAGGCGATCCGGGTAAGTTCGAGGAAGACCTCGCGCGTTTTCGCAATGCCAGTACGAACAGCGTGCGCGATGCCGTAGGCAAGTGGCTCAACACGCGCAACCGGCTGCTCGTCCGATTTCATCCCGAAACCTCGGGCCGAGAGTCACAGGTGGCGCTCGACCGCTCGCAGCCGCCGTCCATCGGGGCGGATAAAGCCTTCACGGCGCCCGAAGTCAAAACCGCAGCACTAGAAAACGGGCTGCAAGTCTTTGTCGTCGAGCGCAAGGAACTGCCGAAGGTCGCCGTGATGCTTACGACGAGAGCTGGCGCGGTCGCCGACCCGGCGGGCAAAGAGGGAGTGGCGCACCTGACGGCGACGACCATCGACTTAGGGACCAGGACGAAAAACGCCCTGGAAATCGAAAACGCGTTGGGCGATCTTGGCACGTCGCTCTCTGGCTCTGCCGGGCGTGAAACGTCCAATCTCTCATTTCAGGTACTCAAGCCTAATCTTGCTCCGGCCATCGCGATCTTCGCCGACGTGGTACGGAATTCCGTTTTCCCCGAAAGCGAGGTGGCCCGCGAAAAGAAAATCCATCTCGACAATCTCGCGCAGCAGGCGAACAACCCGAACGCGTTGGCCGCGCGCATCGGCGACCTGCTCCTCTTCGGTCCCAATCACCCTTACGGTCGCCCGCGCACAGGCCTGCCAGGCACGGTCGCGCCAGTCAGCCGCACGGATCTCGCGCGCTTTCACGAAACTAACTGGAAACCCGGAGGCTCGGCCCTGATCTTTGCCGGCGACATTACGCTTACCGAAGCGACAGAACTCGCGCGCCAGCACTTTGGCTCGTGGTCGGGCGGCGCGCCCGCGGTGGTCACGATCCCCGCGCCGCAACCCGTCGGATCCGGCCAGGTTTTTCTGGTTGACCGGCAAGACGCCGCCCAGACCGTCGTAGCGCAACTGCTGCCGGCTCCCCCGCGCACGGCCGAAGATTACTACGCCTTTAATCTCGCCGACGCCGTGTGGGGCGGCGGCTTCCAGACCCGCCTCAACCTCAACCTTCGCGAAAACAAAGGCTACTCCTATGGTGTCTTTTCCTTTCCGAGTTTCTACACGAAGGCCGGCGCGTGGCTCGCTACAGGCGGAGTACAGACGAACAAGACCAAAGAATCAATTGTGGAGTTCAATGCCGAGCTGAAGAACATCGCCGGCCAGAAACCGATCACGGAGACAGAACTGGCTGACGCCAAGGCCAACCGAGTGCGCGGCTACGCACAGGAGTTTGAGACGATGGGACAACTCATCGGTCAGATCGCAACGCTATGGGCGCTCGGCTTGCCGGTTACGGAGTTACAGCGGTTCACGGATGAAACCCGAAGCATTACGCTCGCGGCAGTCAACCGAGCTGCGCAGAAGTACGCCGTGCCCGGCAAGGCGACGCTCCTGCTCGTCGGCGATCACTCGAAGATCGGACCCGGTCTGCGTGAACTCAATCTCGGCGAGATCATCATTCTTGACGTTGAAGGGAAGCCGGTGCGGAGATGATCAAACAGATAAACGCGGACCATACATACATTGACTAGAGAACATGACTCATTTTCCCAAGCTTTTTCGTAACCTATCTAAATTTGCTGGTCCTTTTTGACGTTCAAATTAGAAGCCAAAAATTGCGACGTCTTGTTCGCGTCCTACCCAGAGGGCACGACCATTCCGCCGCACCATCATGAAACCGAAAACGTAGGCGTATGTTCTTTTAGTAGAGGAGACTAATAACGCGACCTAGCGAGATACAAACTAATGAGACCTTGCAGTTCGTTTTAACAAACCTCCCTTCCAAGAAACTTCGCATTCTGGAAGTCGGTTGTGGAAGCGGTGCATTGGCCAGGAAGATTCATAATCTCGGTCACGAAATAATTGCACTTGATTCTTCTGTAAAAACAATTGATGAGGCTAAAGAACTCGGCATAGATGCCAGGGTTGCAAAATTTCCTGATTTCGCGGAAGCCCAGTTCGATGTCATTTTATTTACCCGTTCGCTGCATCACATTCGCCCGCTCAAGTCAGCGGTGGAGCGGGCGCATCATTTGCTTAGACCATCTGGTCTGCTCATAGTAGAGGATTTCGCTTTCAACGATACGAGCGAATATGTGGCAACGTGGTTCTATCGGTTGTTGAAACTGCTTGATTCTTGCGATGTTCTGCTTTCGGCGGAGGATAGTTTCGGGAGGAAGTTATTGAAAGGCGGCGGCGACCTTTCGCTATGGCGTGAACACGTCCACGAAATAAACAGCGCCCAAGAAGTATTGCAAGCCATCAATGAACATTTCGAGATTCTCCAGACGAAGTCAGCGCCATATCTTTACCGATATGTATCGGCAATGGTGCGGGAAGATGAACGAAGCGGACAAATCATCTCAGATGTACTGGAGCTGGAAAAACGTACAGCAGCAGAGTCTGAACAGTTTTTGATCGGACGACGGTTCGTTGCCAGGCGGTGAAGTTTTCATTAAACACGGCATCGAACCAGTCATTGGCCGCGGAGCAAAACAGCTCCGACGGCAATATTAACGTCATGGGCGTGCTGGGATATGGAGACGACTGTTAACCAGGCAAATCGAGCAGCATGATCGGGAGCGCCAAACATGTCAGCTTATGTGGTGGTTGAAGTAGAAGTGCTAAATAAAGAGGAGTACGAAACATACAAACGGCTTGTCCCGCCCTCGCTCGCGGCTTACGGTGGGCGATTCCTGGTGCGGGGCGGGGAGGTGGAAACTCTCGAAGGAGCGTGGTCGCCTGAGCGCCTCGTGATCGTGGAATTCCCCTCAGTGATGCAAGCGAAAGCGTGGTGGGACTCAACGGAGTATGCACAGGCGAAGGCACTGCGTCAGGCAACTGCGCGCACACAAATGATAGTAGTCGAAGGAGTGTGATCAGCTGTGCCCAGGAGTTTATCGTGAATAAGATGATTGCCCTCTTCATCTGTTTGCTGCTGGCAGCAAATTTTGCCAATGGCAACCAAGGTCTATTGCTGCCTGAACCGGTCATCACGGTTCTGTCCCAGGAACTTTCAGGCGAAAAAGCCAAGAGCAATCTTGAATATATCGCCCGCCATCATCGCATGCGCGGATCACGCGGCTTTCGCGCCGCCGCCGATCACATTGTTCAGCAATTGCTCGCCTACGGATTAACGGACGCGCGCATCGAGCAGCTTCCCGCTGACGGCAAAGTTTTCTACGGCACACAGAGATCTCGCCCGCCGTGGGACGCCGAATTCGCGGAATTGTGGGAGATGCGTGAAACGAATGCGGGCTGGACACAGCACACGCGGCTGGCGAGTTGGGACGCAATGCCGCTGACTTTGGCGCAGGACAGCGAAAGTGGCGACGCGACGGCGGAACTCGTCGACGTTGGCAGCGGCACGTCCGAGCGCGATTATGCCGGAAAACACGTCGCTGGAAAGATGGTGCTGGCGGCGGCGCAGCCCGGTTCGGTGGCCAGTTTCGCTGTCGAGCGCTTCGGCGCTGCAGGCATCGTCAGTTACGCGCAGAATCAACGCACCGCGTGGTGGGCCGAAAACGAAAACCTTGTGCGCTGGGGACACCTGGATACATTCGCGCGGAAACCTACATTCGCCTTCATGATTTCTCTCAAGCAGGCACGCATCTTTCAGGGACGGCTAGCAGGCGGTGGGAAGATTCGACTTCATGCAGCAGTTCGCGCCGGGAAGCATCCCGGCTTTTATGATGTGGTCACGGCTACTATCCCTGGCGCAGACCCACGCCTGCGCGATGAAGAGATTGCTTTCAGTTGCCATCTGGATCACCAACGGCCCGGCGCGAATGACAACGCCAGCGGCAGCGTCGCCATTCTCGAAGTGGCGCGGACATTTTCAAAGCTTATCCGCGAAGGGCGCATCCCTCGGCCGGCGCGCACAATTCGCTTCATCTGGCCGCCGGAGATCGAAGGGACTATCGCGCTCCTGAACGCGCGCTCCGAGCTTGCGTCAAGCATCAAGGCCGTCGTTCACATGGACATGGTCGGAGGCGGACCCGAGACGAAGGCCATCTTTCACGTCACGCGCGGTCCGGCAAGTCTCCCTTCGTTCGTCAACGACGTGGGCGAGCATTTCGGCGAGTTTGTCAACGAGCAGTCGTCCCAGTTCGCGAAAGGCGCGAGCGCCACCCATCCGATGTTTGCGCCCGAAGGTGGCAAGGAAGCCTTACAGGCTGAGTTGGCTGAGTTCTCGATGGGCAGCGATCATCAGGTCTACAGCGATAGCTCGTTCGCTATCCCGGCCATCTACCTAAATGACTGGCCTGACCGCTACATCCACACGAATTTCGACACCCCCGCCAACGTTGATCCAACGAAACTCAAGCGGGCTGCCTTTATCGGCGCGGCCAGCGCATATTTCTTAGCGAACCTGAAGCCTGAGGATGCGTCTTCAATCCTTAGCCTGCTTCAGTCACACAGCCTGCGCCGTACTTCGATGATGCTCACGCGGCGTTCCGCACTGCCGGCGGCCGAGGCCGCTAACCTCCTGCGACATCATCTCTGGTACGAACGCGCGCTGGTCGATTCGATGGAGCGGTTTTTTCGCATCCCCCACGGCACGCGAGCCGAGGCAATGAATTTCTTAGCCAGCTTGGAGAAACTGATGGGAGAGGCGAAACCTCCCGCAACCGTGCCTGGTGACGGCCGGTTAGTTTTCCGGCGCAACCCGACACTGAAGGGGCCGATGTCTGCATTTGGCTATGACTTTTTCACCGATCACTACGGAGCCGAACGAGAGAGGGCAATCCGGCTGTTACAGTATCAGGGCTTGCGCGGCTCCGGTGGTGAGTATGCTTACGAAGTTTTGAATCTCGTGGACGGGCGGCGCACGGCGCAGGATATTCGCGATGCAGTCTCCGCCACCTATGGTCCAATTCCGCTGGAAGCAGTGGTGGAATATCTGCGCGCCCTGGTGTCCATTCGTGTTATCGAAGCCGTACGGTGACACTTTAGCTTTTGTTCGTTGCTGTAGACCTCAATAAGTAAGGGAGCATCTTGATGAAATCCCGTGTGATCTGTTTGGCGCTTTTGCTAATGAGTCTTGGCATCACGGTCAAGGGGCAGGAAAGGAAGCTCAAGATATACATTTCCGCTGACATGGAGGGCGTGGTCGGTGTGGTGACGAACGAGCAATTAGGGCCTCAAGGCTTTGAGTATCAGCGCTTCCGCGAGTTCATGACGCAAGAAGTTAACGCCGCCATCGAGGCGGCATTTGCCGCCGGCGCCACCGAAATTGTCGTCAGCGACTCGCACGGTAACGGGCAGAACCTGCTGATTGAGAAGTTTCCGAAGAATATCCTGCTTGTCCGCTCCTGGCCGCGGCCGCTCATGATGATGCAAGGCATTGATGAGAGCTTCGCCGGCGTGATCCTTCTCGGCTATCACACGGGTACGACTAACCCTCAGGGAGTACGGGCCCACACAATGTCAAGCGCCCGGCTTGCTGATGTTCGACTGAAAGGTGTCTCTGTGTCCGAGGCGGGCATCAACGCGGCTATCGCCGGTCATTTCAATGTGCCGGTGATCATGATCTCCGGCGATGACGCGGTTGTGAAAGAGACCACCGCGCTGATGGGCGATATCGAAGGTGCAGTCGTTAAATGGGCCTCCGGCTTTCATTCGGCGAAGACCCTGATGCCCGAAGCCGCTTACCAGTTGATTCGTGAGAAAGTCAGAAAGGCTATCGGGAGGATTAAGGATTTCAAGCCGTACAAACTCGCCGCACCCATTCAGTTGGACGTTCGCTTCAAGAATTACCGCCCATCAGAGGTGCTCAGCTACTTGAGTATCGTGGAACGAACCGATGCGCACAGCATCAGATTCACCGGCAAGGACATCATCGAGGTATCCAAGTTCCTGGAGTTTATTCTGACTTACGAACCATCGTTGGAGCCTTAGTAGCACTTACCAGCGCTCAAGAAAATCCCGTAGCGTCTGAAACAGACCCTCAAACGAATGCGCGCAGAAGAGCACAGGCTGGTAGTGTGTCGGGTCATACTCGTGACTCGACACGGCTTCCAAGTCCAGTTCCCGAAGTTCTGCTTTGTGCATGGCCTCCAACTCTCCCGCCGACGATAAGAGGCCGGTACCGTAGGCTTTCAACTCTCCGCCTTCACGCAGCACTCCAAATTCAATGGTGAACCAATAGACGCGTGACAACCGATCCAGCGCTTCAGCTGAACTGGTTCGTTTGACCGCTTCACCAAACAAGCGATTGAGTTCGGCAAAACGCTCGCTCGCGAGGGTCACACCGTGACCAACTATTTCGTGGACCACATCGGGCTCGGGTGTGTAGAGCGGCGTTGAGTGATGGCGTATGTATTGGGTGCAAAGGAACACACCATTGGCCAGAGACTCGAGGAATACACGTGGCTCAACCAGGCCTGCGACCGGCTCAAGTCGAAACCCGCTGATTGCGCGAACCTTCTCACTTACCTCCCGAAGCTGAGGTATGCGATCCGGATCAAGCTCTAACCGTTCCCCCGCCTCCAGGTACTCCGCGCAGGCGTGCGCCCGATGAGCAGGCGAGAGCGCTTTACAAATGGTTTGCCAAACTCGGTGTTCCTGCGAGGTGTAAGGAGCGTCGGGAATAGTCTCCCCGGCCCGGTAGGCAAGCGCTATTTGAGCAATCCGGTTGCGGCGGTCGCGATATTCCTGGTCGCGGAAGCCGGGATGGTCGGGATTCAAACGGACCACCGAATTGCGATCCGGCGGGCCTTCATCCGTGTCAGTTGCAACCATCCGCATGTCGACGTGATCGGCTAGTAGCGATGATTTTGATTGGGTCGTCATGTTGATATCTCCATGTCAGAATCCCTTTTCGCCGCGTTCCGGTGCGGTGAGGCTCTGCCTCACCGTTGCTCAATACAAAACCGCGGGCGGATCGGATCCTACATTCTTCGCCTTCATTGCGGTTCACCTGGGTTGAGTGTTTGATCCGGTTGCACCGCTCGCGGTTCTGTATTGAAGCCCGCTCCTTAAGTAAAAACATTCGTGACGTATTCTTCATTCAAAGTTTTGACACAGCCTCGGAGCCATTCTTCACGGGAGCGGGAGCCGAGCTGCCAAAAAATAAAAACCGGCCACCGATCCTTCGCGACTGGAAGGACCGATGACCGGTTGGGGAACCTGTCTGCTAGTCTTATGCGCTTAGCGCCAGCCGACAGCTCTTCACCCGACCGTCCCTCCAGCAGGAGAGCGGACCATAATAATAGTAATTGTGGGTCAGGCTGTCGTCTCGTTCAAGCATTAGGACTTAGTCTCGTCTCAGGCAGCTAAGATAGCCGAGGGCACTCAAGAGGTCAAGCGAAATAGCTATCCTCTTGTTCGATTAACAAGCTGTGCGTTATTGAATGAATTGTTGCCTTGTTGGACTAGCCGGGCCTACAAGAATCTCCGTGGCAATTTTCGTTCTGATACTCATGTGACCATCGATAAGAACATTTCGCTCCTCCGGAATTGGCGCTAGATCTTCGGGGCCAGGTCTATTAACATTCAATCCCTGCGGATTTGGGTTGCGTGCGATAACAATTCTCATGCTTCTCACACTATCCACTCCAGCTTGAGTACCTGCCGGCTGGCAACGAAATCTGCCCACGCGCCAGCGGCCTTTCGGCAAAGCGTGGGCACATTTCTTAGAGTGAAGTCTGAGATCTTCACGCCCTTCTCGATCTGTTTCCAGGTCACTGGCATTGAGACAGTCGCTTTCGGTTTAGCTCGAGTCGTGTAAACAGAAGCCAAACTCTTGCCGCGCGCATTCTGCATCCAGTCCACATAGACCTGATCGTGCCCTCTCTTCGCTAACGAACGTTCAACCGTAGCAATTTTTGGTGCTCGCCGCGCAACTTCTCCCGCGAGCAGCTTCGCAAACTCCGCAACCGTTTCGTATTCGTTGGTTGGTTTGAGCGGCAGGTAGATATGAATGCCTGATGACCCGGATGTCTTCGGAAAAGCCCGCAACCCGATTTCATCGCAAACCTGCTTGGTGATCAACGCCACTTCCAGCACGTTTTCCCACGGGGCTTTTTTGGGATCGAGGTCGAGGGCAATCCAATCCGGCTTGGAAAGCCTCCTGACTGTTGAATGCCAGGGATGCTGTTCGATGGTTCCAAGATTTACCAAGTGGAGGAGGGAAGCTTTCGTCGTGTAAACCGCGTAATCAAGTGCACGTCCCTCCAGATTAGTTAACCTGACGGACTTAACAAATCGCGGCGCGCTCTCCAGATCCTGCTGGAAAAACATCGGAGCATTAACGCCTCGCGGCCAGCGCTGAAGTATGGCCGGTCGATCTTTCAAGTAAGGGAGCAAGTAGGAACTAATCTCAACGTAGTAACGAAGCAGTTCAAACTTAGTGATTTTCTCATCAGGCCAGTAAACTCGATCGAGCGATGTCAGCGAAACGTGTTCTCCCTCTACCGCGAGGATCAAATCGCCTTTGGGGTTTTTAAGGGCGAGAAACTCTTCTACCGAGATAGCCGGGCCTTTTTTCCCGGCAGTTCGTTTGAGTTGAGCTTTTTCCGTAGGGGTTGTTTTCTTCGCCATCCCTTCCTGCCCGGCTAGCGCTGGGAGCGCAGGCGTCCCGCCTGCATGAGCGCCAGCGCCGCGAATTCCAAGGTTGAATTATCGCAACTTAAGCGTGCTGACACACGCCCTGCAGGCGGGACGCCTGCGCCCCCAGCGTTCATTGTTTAGCGATAACTAAGTGTGTGCTACTTTTGGTTGGACTGACGTCGAGTTGTTTTTTGCTGAATCAGCCGGAACGTAGTAAAGGATGCGGTTACAGTTCTCACATGTAACTACTTCCTCGCCGCGGCGGACCTGCGACATTGCCTGAGGCCGGAGAGCCATAAAGCAAGCCATACAAGCTCCGTTGCGAGCCTCGGCAACCGCCACTCCATCGCGTATGCGAACGCTAATACGTTTGTAGTGGGCGCTCATCGGCTTCGGCAGAGTATTGAAAACTCGCTCGCGTTCAGCACGACTTGACTCGAGTTGGGCCACCTGCTGACGCGTCTCTTCGTCAAAGGCTTTCAGCCTCACCTCTCGGTCAGAGTTTAGGCTGTCGACCTCGGCCGCACGTTCGGTCAGTGCAGCTTCAGCCTGCTCCAGAATTTCCATCTGCTCGAGAGTTTGAGTTTCCAGTGCCGAGATTTGTTTCCGGGCCGCGTCGGCTTCGCGTATCGCCGCGGTATACTCGTCTTGTTTCTTCGACGACATCAGATTGCGTTCAGCCCGTTCCACCCGGGAACGCTGTTCGGCGATCTCGCTTTCGAGGCGTGCACGCGTATGCTTCGTTTCATCGCGGCGACTCTCGAGGGCCCGAATTTCAAAAGCGCGCTGATCGAACTCGTTTTCGATCTCCGCGCGCTTTTGAGGAATGGCTTCCAGTTCAGTTTGTAATCTACGTATGCTTGTGTCTAGTTTTTGTAAAGCGACTAATTGGTGCAATTCCGCTTTCACTCTTTATCTCCCTAAAAAGATCAGGCCGGGTTTTGTACAGTTGGGAACAATCATCGAAAGTGATTATCAGGCATGCAGCGCCTTCTAGGCAAGCGACGCCCTCCGAGCGAGGACTGGTCAGGTTCGCACAGAGCCGGCCGCGCGCTGGCCAACGACAGGGCCGAGAAGCGCTAGAGTCCTTGTTAAGCGCGTTAAGCCGCAAAAGGGTGGAAGTATTTGCAGGTCGGGAAGGGTGGCGAAATTAGCGGGCTTGAGCCGTCCTCTGAAGTCGTTGAATCTTGACTCCGTCCTTCTCTCCGATGGCCTGGGCGGCGCTGATTCGCCCGCCCGTCGAAACTTTTCCTTGCAGCTGGGGAATTCTGTCGACGGAATTGAGCAGAGTAGACCGCAACTCGTCAACCGAGAGCTGGGACCGTTTTGACAGCACCAGCGCGGCAACGCCAGCCACCATGGGTGTAGCCATCGAGGTTCCTGAATGCTCCTCGTATTCGTTGCCCAGCCAGGTACTCAAAATATTTGCCCCCGGCGCCGCAAGGTGGACACGGTTAGCGCCGTAATTGGAAAAAGACGCAAGTTCGTCCTTGCGATTTAGCGCCGCGACGCTGATTAAATTTCCGAGATCATAACCGGCTGGATACTGGGGCATCAGATCTGTATTTACACCGTCGTTGCCACTGGCCGCCACGAAGAGTATTCCCACCTCATGAGCCTTGCGGATGACATCCTCGAGCGCTCGGGAACGCAGCCTGGTGCCCCAGCTGGCGCTAATCACGCGTACATTTACACCAGCGCGTTTGCGCTCGATCACGTAATTGATCGCTTCGATTGCGTTTTTCCCGTTTCCAAAACCGCCAGCGTTCATGAATTTCAGCGGCATTATCTTTACTTTCCAGTTGACGCCGCTAATGCCTATTTCGTTCCCGCCTTCCGCGCCAATGATTCCGGCACAGTGGGTACCGTGGCCATTCTCATCCATCGGATCACCCGTGTTCTCGACGGCGTTGTAGCCATGAACGTCGTCGATCGAGCCTAGCTGGCGATCTTCATACTGTTTGATATTGTCAGGACGAATCCAGATGTTGTTTTGCAAATCACTGTGAGTGTAATCAACTCCACTATCGAGCAGGGCCACAACAATGCCGTCGTCGCCGGTAGTTGTTACCCATGCCCGCAACGCTCCGATATCCGCACCCTCTTTACCGCCGTTTCGCCCATCATTATCCAAAGCCCACTGCTCAGAAAACCGCGCGTCATTTGGATGCAGGTGTTTGAATCCTCCACCGTCGTGATCCAAGCTAATCTCGTAGTTTGGCTCTGCATACTCAACCTCCGGCAGCGCGCGATACTCGGCAACGATTGATTCCGCCTCGAGATTGTCCAGGTCGTCAATTGCCGCCAGCCCTGACACCGACTCAATCTCGTCTTCGACGCGATCGTTAAGCCGGGCGGTGATTTTAGTGATCTCATCTCCGGAAACGCCGGAGCGAAACTTTACCAGTACCTCCGGCGCGCTGTTCTCCCGTGTCTCATCAATTTGGTTCGGATCAAAAACCACGTAGGGCTCTGAATTGCCGGGCATGATCCTAACTGCCGAACGCCATTCCTTTTGCACTTTGCGGAGTTGGCCGGCAAGCGCTGCAATGAGGATCAGGAAAAAGGCGAGCGAGATCTGCAGGATAAACTTATTGCGGTTCATTGCTACTCCAGTTGCGGTTTCGGGACCAGAGTCTCGAGTTGGTAATCGGGCAACCCGAGACCCGCAACTGATACTCGAAGCCTAAATACTGTAATTCCCACCCTTGTAGTTACAGAGCCGCACCTGATGCTGGTTCGCTCGATACTCAAAGGCTTGGCCCATCGCCTGCAACCTGATACGCCAACCCGGTGTGATCATTTGCCCGCTCATTTCATCAGCGACTGACGCACCTAGGGCCGTGTCAGGAAAATCTGTGTCATCCACGCCCTGCGTTTCGATATCGCTTTCACCGGCACCGAGCCGTTGGGCCAGATCCCGGCGTGCTTTTTGGATTGCCTCTTCTCTGCTCAGAGCCATTTGAATGCGGATTCCTTCTCCGGGCCGATAATCGTCTAACGAGACGCTTTTACTGTTTGTTCCAATACACTTGATTCATGCCGGGCACTTGATACGCCATGACGGTAGGACATATTCTGCGCCCGCTATCGGTCAGGGTCAAAGCGTGTCAAAGAGCGTCTAGTGTCGAGTTCTAAAAGCGCGGCTCCTGCACAAGCAAATGTACCGTCAAGCACGGTCCACGAATCACGCGAAACGGCACTAACATTCGTGTTGGTTGTAAATCGTTCATGTTGTCGGTCGCAATCTGGTTAGGACCCCAGGGCATTGCGAACTTGAAATCGCTGCACACGAAACACCAAAAAAACTGAAATCAGGACATACCAAAGAGCGGGGGGAATGCTATTCACGCAATAATCAGACAAGCCGACGAACTCTATTCGGAACGACAACGGATCGAAAGCGTTCGCGCGAGCATCGCGATTCTAAGAGGGGCCGAAGGAAATGAATACGAAATTCTCTGGCGGCTGGGTCGGGCGCTGTTTTTTCTCGGTCAGGAGGCGCCGGATCATAGCTCAGCTCTCTCAAATCATTGCCTGGGAGTCAGCGCCTGTGAGCAAGCAGTCGCAAACGCGCCCGAACAAGTAGAGGGCCATTTTTGGCTGGCGGTAAATCTGGCACTTGCTGCGCAAATGCATAGACGAGTTCTTGCCATCAGGAAAGTCCGGCGAGCAATGCGCGAGTTGCAGCGGGCAATCCAAATTGATTCGTCGTATCACGGGGCTGGACCCTTGCGATTGCTCGCCCGGCTGCAACACAAACTTCCAGGCTGGCTGGGTGGTGGGTCAGCTCGCGCGCTCCTTAACTACAAAGCGGCCGTCAATCTAGCACCGGAGAATACTGTGACGCGAATCTATTTTGCCGAGTTGTTGATGGAATCCGATGAGCGGGCTCTCTCGCAAGAACAACTCGAGCTGGTCTTGAATGCTGCAGCGGATCCTAATTGGGCGTTTGAGATTGAGCGCGACAAGCGGATCGCCGAGGAGATGTTGGGGAAGTTGCATAGGTCGGGCTAGAGCGAGCTTCTGGATTGCGGTGGGAAACGAGGGGTGACACGCTTTGGATGTATAGCTCGAGAATCGAATCCAAAGCTCCGTCCCGCTTCGCTCTGCCGGCGCACTCCAAAGTTGAACGTTGAATTAAAGAGCGCTAGCTGAGATCGCCGTAGAGGTTTTGTAACAACACCGCAGCGATAATAGCGGCAGTTTCGGCCCGCAGCGTTCGTCCGCCCAGCGTCACGACGCCCCAGCTATTGTCTCGCGCCAGAGAGATCTCCTCATCCGTCCAACCACCTTCTGAACCAACAAGGGCTGTAATCTGGTGTTGATTGGCATCAAGAATGTTTTTCATTTCCAAAAGCGATTGTCCTTCGCGCTCAGAGAACATCAACCTCAATTGCCCGGCAGCGTCCGTAGCCTGTACCAGCTCAGAGAAGGAAATTGGATGAGTAACTTCAGGCACCAGCGCGCGTCCAGACTGCTTGGACGCCTCCACCGCAATCCGTTGCCAGCGCGTGACCCGCTTGTCAGCGTCAGAGTCACCGCGCAAACGAATGTCCGCCAGCTTAGTTGCCACCGGAACGACGCGAGCGACACCCAACTCGGTCGCTTTTTGAACAACCAGATCAAACTTGTCGCTCTTCAACAGGGCGACTGCCAGCGTCAGTTGTAACGGAGATTCGGGCCGGGCGGGTGTGACCTCGGCCAAAACCTTCAGCCGTGCTCGATCCTTGCGACTCTCCTCGATCGAGCAAGCAAACTCTTTACCGGCGCCATCGAAAACGTAGACCCGGTCACCTGGCCGCAAACGCAACACGTCGCGAAGATGTCGAGCCTCTTCAGCCTGGAGTGTCAGGCTCTTGAGATCAGAACTGAATGCGTCCGGCTGCGCGTAGAATCTGCGTCGAGTCATTATGCTTAGACCACGATACAAACCCACTCGCCTTCACCGATAACTTCGGGTGCTTCTGACACTCCAAGTTCCTGAAGACGCGTGAGGACAGTGTCTCTCTGCGTATCGAGAATGCCGGAGAGAATGAGGCGACCGCAGGCGGCGCCAATCAATTTCGGAAGAATCTGGGTGATCATGTCGGCGGTGAGATTGGCGCAGACGCAATCGGCTGACGCTGTCCCCTCCCCAACACTTCCCACGCGGAAGAAGATGTCTGCCAGTCCGTTGAGTTGCGCATTCTCTTCCGCAATGCCAATCGCCTCAGCATCAGTGTCACAAGCCTCAACGCGAGCCTCGGGAGAGAGCTTGGCTGCGGCGATTGCCAGTATGCCCGTGCCCGTCCCGACGTCGAGAAAACTTCCACCGTCAAAATGCTTTTCGATGGCCGCGAGACAGAGGCGAGTGGTTTCGTGAGTGCCCGTGCCAAAGGCCATCCCCGGTTCGATGCGAATCACGACAAGGTCGAGAGCATTCCGAACTTCGCTCCACGGCGGCGCGATGATGAACCGCTCTCCCACTACCACCGGCTGCCAGCTTTTCTTCCACTCGCCAAGCCAATCCTGGTCGGCAACTTCGCGCACGCTCATATCGCGAACTGATGAGGACGGCAGGCTATAAATTCGCAGCGCTTCTTGTAGCTCCATTCGAACGCGTTCACGTTCAGGCACATTATCGAAATACGCCGTCACGCGGAGAAGACCAGGGTCACCTTCCTCCGTTTCCGTACCTAACGCGCCAGCCTCCATAAGCGCGTATTCAACAGCCTCGCGCGCTTCGCTCGTGATAATTAGATCGAGGCCGTACCACCAGCATCTCCGTTGTTGTTCTTTCGGAGCGTTCAATGTCTTTTTAAACTTCCAGAATAAGATGATCCACAAAAGCACACGAATTGACTCGATAAGCTCTTTCGTGCGGCTTCGTGTGCTTTCGTGGATCGTCTTAGATTTTCCGCAGGTTGCCAGGACGGTGGCCTACTAACCGATTCCCATTTCATCCAGCAGATGTTCCTTGTTACGCCATTCCTCCTCGACCTTTACGAATAACTCCAGGTGGCAGCGGTGGCCCAGAAGCTGCTCGATCTCCATACGTGCGCCTATGCCAATCTCTTTCAAACGTGACGCGCCCTTGCCGATAATGATCTTCTTTTGCGACGGCCTCTCGACAAATATTGCGCAGTAGATTCGCGTGAAATCCTCGCGCACCTCTTCCCATTTTTCGGTTACCACCGCAGTGACGTAAGGAATCTCATCTTCCGTTGTCTGCAGAATCTTCTCGCGAATGATCTCAGCGACCATTGAGCGCACCGATTGATCAGTAAGCTCGTCTTCGCCGAAGAGAGCTTCGGATTCCGGCAGGTGCTGGATCATCTGATCAAGCACCACATCCAAGGCGCTGCCTCGCAAAGCAGATATGGGCACAATCTCCCGCCACTCATATTCGTTGCGGTACGAATCGATCAGCGGCAGCAGGGCTGACTTGTCTTCCAGTTTGTCGATCTTGTTGAGTAACAGTAGCGCCGGTTTGTCTGATTTTTGAATCAGATCCAAAACGAATCGATCCCCATTGCCGGTCCTCACCGAAGCATCGCGAATTAGACAAACCAGATCTACGCCCAGCAGTGCGTCCTGCACCGTAGACATCATCCGGCGATTCATCTCGTATCCAGGTTTGTGAACACCGGGCGTATCCACCAGGACTATCTGACCATCGAGTCGGGTGATGACGCCCTGAATCCGGAAGCGTGTGGTCTGTGGCTTGTTTGAAACCGCCGCAAGCTTTTGGCCCACCAGCCGGTTTAGGAGCGTTGACTTGCCGGCATTCGGACGGCCTACTAGCGCTACCAGGCCCGCCCGGAAACGCCGCTCCTCTTTACTCTTTTGATGAGTTGACATCAGACAAAATGACAATCTCTTCGGGCGGGACGATGACCACTCTCCCGTCTTTCCAGGTAGCAATGGGATTACCAAGTTGCTTGTGCATTAGCAGGGCCTGATTGACGGCGTGCCGTAGTATTTTCTCGATATCTTTCGCGTGCTCAGCAAAGAAATCTCTGGTCAGAATCGGTTTGGTTTCGCTCATGGTTTGCTCTTGGAGAAATTTGTCCATGAATCCGTCTCAAGGACCATCAACGGACGCGTTGCACCTCCTGAGGCAATCGAGACTGGCTCCAATGAGACTGAATTATCGTATACGGACCACGCATCAGCCAACGGCTGGTAAAGTGCCCAGAAGTTATGCAGCCCTGCATGGTATCTCCTGCGGATAACTTGTTCCGCCACGTCATGCCCCCCGGAGCGCACGCGCTGCCGCACACGATGAACTGCCAGGTCAGGACTTCGCAACCATAGAAACATCAGCTGAAAGTCGTAACCCTCGCCGCGTAGTTTTTCAATCCAGGCCGCATAAGATCTGGCAGCGAGAGTGGTTTCGAACGCGAAAGACTTTCTTTGGCCAGCAAGCTCATGCAGCCGATTCATCATCACCCGGCCGGCTTTGAAGGCTACACTTGCCGGGTCAAAACCTGAGAGCCCAAGCGCGATCGGATCAGCGTTCACGTATTCCCGCAGCTTAAGTGTGTCGCGCAGGAGAAAAGGAGCAAGCGTCGTTTTTCCCGCTCCGTTTGGCCCGGCAATAACAATCACTTGCGAACTCTCTTCGCCCATAGATTCCAAAACCCCGCTTAGCTCACCCGCCACTGATCACCGCGGTGTGTGATCTCATCGAGCGCCCGCTGCAATTCCTCCAGTTTTGATAAGAGCGCGGCTCCATCGGCTTCGGCCGGAACATGGATCGGAGAAGCGATTTCTACCCGAGCACGCGCAAAGGGTCGGGGCACCTGAAATTGGTCCCAACTCTTCCGGGCTGACCAGAAACTGGAGGCCGTGATGGTGAAGGGCAGGATCGGCTGCCCGGTCTTTTTCGCGAGCAGCACTGCGCCCATCTTGGCTAGGTATTTCGGACCCTTGGGGCCGTCGATCGTGAAACCCGTCGGGCATCCGGCTCGCACTAGTCGGGCCATCTCAACGATTGCTCCAACGCCGCCGCGTGTGCTCGAACCACGCGCCACGCCATAGCCGAATCTTTGAATGAACCGCGCGATGTACTCGCCATCGAAACTCTTTGAGGTCATCACCACGATACGCCGGCGCCGGAAGAAGTAGGTGGCGAGAAACACACGGTTGTGCCAGAAGGTATAGATGGGCAAGCCACCATCGCGGGAAGCCGCCTCCCAGTTTTCCCAACCGTTAACTTCAAACCGCAGGGTCATGCCAATCAGGTTAATGAGAAGAAAGAAGCCGAGGTCTGCCGTCCTAATCAAAAAGCGCTTCTTCGGCGGATAAGCTGAGAGGTCAGCAAAGGTATAGGCGCGTTCGACCGTTTCCTCTTTGGAACGCGCACCCCTGAATTGTCGCTCGGCGGAAGCTTGCATATGAAGTTTGGTTGGAACTGAAGCGAGTATAACGAAAAGCCCGGGAAGGCAGTAGGCGGACGGCAGGAGCAGTCGGCAGGAAGCAAGAGGCGCAAACACACTAGGCAGGGTTGCCTTCTATCGCCCCACTCCTCCTGCCTCTGCCTCCTGTGCTCCTTCCCTGCCTTCTGCTCCTGCTCAGCCGTTCTCCCTACTCGTAAAGGTCCGGCTCCCCGGGCGGCCGCGTCTTCCAGCGTTTGTGAATCCACAACCACTGTTCCGGATAAAGCCTGATTATCCTCTCCATGGCCGCAGCAAAGCGCGCGGTATTGAGTTCGACATCCTTGCGATGGTCGCCCGTGCGCAGCAACTCGACCGGCGGGTCGCCGTGAAAGAAATAACGTTTCTTTTGCTTATCCCAGACGGCGCAAGTTGGAATCACTACTGCATCGGTTTTCAGCGCGAGAGTCGCAATACCCGCCGAGGTGCAGGCCAGTTTGCCAAAGAAAGGCACGAAAACCCCTTCGTTTGGATGGGAGTTGAGATCGGAAAGAATTCCCAGCGTGCCGCCCTCGCGCAGCACACGCAGGGACTGGCGCGCAGCGCTCTTCTTGTCGATAGCGCAATTGCCAAAGCGCGTTCTGACCTTCTCGATCATTGCTTCGACGCGCGAGTTGTCTATAGGTCTAACCAGAAAACTGATGGGATACTCGAGGGCGGACCAGGCAAAGCTCAGCAGCTCCCAGGAGCCAACATGGCCGGTTAAGAAGATTATTCCGCGACCATTCTTTTTCGCTTGCCGCAAATAGGACAAACCAACCTGGTCATACTCGATCAGCTTACGAAGCGCTTCCGGGGTAGCGTGAGGCAGCTGGCTGAACTCACCGAGCAGCCTGCCAAGATTCTCAAAGCTTCCCCGCAGAAGTTGTTGCCGCTCGGCGTCGCTCTTTTCCGGAAAGGCGATCTGTAGATTACGTTGCCCGGTGCGGTTTAATCCTCCGGGCAGCCCGTAAGCAATTCGGCCCAACAGCAGGCCGATAGCAACCGCGGCCGGACGCGGCAACGCCCCCAGCCCAGAGATAATTGTGCGTGCAAGGGCGAATTCAAGAGTTGTTTGTAGTCTTCCGCGCTGTGCCATGAGTGAGAAGAGGGCGTAGTCTAGCCTAAGAACTGTAATAAGTGATAAGTGATGAGTGACAGCGATTAAGGGCTAAGGCAAACTCGCCCCGACCACCTAAGCGATCCACAAACCAACCCGAACCGACTCGAAGCGGTTAGTGCTATTTAGCGGGATTTCGTGGATCGTAGATCTCTTTGTTTGTTTAGCTCTTTCGTGCCTTTCTGATATATTTCGAACGCGGCACGACGCACTATCGTAAAGTACCTTTGGAAGCGCCGGTCGTGCGTTCCCGTTCTCTCCCTCGGACATTAAGACAGATTGGAGCTTGGATGCAGAAACGTAGGATTCTCATCGTCGATAATAACGATGAGCTGCGCGCCAAACTCGAGCAGGTTTTGGGCAGTTTGGGCCACGCCGTGACTGGTACCGGCGATCGCGGGGAGGCCCTTGCTTGGGAAGACTTGGACCAGTTTGATCTAATTATCAGCGATCTGACCGAAGACGCGGATCCCAATGCCCAGGCGGTTGGCGAACTTCAACGCAAACACCTGCTCGTGCCCGTCTCACCAAACGGACCTAAACCTAATGTGATCAAGGCCTTTAAAATGGGCGCGGCCAACTACCTCCGGCTGCCCTACAACAAAGACGAGCTCCGTGAAATTGTGGAACAAACTCTTTCTCACAAACTTCGATATGTTGACGACCGCAGGGTCCTACCCCACATTCACGAAAAGATCGAATTTGAACTGCCAAGCGATCTGGCGCTAATGAATGGTGTGTTGCAATATCTACTGGAGCGTGTGGCCAAACTCGGGTTGATCAAACCGGAAAGATCCAATCTTCTCATCGCCCTCGACGAAGCCTTTGTAAATGCAGTTAAGCACGGTAATAAGAACGACCCCACAAAGCTCGTCCGCATCACTGCTGAGCTGACACCCAAGGGAGCTAGTTTCACGGTGGAAGACGAAGGAGAAGGTTTTAACGTCCAGGACATTCCTGACCCGTGTGATCCGGCTAACCTCTTTAAGTCCTCCGGTCGGGGGGTGTTGCTTATCTACAACATCATGGATGAAGTTGAGTACAATGCGCAGGGCAATCGCCTGAAGATGGTGAAAAGGCCGGAAGCGTCGGCTGAGACTCAACTCGTTGAATCGGGCCCGCCAAACGACAAGCACGCCGGAAACGGCTGACGTTTTTAATCACAACCACTTATCAGTGGCAAGGGCACGGCATGCTCTGTCCCTCCCGTCCTTTTGGGTCGCGTGGTCCTGGTGGCTTCCGCCGGCACTAATTTCTGTCACGCTAACGCTCTACTTTACTGATCCCTTCATTGGGGATTGGGATGCTATTGACTACACAATCCTCTCGCTGGCCGGATATCCGTCCTCCATGGCCCTGGGCCGCAATCTTTTTATCTTCGGCAATCACGTGCTCTACCAGGTGGTCCATGCGCTTTTTAACGTGCCGCCGGAGAAAGCTTACCTGATCTTTAAATACGCGGTGGTGGCCCAGGTGCCTCTGGCTGTGGTGGCCTGCTGGACACTCGCCCGAGACGTCACGGGTTCCCTCTATTCAGCGACCCTCGCAGTCCTCTTTGTAGTTTTCTCTCCAATATTCATTCTTTATGGCGGTCAGGTGATGACGGACGTCCCTTCCGTCTTACTCCTTGCGGTCGCTTTGATCCTTCATCTCCGCGGGATCCAACAGCGCCGAACCTCGCTGCTGGTAATCGGCGCCGCTCTGCTGGGGCTGGGAGTTAACCTCCGCGAGACGATGGGGTTTTATGCGGTGTGGCTGGCGCTGGCGCCATTCGCTCTGGGTTGGAACCTGCGCCGACGTGAGCTGGCTCTCATAGCACTCTCGCTCGTCATATTTCTCTTACTGGCCGGAGGTTGGTTTGGCTACTGGTTTCTCACCGATTCGCACTATCGGACCAGTTGGTTCGGTTGGCGCGAGTCTATGGGCAAGGAATCGGCGCGCCACCCCGTCGGCATCCGCAACGTCGTGCCTTATGTGATGTACTTTTTTATCAGCGCGCCTCTAGTGTTTCTGGCGCTTCCTTTCGCCGCTGCCCGCGAATGGCGTCGACGCAAACTTTCGCCACTATTGTTACTCGGGTTGATGGGTTTGCTTGCCGACCTCTTACTCTTTATGAACTACAGCACAACGATTAACTGGCGCTATTTCCTAGCCGGTCTGCCGGCGTTGGCGCCTTTAACCGCCGACTACCTGATTCGCGTCTTGGCGCGACTTCTAGGGAGCGCGCGTTTAGCCTTCGCTTCGTGTTTTGCAGTACTCGTAGGGTTGGGAATAGTATTCGGCCTCTTAATCCGACCGCTAAGCCAGGAATTCATCGAGAGGCGGGCGATGAGCAAAGATTATCGCGGGCAACTGATTAAGGTGCCGCCCGACGCAGTCATGATTTCGGGAGCCCAAACGATCGCCGTCATATATTGGAAAGCGATCGGCGCCGGCAAATGGGAAACCATCGGTACGGGCGGCGGCTGGCCGGGAGAGAACCTCGTTCCGATCATTGAGGAACACCTGACTCAAGGACGCCGAGTTTTTATTGACGCTGATCCGCGGTGGTGGTTGCCGTGTGGCTGGCAGCGGAAAGAAACTCCAGCGATCGTCGATCTCGAAAAGCGTTTTCGCTTCAAACGGGTAGCGTCAGCTATCTACGAGTTGAGGCCGGCAACAGACACCTCTGCCACCGATGCCCCGGACCTTAAGAGGTTGCTGCCGGAAAACAGACCGGAAGATACAAAAAAGTGTCCTCCAGGACGAGCGTATTAGTATTCAACATCAGCTGAAGCTCGTAAGTAGCAATGCCCTACGAACTATTTCTCGCCTTACGTTATCTCCGATCCCGCCGCAATAGGAGGCTGGCGCGGGTGACCGCAGTGATAGCCATCCTGGGAATTGGCATGGGCGTTTCCACCCTTATTGTGGCGCTCGCTTTAGCCAACGGTTTTCGTGATGAGATGCGCGAAAAGATTCTGCGCGGGACCGCTCACATAAATGTTATGCGGGCTGATGGCCGGCCCATCAGTGACTACCGAAGCCTCTCGGTGCGGATCAAAACAACTCCCGGCGTTACTAGTACCGCGGCCACAAGCTACGACGGCGCTATGCTGGTCGGGTCAAGAGGTGCTGCTTACGCCGTGCTTCGCGGTCTGGATAAGAACTCGGAGCAGGCACTCAATGAAGTTAAGGACTCCGTCATCGAAGGGTCCATGGCAGCAATCGTTGAGGGCAAAAGCAGGCCCGAAGATTTGCCCACCGTTCTTATTGGTTCAGAATTGGCAGCACGAACAGGGCTCCAGGTTGGCGAGATCGCCCAGATCATCTCGGCTAACACGAATTCGGAGACCGTCAATCCAGTCAAGCGAAATGTGCGCCTGGCCGGGATCTTTCGCTCGGGACTTTTTGAATACGACTCGACTTGGATATATCTGCCCCTCGACGTCGCTTCCGAATTCTCCGGAGCGCCTCAATCTGCGTCCGTGATCAGCCTACAGCTGGGGGATATCTACGATGCCAGGCGGGTCGCCGCGGACATCCGCGCCAGTTTGGGAAGTTCCTACACGACCGTCGATTGGGAGGAAGCCAACCGACCTTTATTTAATGCCCTGGCGCTCGAAAGGCGGATGGGGCTGTTCATCATTGCCCTGATAGTTCTGATAGCCACTCTGAATATCACAACTACACTGATCCTGGTTGTAGTGGAACGGCGTCGGGACATCGGGATACTCAGTGCCATCGGCGCGGACAGCAAAAGCATCAGAGCGATTTTTATGATTGAGGGCGCCATCATCGGAGCCCTCGGAGCGGTTCTGGGCGTATCCCTCGGAATCGTGGCGTGCCTGGTTGGCAACCGGTACCAACTCGTCAGTTTGCCGGCTGATGTCTATTCGATCACCTACGTGCCCTTTCACCCAGAACCTGGCGACGTCCTTTTGGCGGCCCTGGTGGCTTTCATACTCAGCTGGACAGCGACTATCTACCCTGCTCATGCGGCTGTGCGGACCCGGCCTGTGGAAATGCTTAGAGATGCCGATTAGTCCAAGGCCTTAGTCCAATGTCCAAAGTCCAACGTCCAATGTCCTCGGTCGAAAATCGCCAGGTGAATGTCACAGGCAATGTCACAGACAAAGACCAACACAAAGATCAAGACCTTGGACCTTGGACTTTGGACCTTGGACTATCCGTCACGGATCTTCGAAAGAGTTTTTCGTCCCCCGCGGGCGAAAGACTTGAGGTACTGCGGGGAGTCTCCTTTGGCGCAGACGCGGGCGAGGCAGTGGCTATCATGGGCGCGTCAGGGGCGGGCAAGTCGACGTTGCAGCACTTAATCGCTGGCCTCGAAGAGCCGGATCACGGGCGAATTGCCTTGGGCCCGCTTGAAATTACCAGCGCTTCGCCGGCAACGCTTGCCAAGTTCCGCAGTAGTCACATCGGCCTCGTTTTTCAGTTTCACCATCTGCTTTCCGATCTGAACGCTGCCGAAAATGTGGCTTTGCCGCTGATGATCGGCCGAAAGGGCCGCCGCGAGGCTATGACTCAGGCAATTCAGTCCCTGGGAAACCTGGCCCTGGGCAGCCGGGTCGCCCAACCCGTGGGGCAACTTTCCGGTGGTGAGCAACAGAGGGTTGCTGTCTGCCGAGCGTTAATTACTCAGCCCTCGCTGGTTATAGCGGATGAGCCTACCGGCAATCTAGACGCGTCTTTTGCTGGAGAGATTGGCGAAACGCTGGTTGCCTACGCCCGTAGCCGCGGCGCGATTGTGCTACTGGCCACACACAATGAACGGTTGGCACAACTCTGCGACCGTATTCTGGTTCTAAAGGATGGAAGACTGCAGTAATCTGGAAGGGTCTGAAATAGTTGTCCGGTTAGGACTTTTATCCTCGTGAAACCAACAATGATTTCTTGGCGCCTTCCCTGATGGGTTATAATGCAGCCACATGCCGTTCGGTCGTTACTGCCGCCCGGCTCGGCAATCATAGAAAGAGTCTTACGCCCAATGTTTGAACGCTACACCGAAAAAGCGCGACGCGTAATTTTCTTCGCGCGCTACGAGGCTTCTCAATTCGGAGCGCCGGCAATCGAGCCGGAACATCTGCTGTTGGGACTGATGCGCGAAGACAAGACCTTAACCGGGCGTTTCTTCCCACGCGCGCAGGTTTCAATTGAGTCTATTCGCAAGGAGATCGAAGGTCGCACACTGTTGCGGGAAAAGATTTCCACTTCCGTTGAATTGCCCCTGGCACCGGAAACGAAGCGAGTGCTCGCCTACGCTCATGAAGAGAGCGACCGGCTTCAACATAGGCACATTGGCACCGAGCATCTCTTACTTGGACTTTTGAGGGAAGAGCGCTCAATGGCCGCTGAAATTCTTTATGAACGGGGTCTCCGGCTAAACGCTGTGCGGGACGAAATAGCGCGGCAGTCAGGAGCGGACACTCGCGGTGCACAGAAGAAAGACACACCTCACCTGGTAGAGTTTTCCCGGGATCTCACTGAGGACGCTGCTAACGATAAACTTGATCCATTGATCGGGCGTGAAGCTGAAATAGAGCGGGTAGTGCAGATACTTTGCCGACGCACTAAAAATAATCCCGTTCTGATCGGTGAACCCGGCGTAGGAAAAACGGCGATTGTCGAGGGCCTTGCCCAGCGCATCGTCCATAACGACGTTCCTTCATTCCTTGAGAACAAGCGAATCCTTTCACTAGATCTTTCGCTGATTGTGGCTGGCACGAAGTATCGCGGCCAGTTTGAAGAGCGTTTAAAACAAATCATGCGGGAGTTGATCGAAAACCCTCAGTACATTGTCTTCATCGACGAGCTGCACACGCTGGTGGGAGCTGGGTCGGCCGAGGGCTCACTGGACGCAGCGAATATTTTGAAACCGGCCTTGTCACGCGGTGAGATTCAATGCATTGGGGCCACCACCCCCTCCGAGTTCCGCAAGTCGATCGAGAAAGACCGCTCGCTTGAAAGGCGCTTCCAGGCGGTCAAGGTGCCGCCACCTTCAGAAGCGGAAGCGGTGGAGATCCTAGCTGGAGTGCGCGAACGTTACGAGAGTTTCCATCAGGTTCGCTACACCAACGACGCTCTGACCGCGGCTGTCTACCAGTCCCATCGCTACATTCCTGATCGATTTCTTCCGGATAAAGCTATCGATGTGATCGACGAGGCGGGAGCTCGGGTAAAACTCCGCGTTCGGCGGGAACAGGGCAATCTGGCCGACTGGAATCAGCTGACCGACTGGTCGCGTTCCTACGATGAAACTCCAGGTGTGCGCGATACAAACGAAGATGCCCTCGTCGCCGCGGAGGTCACTCGCGATGATGTCGAGGAGGTAATCGCGCGCTGGACTGGTATCCCCATTACATCTCTCAAGGAAGAAGAGACGCGCAAATTGTTACGGATTGAAAGCGAACTGCATACGCGAGTAGTTTCCCAACGTCCGGCAATCTCGGCCCTGGCTCGAGCGATACGTCGATCCCGCGCCGGCTTGAAAAATCCTTTGCGACCTGTGGGTTCGTTTCTTTTCCTGGGACCCACTGGTGTGGGCAAGACCGAGGTTGCGCGATCTCTCGCTGAATTCCTGTTTGGCAGCGAACGTTCAATGATCCGCTTTGACATGTCGGAGTTCATGGAGAAGCACTCGGTCTCCAAGCTAATTGGTTCTCCCCCCGGATATGTGGGACACGAGGAAGGTGGTCAGCTCACTGAACGCATCAAGCGGGCGCCTTATTCCGTCCTGCTGTTTGATGAAATCGAGAAGGCACATCCCGACGTCTTCAACATTTTGCTGCAAGTTTTTGAGGATGGAGTGCTCACCGATGCCCTCGGTAACGCCATCGACTTCAAGAACGCTATTATCATTATGACCTCGAACATCGGGGCCCGCTTCATTCAGAAGAAGGGCACCATGGGCTTCCAGGGCTCTTCCGAAGCATCGCGGGACAAGATGGAGGAGATGGTAATGTCGCAGGTGCGCCAGACCTTCAATCCTGAGTTTATCAACCGGCTCGACGAGATCATCATCTTTGATCAGTTATTGGACGATGAGCTTCTCGAAGTGGTTCAGCTTCAGGTTGACCAGATGAATAAGACGATGGCCCGGCACGGCCTGGAAGTAAGGCTTACGCCTGAGGCGAAGCGCTGGATCGTGGATAAAACTTGCGCCGATCGCTCCTACGGCGCCCGCCCACTTCGCCGTGCGCTGCAAAAGCATGTGGAAGACCCCCTCTCGGAGGCTCTGATTCAGGGTCAACTCGGCCAGGCTTCGCTGTTAGAAATTTACGTCGATGGCGTTGAACTGACACACCGTCCGGTGGACGTGGAGGCACCAGACGATGCCCTACTGATCCATTGACGTTTGGTGCTGAATAGCGAAAAGTCCAATATCCAAAGTCAATTAGCGCCCAATGACTTTGGACATTGGACTTTTTTGCCGTTATAATGCGCGACTTTGCTGGACTAGTGTGGCAACGAGTCAGTAACACTTGGGAATCCAAGCGTGACAGTTTGTATTTGTTCGGCTGGTGCCTGTGTTTGGTTTTTTGCCTTTATTCTCGAAAACATTAATTTATCACTCGTAAGGCTCCCCGACGTATCTGAGATCCGGTAAAAACCACAGAGGGAATCGGCGCTAATGCACTCATATCGCGTGTTCATGCTCACCCTTCTAAGCGCAATTTTCTTTCTGGCCTCTTTGATCGCCGCGCCGGAACGCGCGCAAGCCCAACAGACCCAGCCGAACCAACGCCTCGTTGAATCAGTGGATATTACCGGTAACCGTCGCCTGCGAAAGGATGACGTGCTCTATTACGTCCAAACGAAGCAGGGTGATCCCTTCAATGAAGAGCAGATTCAGCGGGACTTGCAGGCGATCCTGGCACTGGGTTTCTTCGATAAAACCGACACCCGGGTCCTGACCGATGAAGGCGCGCGCGGCGGGGTCAACGTAATATTTGAGGTCAAAGAGCTGCCGATTATTCGGGATCTTCAGTTTGAAGGCTTAAAAAGCGTGGCGGAGTCTGACGTGCTCAAGGCTTTTCGCGAAAGACGCGTAGGGGTTTCCAAGGAAAGCATTTACGATCCCGTCAAAGTCCGCAACGGGATCCGTGTGCTAAAGGAACTGCTGGCCGCAAGGGGACATCCAAACGCCACTGTTGAGGAAAAGCGCGAAGAAGTTTCAGCAACTTCGCGCGCCATCACATTCGTGATTAATGAGGGAGATCGCGTTCGCGTCGTGGACGTTCAATTCGAAGGCAACACCGTCTTCAGCGATGGCAAGCTTCGCGGCGCCATGAAATATGTTAAGGAAGCCGGGCTAATTAGCCGCTTCAAGGGTCAGGACATTCTCGATCGCGAGAAGCTCGAGGTCGATCTACGGGTGGTAGACAACTACATGCGCTCAAAGGGCTATCTTCAGGCGCGACACGGCGAACCTCGGGTTGAAGGAGTTGGGCCCCGCCGGACAGGTTTCTTCATCCCGCTGCCATTTCTCTCGTCTGTGGACGAAGGACTTCGCGTCACCATCCCCATAACGGAGGGTAAACTCTATCGTATTGGGGAGATGAAGATCGAGGGAAACTCGATTTACTCAGAGGATCAGATCCGTCTAGTCATTGGACTTAACAAGGGCGACATTGCCAACGGTGAGAAGATCGGAAAGGCCTTGTATGAGAATCTGAAGAAACTTTACGGCTCACAGGGCTTCATTGAATACGCAGCTGAGCCAAACCCAACCTTTAAAGACAGCCCGCAAAATCCAAACGAGGGCATCGTAGACTTCGTGGTGACCATCGAGGAAGGCAAACAATTCACCCTGCGTCGCCTTGAGTTTGTGGGCAACACCTTCACGCGAGATAACGTGATGCGTCGCGAAGTCCTTATTAATGAAGGTGATATCTACAACCTGTCTTACTGGGAGTATTCAGTTGTCAAGCTGAACCAGAGTGGTTACTTCGAGCCGATTGATAAAGACAAAGACGCGGACTTCCGTACCAACGACGAAGAGGCCACTGTTGACATCAACCTGAAGGTAACGGAACGCGGCCGCCAGCAGATCTCTTTCAACGGCGGAATCTCGGGCATCGGAGGTTCGTTCTTTGGACTCGAATATTCCACCAACAACCTCCTTGGCCGCGGTGAAATACTCTCGGTTAACCTGGCCGCAGGCAATCGCCAACGGTCTATCCAGTTTTCGTTTACAGAGCCATATATCAAAAACCGGCCTATCACTGCGGGCTTTTCGATCTTTGCTTTCAGTCAGAAGTTCTTCGGTGAAGGTACATTTCTTTCTCAGAATCTTGACGCTCAGCAAGGTCTCTCCGGTTCAACAATCGACTTCCTAAATGTTAACGAGGAAAACCTGTTCACGCGCGATTCATACGGGGGGTCCATCTTCTTGAGCGCGCCGCTCTCGGAGTTTTACCGTAAACGACCTTTCACCCAATTTTCGCGAGTTGGAGCGTCATATCAGTTTTCAACAACCAGCGTGACGGATCCTCAGGTTAACCGAACCGACAATCCTGATCGTTTTATCCCAGTGATTTACGCCCAGCCAAACATCATCACTAGCCGGATCACTGGGAGTTTTAGTTACGACACACGTAACGCCAGTGTCGATCCGACCTCGGGTCGTGAACTTTCGCTCGCTGTCGCGCTGGCTGGTTTGGGAGGCGACGTCCGCACCTACCAACCGACGCTCTCCTTCACTCAGTACTTTCCCGTGCGGCGGAAGAAATCGGAACGGCCAGAAGTCTTTGGCTTCCGCATTTTGGCGGGAACCGTTGGCAGCTTTGCCATATCGCCGAAGGTGAGAAACTCGCAATCTCTCGCCTTTGTCGATGGGGTTCCAATCTTCGAACGGTTTTTTCTGGGGGACGAGTTTACGATCCGCGGTTATAACGTTCGTTCCATCAGTCCGATTGTGCCGCTCGATACCTTCATTACTTCGCGCAATGTGGTCGTCTCCTCTACCGCAATTGGAGCTCCGGCTCCCATTGCAGGAGTGCCGGCGGGAGTGGCCGACATAGGGGTCTTTACCGGAGTCACCGGCAACAATGTCGCCGGGTTGCCGCGCTCCTTTACTTCTATCGGCGGGGATACCCAACTGCTGGGCAACTTTGAGTATCGAGTACCTGTAATAGGAAATGTCGTGGGCCTCGCCGCATTTGCTGACATCGGAAGCTCTTTCAACATCCGCTCTAAGGGCGATCAGTTTTTCTCAAGTAACTTCCTGGACGACGATCCATTTCTGCGGACTGTGGGTTTCATTTCTTGCCCTCGCCTGGGTGCCGCCTTTACACCCGTGAGCTTGTCTACGCTGGCGGCCTGCAACTTGAATTCACAACTCGCCCTTACCGGCAATTTGGGGCTGGTCATGCGCGACCGCCGACTGGTGACGACCCAGGAGCTGGACGCCGCACAGAACCTCGGATCATTTGACCCAAATACCGGATTACCATTCGGGTTTCAACAGGTGTTTCTGCGCGGGCAAGCCCAGACCAACACTGCCGTGCGCTTGTCGCAGGGTCTTTTTGACAAGTTTGGCGACTTCCGAACCAGCCTTGGAATGGAGGTACGCGTGCAGGTGCCCGTGCTCAACGTACCGTTCCGCCTAATCTTTGCGTATAATCCCAACGCCAGGCCAAACCAGTTCATTGATGGATTTCCATTCGCCTTTAATGAAAAAAAGAGAGTCATACGTTTCAGCGTCGGGCGTACCTTTTGATCTATAAGGCCAACCATGGCGGCGGGATGAACAACTAAGTAGTTCACCAATCGCCTTTTAATGTGTAGTTCACCAATCGCCTTTTAATGTAAGGAGTATTTCAAAAAGTTATGAAGATAGATCGCTTAATTGCCGCCGTCGCTTTTGTCGCCGCTCTGGCCGTTTCTCCCGTGCTGGCTCAGACGCGACCGGCTGGACCGGCTGCAACGCCACAGCCAGGCGCCGCCCTGCCAGAGAGCAAGATCGCTCTTATCTACTCGGATGCGTTTCTGGATCCCAAGACCGGTATCGCCCGATTCAACACTGTGCTCAGCAATTTGAACCGCGAGTTTCAGCCGCGCCAGACTGAGTTACAGCAGCTACAGCAAAAGATCACTCAGCTCAAGGAAGAGGTTGATAAGACCAAAACTGTTGCGGAGCCGCGGGCACTGCAACAGAAAGTCGAACAACTCGAGCTGTGGAATAAGGATCTCCAGCGCAAGGGTGAGGATGCTCAGGCTGCCTACACCAAGCGGCGCGGCGAGATTTTTTCTCCCCTTGAGGACGAGATCAAAAAAGGCCTGGAAGCTTTTGCCAAGCAGCGCGGAATTAACGTAATCATCGATGGCACCCAGGTCCCGGTCGTCTATGCCGCAGACAGCATCGACGTCACGCGGGCTTTTATCAACGACTTCAACAGCAAGAATCCGGTGACCGCATCCATTGCGCCTCCTAAATAGGTTTTTCGGCGCGGCATCCAGATTCTGCAGGCGCGGTGATGCGGCCAAAGTCCGCGTCCCGCGTCTTTTTATTGCCTATTAGCAACCCATGGAAACCATTCTTGATTCGCAAGCGATCCAGAAATTACTGCCGCATCGTTATCCCTTCCTCCTGGTAGACCGAATTATCGAACTCATTCCGCGCGAACGAATCGTGGGCGTGAAACAGGTCAGCATCAACGAACCGTTTTTTCAGGGCCACTTTCCCGGGGCGCCGGTGATGCCGGGAGTGCTGGTCGTCGAGGCGCTGGCTCAGGTGGGGGCCGTCCTGGCTCTACGAGAAATTGAAGATCGTGATCAGAAGTTGGTTTTGTTTACTGGCATCAGAGAAGCCCGGTTTCGGCGCCCGGTGGTGCCTGGCGACACCTTGATTCTGGAGGTGACTGCCATGCGCATGGGTTCGCGCGTACAGCGGATGCGCGGTGAGGCTACAGTCGATGGCCAACTTGCAGCTGATGCCGACATCATGAGCATGATCGCGGATCGAGGCTCCGCCGTCTGAAAGCTACGGGGAAAAGGGCAATGGGGTAAGGGGGAAACAGGGGAGGCGAGAACATTGGGATCAATTCCGAGACTTTTGAGAGATCGGTTCTGCTTTTTCCCGTTTCCCATTTACCCTTTTCCCCTGTTCCCCATTTCTTAAGACATGTCTACTGCCACTCATCCTGCAAACATTCATCCATCTGCTGTTGTCAGCGGCCGTGCGCGCATTGGTCGCGACTGCCACATCGGGCCGTATTCGATAGTTGGCGATGAAGTGGTATTGGGCGACGGCGTTCGTCTGGAGTCACACTGCGTTGTGGACGGCAGGACGACCATTGGCGCCGGGAGCCAGGTTTTCCCTTTTGTCTCCATCGGTCTTGCCCCGCAGGATCTGAAATACAAAGGGGAACCGGCGGAGACACGCATAGGGAAGCGCAACCATATCCGCGAATTCGTGACGATCCATCGGGGTAGCGCCGGCGGCGGCATGCTCACGCAAACAGGTGATGATTGTTTGATCATGGCGCAGGCGCATATTGCTCACGACTGCATACTCGGGAATAGTGTGATCATGGCAAATGCCGCCACGCTTGCCGGGCACGTAACTATTGAGGATCGCGCAAATGTGGGTGCCTACTCAGGCGTTCATCAGTTTTGCCGGGTCGGCCGTGAAGCTTATATAGGGGGCTACTCAGTCGTCGTCAAAGACGCTCTGCCTTTTGCGTTGACCGTCGGTAATCATGCCCGTTGCTTTGGTTTGAACACTACCGGCATGAAGCGACGTGGTTATTCCGGAGACGTCATCAAGTCGCTACATCACGCCTTTCGCTTGTTGCTTTCCTCCAAACTAAACACCTCGCAGGCCCTTGAGCAGATCAGGGAATTGAATCCCGATTGCCAGGAAGTAGCGGAGCTCGTTCGGTTTATTGAGACTTCTCAACGAGGCGTAATTAAGTAAGGCGGAAGGATGACGGAGTCTGACGTCTCAGTTGTTACTCCTTTGCATGCTCTCGTAGCTTTACCTGCCGCAGTCCTTGGGTGAGACCTTGCCCCTGCGCGGCGGAGCCTTTCATACTTCATACTTCGTACTTTCCCAATGCGCTACGGACTAATCGCCGGTAACGGCAAATTTCCTCTGCTCGTGCTCGAAGGCGCGCGGCGTGCGGGCGCTGATCTTTCCGTCGTCGCCATTCATGAGGAGACTGATCGGGAAATCGAGCGCATCGCGGACCGGGTGCAATGGGTGGGCATTGGCCAACTGGGGAAGATGATTCGCTTCCTTAAGAGCGAAGGAGTGGAAAAAGCCATCATGGCTGGACAGGTAAAGCATGTTCAAATCTTCAGCCGCGCGGTGCCCGACGCACGCATGTTGAAAATGCTTTTGAAGCTTCCCCGGCGCAACACTGATTCACTAATCGGAGCAGTCGCCGAGGAACTCAGTAGCGAAGGCATCGAGCTGATTGATTCCACTTATTTTCTTCAAGACTCTCTTCCTCAGGTTGGGACACTGACCCGGCGCGAACCTGATGCCCGCGAGCTTGAAGACATCGAATACGGTTTGGAGATCGTTCGCGAAGTCGCCCGGCTCGACCTGGGTCAAACAGTAGTCGTGCGTGGAAAGGCCTGCGTGGCGATCGAAGCAATGGAAGGAACTGACGCTACCATCCGCCGCGCGGGCGATTTAACTCAAGGAGGCTCAGATGAGCCGCTGGCTACTCAGTCAGCGGCACAGGGGCTGGAAGGTGCCGGCAAAGACATCGGCAACCTTGGAAAAGCTCGCCCACGTCAGGCCGGGAAAGGCGGATTAGTGCGCGGATTAACCAATTTGATGCGCGGAAGACGGCTCAACCTTGCCGGAGGGAGGCTGACGGTGGTGAAGTTAGCTACGCCTGCGCAGGACATGCGTTTCGACGTGCCTGTGATTGGCGTGCCCACGATCGAAGCTATGGTTGAGTCCGGCGCCACCTGCCTATGCATTTCCGCAGGCAAGACGTTGATGTTTGATCGCGAAGATTTGATCGAGCTGGCTAACCATAACAAGATCGCCATCGTCGCCGTCTAAGGCTGCTCATCGTTTGAGGTTTTTTTGTCAAACTAGTGGACTGTAACAGTTGAATTGCTAGTGGCACGTCGGCCAAACTGCACAGACTTGTTCCTGAATATGATCGTTAGTCTCATGGTGGTCACTTGCAAACTAACCGTTACAGTCCACTAGTTCCCGATCTGGAATCCCACGTGAACCGGTTAGTATCGTGACTGGCTGACATCGCAAGCCGCCGCCCTACCATTCACGATCTACTCTCATAACGCGGGATTTGCGAAGAGACCAGGACAATACGATTTCTGCGTCAAGGGCGGCTACATGGATGAATGAATTCCAATCATTGAACGTGAGATAGAGATCGTAGCCGTAACCAAGAATCACTCCAGCTTCCTGCCTTTACGCTTGAGCGAACACCGCATCAAACCCTCCAGCGCCTGTTCATAGTGAAAGATATGGCGCACCTCATTCTCTGAACCGCTCTCGAACTTTGCCAAATCATCTTCCGAGGCCGAACCATAACGGACGCCTTCGAGGTACGATTCCACATCCTGGAAATACACTTGTCCGACATCGTCGGGCTCGAGGTTTTTCCCCACGAATACGAGCGTTTCCATTATGGGGATAAGCATTTCATCATCAACAAAGTTAAGCGCGAAATAAACTTCGCCTTCCTCTAGCTCGGTTGACAATACACGCTCCGCAGATGGCTGTAGTTCTCGCCCATCAAAATACACTTTAAGCTCCCTCCGAGTACGGGTTAGTCGCGCGCTTCACACCTGTCCGCCGTCCTGAGATATACTGCTCAAGAGAACCTTCATGTCAGCACCAAGACTGTCGTCAAGAAGCTCAAAGAAGTACATATACGACTCCTTACTCTTGCAAATTAAGAAGTCAGTTAGAAAGAAGAGACGCGCGTTCTCGTAGTTCCCCTGGCTCCATTCCCAAATTCCCAGGTGGTGAATAGCAGACTCTTCAAATCCTGCATCGCATATGACCGAGACGCTGCTGGCCCTTTTAACCGCCTCAACAAATTGTTGACGGCCTTCGCTCATTTCCTCATTTGTTCCATGATCACACAAGAGCATTCCCAAGTAGACGAGAACTCGGTAATTTTCGGGTTCGACCTCTAGTGCCTTTCGGCATAAGTCAATTGCCTCATGGTGCTTTTCTTCAACTACACTCAAGTTGTAAGCCCGATTGAACAATTCTTCCGCCTTCGACATAGTTATTTGACCTCATCATTCAAAAATTGCTCTCTGCAACCGGCCGAAACGTAAAGATGGTTCTACGGGACGAAGACTGGACGAACGGGTATGCGAACAGGAGCAACCTCAGGAAATCGCGGCGATGCGGGATTAACTGGAAAGATAGAAGGGCCCCGATATCCAGCCGCGCGTCTTGCGCGATGGTCGCGATAAGCGTCAGGATGCCTAGCGGGGTCAAGCGGTGTCCCGTCATCCCAACGAGGTACGGCATCAAACTCTCCGCCTTCCCAACTTCGATTCTGACTCGTACTCGTTGCAGGCTCCTCGGACTGAGAACCCGCTGGGTGGGGATCAAGCGCCGGATCTTTGCATGCACTTGGGAATTTCTTGCGACACCAGTCATACTGGTTGAGCAGGTTCCGATGTAAATCGGCTTCTGATAAGGAGACCATTGTAAGAGCTAATAACCATTTTTCTAGTTCGCGACACCGATTTCGAAGCTGTTCATCTTCACCAGGCTTATCTCCCCTATTCCTCCCGCGGCGTCCTTTGAATCGTTCAAGCCATTTCCTTGGATCTCTTCTCAGGGAGACACTGTGGCCTGGCCCACGGCCTCCGCTTAGACCACTCGGGTCAGCGTAGTTTATGGGATCATTCCCAACGTATGTAAACCAGTTCAATCCACCGTCGAATCCAATGGGGTCCTCAGAGATGAAGCTTCCCTGTTGCGGATCATACCAACGAGCGCGGTAGTACATCAGCCCCATCTCCGAGTCGAGTTCGCGACCAGTGTACGTGTAGCGTGTCGATGCGGAGCCGGTGGTTAGGTTGCCATAGGAGTCGTAACTCAAACTGGAAGTGAGATTGCCGCTCGAATCCGTTAAGGCTCGCGTGGTCCCGAGATGGTCGGTAACGAAGTAGGAAGCGATGCCGCCGACGGTCTGGCGCAGTTTGTCGTCGATGGCGGGGCCGTTCAAGTAATCCGCTATCGCGACGCCATTGCCATCAAGGTCGCGCAGAACATCAGCACCGTCATAGACAAACTTCGCGGTGGCGCCAGCACTGCTCGTCCGCTGAACACGCCGGCCCAATGCGTCGTAAGCATAGGTGACTGTCACGCCACCGGATTTGCTGGCCTGCTTTAGGCGGTCCTCATAATCCCAGGTGTAAGTCCAACTGCCGCTCGCATCCGTCTTGGAAGTGAGATTGCCGTTTGCGTTGTAACCGAAATTGGATGAGTTGGCGGTGACGAGTCGGTTGAAGGACAGATCGAATAGCTCGACCCCTGATGCGAAGCCGTGCGGTTGCAGACGTCATCCAAAGTGTAACTTTCGTTTGTTTGAGTCGGATGCGTAGCCGCTGTCAGCCGGTCGCGCGTGTCGTAAGTGTAGTTGTGCGCGCCGGCGCCATCAATCGCCGTTCGTTGCGAGCGAGCATTGTATTCGTAGCCCGTTGACTTAAGCGCCGGGTCGACGGTGCTGGTCACCCGGTTGACTGTTCAATATCAAGAGATACGCAGACTACAATTCCTCATGTGCGCCAGACAATACTGGACCACTCCCATTAAATTTGCCGCTTCCTACGACAGGCTCCGTTGGAAGGCCTATTGTAAGGGGACCATTTCGTGGCTGTTTCCCGGCTCGATGATTTATTCATTTACCACAAGGACACGCAGGTGATGGACAGGCAAACCTTGCGTCGCTCAGTCCACCAGTTAATTCACCTTCTCCCCATGCTGAAGTCATGAGGTGAACATGATCCGTCTTTCTATCTTTTAAGAAAGAGAGTTGTGACGAAAGGAAGTCGAGCCCGTCCCTATCAAGATAAATTCTCCGCCTTCTGTCTTGATTCTGTCGAATTGGTCTCCATTTTCATTTCAATTGAGATATTCATGGTTTTGGCTAAAACAGTCCTGCCGCGACTCTCGCTAGTAGTGTGTTACTTGTGTACAAAATTCGCTAGGCAACATGCACATAACCAACCGTCTTGGGATTCGTAGTAAGCAGTTTCACTTGTATCAGTCTACATATCATGAGACGGTCGATCATAATTCGTTGATTTCTGCTTTGCCTTTATCATTTCATGAATCAATTCGCCTACTGTTTCCGGAAAATGATCTGGGTTTTCCCAACCAGCTTGCTTGAAAATGTGGGCGAGTTCGTCCCCGAGATCACTCATTCCAATCTCGTACTCGGTAATGAAACCCGTGTACTTTGAAAGGGACTTAAAAGTTTGGCTGGGCGATAGCTTCCGAGGAGGAATTCCTAAACACTTAGCGATTGCCTTTCTCTCCTCGATCTCTTTCCCATCCGAACCGTCAAATGCCACGCTGTAAAGACCAATGAAATCTTCATCCGAGATATCGGGAAGCTCTTTGACCTTGCGCCTTTTGAACAGTGTCGATCCCGCGGCAAGAGCCGCAACACCAAGTAGTAACCACAAAGTTGCGTTCATAACGTTCTCCGAGTCAATTACCAAGGGAAGGGGCTTAGATTAGTTGCACGGATTTCTGTGACAGAGTTCGGCACACGAACCGATAATTCCCAGATCATAGAAGCCTTCAAACACCAGCCACGGGGTTCCGACTCGAGAGAAGCTTCTACCAATGCCACGAAGATCCTCTGCTAAACTGGGAGCCGAATTCCGGAGCAGATTACCCGCTGAACTCAATACTGTGGTTAGCCGCTGAGAAGGTTGTACAACTCGAAAAGGTGGCAGTACTCGTTTTGGAAGTGCCGATATGGCGACTGGTAGCAGATTATCCAGCCGGTGCGTCTCGATGCACTGAGCCCAACATTCCGACCAACTCTTATTACAACAGGCCTTCTGAAGTCCGAGTGGATCAATGAAGTTGACCGGATTGTTTTCAACATAGACATAGAAGTTATTGCCACCGTTGAATCCAATCGGGTCCTCTGAAATGAACCTTCCCTGCTGCGGATCATACCAGCGGGCGCGGTAGTAAATCAGGCCCGTGTCAGCGTCAGTCTCTCGGCCGGTGTAGGTGTAGCGCGTTGGAGCCGAGCCGCTCGTCATGTTGCCGTATGAGTCGTAACCGAAACTAGAAGCCACGTTTCCGCTCGCGTCTGCAAGTGCGCGGGTGCTGCCCAGATGGTCGGTAACGAAATAGGAAGCACTGACGCCGACGATCTGACGCAATTTGTCGTCGATGCCGGGGCCGTTCAAGTAATCCGCTATGGTGGCGCCATTGCCATCAAGGTCGCGCACGACATCAGCACCGTCATAAACAAACTTCGTGGTGCCGCCAGCACTGCTCGTGCGCTGAACACGACGGTTCAAGGCGTCGTAAGCATAGGTGACTGTCACGCCACCTGATTTGCTCGCCTGCTTCAGGCGATCCTCATAATCCCAGGTGTAAGTCCAACTGCCGCTCGCATCAGTCTTGGAAGTGAGATTGCCGTTTGCGTTGTAACCGAAATTGGATGAGTTGGCGGTGACGAGTCGGTTGAAGGACTGGTACGAATAACTAGCGCCCTGATGCGAAGCAGTGCGATTGCCCACGTCATCGAGCGTGTAGCTCTCGTTAGTCTGGCTTGGATGAGTTGCTGCTGTCAGCCGGTCGCGCGTGTCATAGCTGTAGTTGTGCGAGCCGGCACCATCAATCATCTGCGTGATGCTGCTCGCGGCGTTGAATTGATACTGAAAATCAGCAAGCGTGTTGCCGGTCTTTGCATGTGTCAGGCGGGTGAGGCGATCGAGACCGTCGAATTGAGAAGTGGTGACGACGCCATTCGGTAGCGTGCGCGAGGTTAGCTTGTCCGTGGCGTCATAACCGAAAGTCGTATTCAGACTCGCGCCGTCCGCAAGTTGAGTCAGACGATTGATGACGTCGTGCTGGTAAGTGGCGCTGGGTGCGGCATTCAGATTTAATTGCGTGCGGTTTGAGTTCGCGTCATAACTGTAGCCGACCACCTGTCCAAAAACATCCGTGACAGAGCTGGCGCGACCGCGATTGTCATATGTCATCGTTACGGTACCGCTCGGATTCGTGGCCGTGGTCAGACGCGAGAGGACGTCGTACCCATAAGTTGCCGAAGTAGTGTCGGGATAGCTGATGATCGTCAACCGATTGAGAGCGTCGTAGGTGTAATTGGTAACGGCGCTGTTGTAGTCGGTCCGTTGGGTTCTGTTTCCCGCTCCGTCGTACGCGAAGGACTTCGTCGCTGTGCCTTTCTTCTCTTGAGTAACGCGGCTGAGAGCATCATAAACGAATTCGTAGCGCTGGCTAAGCGCATCAACAACGGCTGTTTGTTGCGAACGAGCGTTATGTTCGTAGGTCGTGACTTTGAGTGCCGGATCCGTGGTGCTTGTTAGCCGGTTGGAACTATCGTAAGCGAAGCTGGTGACGCGGCCGGCTTGATCCGTTTTGGTGAGGACATTGCCCGCCAGGTCGTAAGTAAAGTTTTCCTCCAGCCTTCCCGCTCCTGCAGTTGCTTCCGGATACTTGATCTTCGTCAGCCGGTTGAAATCGTCATATAGGTAATTCGTGGTGCGGTTGAGGGCGTCCGTCATGCCCGTCAGATCCGACATCGCATCGTACGCGTAGCTGGTAACGTTGTTCGCGGCGTTGGTTTCGCTGGTCACCCGGTAGGTCGCGTCAAATGCGAAGGTGGTTTCATTGCCGCGCGGATCTTTGATCTTCGTCCGGCGGCCCGCCAGGTCGTAAGTAAACAGGACGAAGTTCGTGTCTGGATAAATGAT
>JBGTLM010000140.1:0-8021 GCA_041744135.1 Pyrinomonadaceae bacterium
CTGCAGGTTGAAGCCGTGCTTGTCGATCGCCCGCACGATACTTTCAGAATCGTCGCCTGGATCGATACAGATCGCGCGCCGGGTTTTTTCACAACCAACTATGCGCGTGTGTTGTTGGAATGCAGTGACGGTCAGCTCTTCGATGATCATAGGGGTCCGTTGTCCGTGGTCAGTTGTCAGTTTGTACTTTGTGCTTTGTGCTTTGTACTTAGATGTGTAATTGAGATTGCCCCCTGCCCCTAGCACCACTTGGTGATGGGGAGTTCAAAGTACAAAGCACCAAGTACAAAGCACGAACAACTGACAACTGACTACTGACATCCTAAGCAGTATAATTCCCTCAATGAAATTCTGCTATTGCAGCAATCTCTGTGTAATGGTCAGTTTGAGCTTGAGGTCGATTCAACGTGTTTTCGAATCCCGAAGGGATTAAAGTCAATAGCCGTGGGCGAGCGTTGCGCGACGCGCACGGAGGATCGGAGAAAAAATTTATGACCCTGAAAGGGTCAAAGAGTTCTGGAAGTGTAACCTTTTCAGGGTCAGGCATTTTTCCTTCGCCTATCCGTGGGCGTCGCGCAACGCTCGCCCACGGATATTAACTTACATCCTCCGGGATGTGTGGCGAACGCAAAGCTTAAGCCGCCAGCAATTTCTGATAACAGGGATGCCAATTAGTACTAAATCCGGCCCGTTAGCACAGGTCCTCGATGGCTTGACTGCCGAAGGTGCGCCAGAGCTAACGGAGCTTCTTCCTGCCAACGCGCTCAAGTGTTACGCCTGTGGGCATCGTTGCCTGATTAAGGAGGGGAAACGCGGCATTTGTAAAGTGCGCTTCAACGAGGGTGGTCAGCTTCGAGTGCCGATGAACTACGTCGCGGCGCTCGCATGCGACCCTACTGAGAAAAAGCCTTTCTTCCATGTGCTGCCGGGTTCCGACACCTTGACTTTCGGCATGCTCGGCTGTGATCTGCATTGCGGCTATTGCCAGAACTGGTTGACTTCGCAAGCACTGCGCGACGATTCGGCTGGAACTTCGCCCACAATTGTCTCAGGGGACCGGTTGGTGGCGATGGCCAAAGCGTATGGCGCCGCCATGGTCGGCAGCAGTTATAACGAACCGCTAATTACCGCCGAATGGGCAGTTGAAGTATTCAAGAAAGCGAGGCCCGAAGGGTTCAAGACGGCCTTCATCTCGAACGGCAATGCCACGCCCCAGGTGTTGGATTATCTTCGGCCCTGGACCGACTGTTACAAAATTGATTTGAAATCCATGAACGATAAGAACTACCGGCAGCTCGGCGGCGTACTGGAAAATATTTTGGACACGGTGAAGATGGTAAACGAGCGCGGGTTCTGGGAAGAGATCGTGACGCTGGTGATCCCAGGCTTCAATGACTCAGAGGTCGAACTCAAGGGCGCAGCGGATTTCATCGCCTCGGTGTCTCCTGACATTCCCTGGCATGTCACGGCATTTCACCAGGATTACCGAATGACTGAAAATGCCAACACGACAGCAGAGCAGCTGATTCGCGTCTGCGAGATTGGACGCGAAGCAGGGTTGCGCTACATCTACGCCGGAAACCTTCCCGGACGCGTAGGGGCCTGGGAAAACACTTATTGTCCCTCATGCGACGAGTTGCTAGTGGAGCGTTTCGGCTACCTCATTCAACAAATGAAGGTCACACCTGGCGGAGAGTGCCCCGCCTGCGGCACCATCATTCCGGGTATTTGGTCGTAGGTCAGACTGAGGACCTACAGGCCGGAATCAAAACACAAGACACTAAGCGTACTGGGGCTAGAGGAACCCGATCAGGCTCCGTCGTGCCCTGGTGATTATTCTTCGATCACTACCTTGGCGAAGGAGTCGCGGTGGCTGCCTTTGGCGACGGAATGGCCGCTGCTGGTTTTGGCGAAGGAGTAGCCGCCGCTGTCGCCCGGGAGATCGGAGTGCCGTGATGGAACACGGCCAGCCATTTCCCCTCGCGCTTGGCCCAGATCGTAGAGTGACGTTCCGCAGGACCCGAACCTGGCATTTTCACCAGGTAGGTTACTAATTCCGCATCCGTGTCAAAAGGCACCGATTTGAACTCGCTCTGTTGAGCTTTCGAGAAATCAATTTTGCGGACTTCCGTGACTGTGCCAGCTTTGTCATAAACGCCGTTTGGTTCGACCTCTACCGCGTCGGCCGCAAGAAAAGCAGCAAAGCCGTCGTAATTCTTGCTCTTCAACGCCACCCAAAGTGCCTTCTCAGTTGCGACGGGATCGGCGCCAGTCGTGACTGGTGTTGGGGTCAAAGTGGGGGTGGCAGTTGCCTTCGCAGGTGAACTCCCGGTAGCTGATGCCGGTGGGGCGGTGCTAACCTCGCACTCCTGATGATAGGCTGCCAACCACTTGCCGTTACGGTTGACCCAGGCTGAACTCGCCCTAACGGATTGGGGTGAAAACTCTTTACCCTGGAACTTTCCTTTGAGGTCGACGTGGTAAACCAGTACAACCGCGTCTTTATCGATGGGCAGATACTTCCAGTCTGAGAAAGTAACTTCAGTGGGCTCGAATTCCTTGACGCCGGCGATAGAGGCGGCTTTGTCATGCACTGCATCCGGAAGGACCTCAACCTGATCCTCGGCCAGCATATTGCCAAAGGCTTCGTAGTCTTTATTTTTGATCGCGTCCCAAATGGCTTTTTCTTTAGCTATTACATCCGTTTCAGAGATCACCATCGAGGTGGGTGTCGCGGTGGCGGCGCTGTTCGTGGGTGCGGCCTCTCTATTCGTGGGTGGCGCGGCGCAGGCCGCGGCAAGGACCAACAGCAGTACGAGTGCGTAACTCTTCTTCATTGGTTCAAACTCCTGGCAGGGATCTAGTAGAGCGTGCACCCCTGCCTATATGCTAAACCTCCAAGAGAGTCAATAGTTGACAGTCAATGCCCTGGGTTTGCGCGCGCCTCGTGTACCGGGACCGAGGCGGGTCCCCAGATGTAGTTACCTGGTTATGACCATTGACAGAGGTAAGCCCGCGGGATTATTGTCCGATAATTCGGATCCGAGTGGGAGGCCACCTCGGTAACGGCTGAATCGATTTGAAGCGACCTTGGCCTTCAACTCGCCCTCCGCTAGTGCGGCCAGACCGCAGTCTTCGTTTAAAAAAAAGGAGAACCCGATGATTCGCGTTTTCAGAATCTCAAACTCCACCGTCCTGGTGTTACTGAGCGCCCTTCTGTTTCTAGCGAGCATCCCATTTGCCGTTGCTCAAGCGCAGAAAACCCGTGCCGGTTCCGGCGATGACGATGGTCCGTTATTCCTTGAATATCGTACTGTTCGCATCGGTATGACTACGGAGGAAGTGCGTAAGAAACTAAACAATCCGAATGACAAGAGTGATGAGCAGGATTTTTTTGTATTCAGCGATAACGAATCGGCTCAGGTGTTCTATGACAAATCACACAAAGTCTTTGCCATATCGGTCAACTTCCTGAACGGCGCACGCGAGTTACCGACCGCGAAGGGAGTATTCGGATCAGACATAACACCCAAACCTGACGGCTCGATTTATAAAATGGTGCGATACCCAAAGGCTGGCTGCTGGGTATCGTTCAGCCGTACGGCCGGCGATTCGCCTTTGACCACGGTAACCTTGCAGAAAATTGAATAGCGATTTTGGCTCGGGCGTCATTTAGAAACAGAGGCCGCATTGCGGCCTCTGTTGGATCCTACCGTGATTTAATTCAAAGCTCTAAAGTCCAAGAGACGGCTCAAGCTCCGCTCACTTGCAGGTCAGGAAGGCGGACCCTGTTCCCCGCTCTTACGACGAAATAAGAATTGTTTAGATTTACAACTCAATTCATTTCTCACCGCTTTAGGAACTTCCTCCCCTGACTCAAAATTTGTCGATCCGATCTTCCAGGCGTTGCTGAGTGGCTTTCAAGCTTGAGGCGGGGATAGGGTCTGCCTTCCTGGCCTGCCAATTAACGTAGTTGTTTTTGGGTTTCACCTTTGAGTGATGCCGCACCTTACCCGATCTTTACCGCTCGGTTCCGACACTAAGCGGGTGCGGCGCGTCCTACCAAGGTGCCCCCCACTACCCTCAATCCTCCGCAGGACCTGCTCGCAGAGTGCAATGCGCTACAATGCCGGCATCTACTATGATGCAGATTGCGGAACCAACTCAGATCACGCCTGCCGATCGGCTAGATCTGTCGCGTGCAATCAAAGAGCAGGCACTGAGCGCCGGCTTCGATAAAGTGGGAATCGTGCGTGCTGAAGCGCTCGCCGGCGAGGGCGGGCGTTTGCAGGAATGGCTGGACCGCGGCTACCAGGGTGAGATGATTTGGATGGGCCGCGATCCCTATCAACGCACCGATCCTTGCAGCCTTTTTCCACCTGCACGTTCCGTGATCGTGGTCGCGCTCAACTACTACACTCCCCATGAACACGCCGTCGATCCGGAGACGGGAAAGGTTTCGCGTTATGCCTGGGGGGACGATTATCACGAGGTGGTCGGCTGGAAACTGCGCACACTCCTGAGATGGATCGAGCAACAGGCGCCACACACCGCAGGGAAAGTGTGTGTCGACATTCAACCGATGATGGAAAAAGCCTGGGCTGTGCGCGCTGGTCTCGGCTGGATTGGCAAACACACGAATCTAATCACGCATGAGTTTGGTTCCTGGGTTTTCATCGGAGAACTGCTGCTGAACCTCGAGCTTCAATATGACATCGATCAGGTCGAGGACCACTGCGGTAGTTGCACACTCTGTATCGATGCGTGCCCGACTGGGGCGATCAGCGAACCTTACGTGGTTGACTCCAACAAATGCATCTCCTATGCAACTATCGAGTCGCGCGCGCCAGAGATGCCCCCCGCGATTACAGAGAATCTCGAAGGCTGGTTTTATGGCTGTGATACCTGCCAGGATGTCTGTCCCTGGAATCGTTTCGAGACACCTACAACCGAAGGTCCTTTCCAGCCCCGGCCGGGAAGCGTCAATGCGAAACTCTCAGAAATTCTTGATCTGTCTCCTCAAGGTTACGCGGAGCGCTTTCGCGGAAGCGCAATTAAGCGCGCGAAGCTGGCGGGGCTGCAGCGCAATGCTCGCGCGCTTTTACGGAACCGGGAGCGGTAAAGACTGTGTCAAAACCCAAAAGGCGGAGGTAATTGGCAGGTCCAAGAAATTGTATGTTGGGGGAATTTGCAGGTTGGGAAGGTGGGCAAAGCGAAGCGCGCCCCTACTCCAGCGTAGCGTCTTTCGCTTGCTAGAAAACCGCTACCTTTTCATAGAGTCTCGATTCGGTGTACTTGAAGAAAACTGGTTGTCAATGACGCTTGCTGCAGCGGAAGCGAGGCACCCTTCTTGACCTGCAAATTAACGGGCCTTTGAGGCGTCCCTTTTGAAAGGCATAAATTATGAGAATACAAATGAAACTGCTGATTCGGTGTCTTTCACTGGTCCTTATGATTATTAATTCCACGGCAACTCAGGCACAGACTCCAAAAACGCCCGGCGATTTGCAACGGTTAGCCGCGGAGTATTACAACTGGCGCAACCAGAACTTTCCGGTCACCTCCAGCGACGCAGGGCTGCACACCTGGGACAACCGTTTAACTGACTATTCGCTCTCGGCAGTCCTGGCGCGGCGGCTGCACGCTAAAGAACTGCTCGCAAAAGTGCAGGCGATGCCTACGGCGGATTGGAGCAAGGAAGATCGCATCGATTGGCTGCTCTTCCGCGCCCAGCTTGAGAACGTCGTCTTCTTCAATCGCGTGATTGATTTTGAGCAAAGCGACCCCCAGGTATATGTCAACGAATGCAGCAATGGCATTTTTTCGTTACTCAAAAAAGAATACGACACGCCACGCAATCGGGCCCTCGCGGCGACTGCGCGTCTGAAACTGATGCCGGCGTTGGTCGAGCAAGGCAAACAAAATCTGATCAGGCCGGTGCGACTCTACGCGCAACTGGCCATGGATTCCGCGCGCTCGATTGACAGCCTCTTTACGGACAGTTTGATGACACTGGCTAAAGATTTAGAGCCGGCCGAGAGAAATGAGTTAGTGAAGTCCCGTGACGCGGCACTTACCTCGCTGCATGGCTTTGCCGATTGGCTGGAAAGACGCTTGCCCGGAATGGTTCCATTCAAACCCATGGGTGAAGAAAATTACAATTACATTTTGCAGAACATTTATCTCCTGCCACTCGACGCAATGCAGGTGGAGATGCTGGGCCAGGCGGAGCTCGCGCGTTATCGTGCTTTGGAGTCGTTGCTGCCGGATCCCTCACTTGCCGATCCAAATCCTGCACGTAGTAAGAATATTCCCCCTGACCAGCAAGCCTTTTTGAAAGCCTACGAGAGCCGTCAGGAAGAGATGATCAACTTCCTTAAGACGAATAAACTTATCTCCGTGCCCGATTACCTTGGCCCGTTCTACATTCGTCAGCTTCCGGAAGCGTTCAAGCCCACGAGTCCGGGCGGGTTTATGAATCCTCCCGGCGTTTACGACAAAGAACCAAGCGGTTTCTATTTCATTCCCACCTACAATCCGGCCAGCAAAAACTTCTACATTCGCGCGGCGATCGAAGACCCGCGGCCAATCCTCGGCCATGAAGGAATTCCGGGCCACTTTCTCCAACTCTCGATCGCGAATCACGTGCCCAATGAGATTCGGCGCCAGCATGGAGACGGTATCTTCGTCGAAGGCTGGGCGCTCTACGGTGAAGAGATGTTGATGCGCACCGGTCTCTATCCCAACAATACACCGGGACAGGGACAAGTACTACGGCTCTCCCGTTACCGCGCCGCACGGATCGGCGTCGATGTAAATCTCCACACTGGAAAGTGGACGTTTGATCAGGCAGTGAATTATTTCATGGAAGCCGGCGGTCTGGATCGCGAAGCCGCGACTGGGGAAGCTGCCGGCGCTGCCGCTAGTCCGACGCAGAAAATTACCTACATGGTTGGCAAGTGGCAGATCATGCGACTGCTGGGTAAGTATCGCGATAAGCAGGGTGGAAACTTCCGTCTCGGCCAGTTTCACGACGACTTGTTGAAGAGTGGCAGCCTGCCGTTGTCGCTGGTCGAGTGGATTCTGCTGGACGATCGCACATCGCTGGATGAGGCGCTACGATGAGACAAGCATCGATCCGTCTTGCTCGTTAAGGACTCTCTTGATTAATCACCTTGCGTCTTCTTTAGATTAAGTTAATTTTTATTAAAAGCGATCCACGAAACTACACGAACCAACACAAAGCATGCCTACTGTCTTTCGTGTGATTTCCTGGATCGTGTTCGACGGTACGTTTTATGAGATCAACAGGGCAGGAGAGCGCGTCTTTTCAAGAGCATTATTGCTGAGGATTGCTTACCAACGACTTTCCGATTTCGTCCAACATTTTACCCGGCGAGGCGCCCTTTGGTGTAGTGGCGGACGCCTCCTGGATGACCGAGTAGTTGTCGCGCCGTTACGGGCCACGGTTTTACGGGGAAGGCTGCGCAGTACTTCTGAATTGGGGCATCAAGATCTAGTTTACCCTGCTCAGCCAAAAGCATCGCCGCAGTCGCGGTCATGGGTTTAGCTATTGAGGCCGTGCGATACACCGTAGTTGCTTTTACCGGAAGGGAGTTCTCCAAGTCAGCAATGCCGAAACCTTTCGCGTATCGTATCTGACCATTGAAAGCCACCGCGACGGACACGCCAGGTATGCCTTGCCTTGTCATCTCTTCCCGGATCACGGCTTCGATTGTCTTGATACTTTCCGCAGCGAATTTGTCCGGCCGGCGCCGACCGCTGGGCATTAACCTGCCCGGACGCCAATGCAGCCAGTAAGATTAAACAAACTAGCGGCGAAAACAGGCTAGTGTCCTGACTCTAAAGTTCTAAACACAAATCCTGCCCTCGCCGCAGAGCGGCGAAATGTTTATAGACACCTTGCTGAAAAGAACTTCCTCGCTCCGGAGGAGCGAAATGTGCTTTTCGGCTACCAAATGTTTCGCTCCTACGGAGCGAGGAAGTTCGTCCGGGTCGTC
>JBGTLM010000141.1:0-4601 GCA_041744135.1 Pyrinomonadaceae bacterium
TCAGTGAACGATCTCGGATGCGGATTGTGGTTGAGGCTGCGACTGAGAGTGAATGGGTGGCGCAACACCTGGAAAGTGGCCAACCAATGACGAAAGCAATATCGGTTCCTCAACCTCTACCGCCTCATCGCCAAGGCATTCGGATTCCGCAACCATGGCAACCAGACGCGGGGTTCCGGATGGGCAAGATCAACCACGAAGCGATGTATGAATTCTTGATGAGCAACTCATGGCGTCAGCCCCATGCGCCGCAAGAGATCTGCGTAGCTCGGGTCGCTCCGGAGAGAGTCGAATTGTGGTGCCCATCTGATTCCCGATAAATAGCCACTGCGAGCTTGAAAGTCCTTTTCGAGCCAGGCGAAAGCTTGATCCTTTTCCCCCAGGCCCGCGTACACTGTAGCGAGGTCTTTTCCGACTGCCTCTTGCTTGACATATTTTCCTTCCAACTCTTTAAGAATGGAGAGCGCTTCTGAGCGCTTGCCCGAAACCGCGTAGCCATAGCCAAGATTGCCGAGACTACTGCCCACTCTTCCTGATCCTTCGACTACTTTTTGCAACTCTGCCAGGGCTTCCGTGTACCGCCCTTGTTGGAGATATGCCATACCCAAATCATTGTGTCCCCACAAAAAATTCGGGTCGAGTTCGATGACCTTCTTGCACTGTTCGATGGAAGCATTCACTTGGCCCATCAGGAGATAAACCTCCGCAATATTCTCGTTAATAACGAGCGACAGAGGATCAAGCTCTTGCGCACGCTTAATCTCTGTCAGTGCCTGGTCAAATCGTCCCACATCACGGAGATGAATGCTGTACCACTGGTGTGCCGTCGGATAATTCGGATTAGCTCAATCGCTCGCTTGTATCCTTTTTCTGCTTCATACCATTGCCAAGAGTTTTCATGGATAAATGCGAGAGTGGTATGCGCCTCCGCTAACGAATCATCAATCCCAAGCGCACGCTGCGCGAAGGCCTTTGCTTTTTGCAAAGTATCGCTTTCAGGATAGCCTGCCTCTCCTCTAAGCAGGACATAACTGTCAGCGAGCCCCGCATAGGCGAGAGCATAATTCGGGTCTTTGTCTACCGCCTGCTGGAACTGATTTACCGATTTCTTTATGTCCTCTGCAGTTCTCTTGTTCCAGTAATAGCGACCTTTCAGATAGAACTGGTACGCTTCGGGATTAGTGGTCTCACGCTCGTTCGGTTGCTTCCGTTCGTCACCCAAAAGCTTTAACCGCAGCCTTGCGGAAATCTCCCCCGAGATCTCTTGCTGAACGGCGAGCGCTTCGGAGGCTTTCCGGCTGTATTGCTCGCCCCAGACCTGCTTGTCATCCCGCACGTCCACCAACTCTGCGCTTACCATCAGGTTATCACCGCGCTGCAGAAGTCTGCCCGTTAGTACAGCACGCACGCCCAGTTCGCGCCCGAACGCTATCGGATCTACCTGTTTCCCTTTGTAGCGGAAGACGGAACTGCGCGCAATGACGCGTAAGCGTGGGAGCTGGGTGAGGCTGTTGATGATACTTTCGGTCAAACCATCCGAGAGGTACTCTGTGTCTGGATCATTGCTCGTGTTCGCGAAGGGCAGAACGGCGATGGAGTCAATGACGACTTCTGTGCTCCTCGCACGCAAGTGAAATCCAAGTCTTATCGCAGCAGTGATGACCAGAAGCAGCGCGACGAGCACCGTGAGTTTGTGGCGCTTGATTTCATTTACGACATACTCTGCGCTTGATGTCGGACGGGCTGCGCTCGCCTTCCCTGTGTTCGCAGCCGACCCGCTCACAGTGCCGCCGATAGTCTGCCCACTATTTGTGGCCGTACGCGAGACACTTCTGACCGCGTCCGACGTGGCGGTGCGTTCCATTTCCGCTTCTGCATCGAGGCGTCGCTTCAAATGGCGGAGGTCAATCAGCAAGTCCTTCGCCGTTTGATAACGTTCTTCGCAGCTCTTCTCTAACGTCTTGGTAATGATGCGTTCCACTTCGGCGGGTGCATCCGGCGCGTACTTCGCGAGCGGGGACGGGGCACTCTTCACAATCCCCGCCAGAATGTCCGTCACCGTCTCACTTTCGAATGGTGTGTGCCCGGCGACCATCTCATAAAGCATCACGCCCAGACTCCAGATGTCAGTGCGAGTATCCACCTCCTTGCCGCGTGCCTGCTCAGGCGACATGTAACTGACCGTGCCCATCACCTTGCCAGGCGCGGTGTTGTACAAGGCTCGCGTCGCTGCTTCCGTATCGAGCGAGGGCTCCTCCTGATTAGTGAGCTTCGCTAAGCCGAAGTCCAGGACTTTAATGATACCGTCCCGCCGAAGCATGGTGTTTTCGGGCTTGATGTCACGATGCACGATGCTAGCCGCATGAGCCGCCGCCACTGCCGAAGCCATTTGAATACCAATCTCCAAGACTTCGCTCAACTCCATCCGCCCGTGATTGATGTGCTGGCGCAAAGACTCGCCGTCAATAAATTCGGTGGCGATGAAAGGGTGTCCATCTTCTGCACCGATCTCATAAATGGTAAGAATGTTCGGATGATTCAGACTTGAAGCGGCAAAGGCTTCGTCCTCGAAGCGGCGGAGACGATCTTTATTGGCGGTGAAGTCAGCTGGGAGCAGTTTAAGGGCGACTTGGCGGCGCAAGGTCGTGTCATGCGCAAGATAAACTTCCCCCATGCCACCCGCGCCAAGTAGCGAGCGAATCTCATAGCGACCGAGACGAGTGCCGCGGGCGAGGGGCATAAATTTGCGCTACAGATTTGGTCTCTCGCTTAAAACGATTTCAGACTCTTGCAGCCCAGGGAGTTTATTAAGATCCCATGGTAAAGAGGTAGGCTATCAGCAGTCGAATCGTCCGGTCGAAATTGCCAAGAATCTAAAAAAAGAGTCAGGTGCTCAGTTCTCAGGCGATGGTACGGTGATAAAAAGTATATGTAAAGAATAGCCTCGCAACATTTCTCTTTGCACGGACTGCGTGGTGCTGACGGTCCAACATCTCGCAGAGATCTTCAGCGGCTCGCTTCAATCTCTGAATATCCACCTAGAGTCACCTATCGTTCCTTTGTGGCAACCGATGTTCCACTAGAATTTGCGGCTGTGGAAACGAATGTTCCTTTCATCAGAGTTCCCTCCCGCTGGAGTCGCCACACAACTCTACCGCTTGTTTTGCGGCGGGCTCCTTCCTCTACGAAGCTTGCTCCAATGGTTTTTCCCTCAACTGCGCCAGTCAAATGGATAGCAGTTCGCCCGCTAGTAGGTAGTGTTCGACCATTTTCCAACAGTTTCTCACCTCCTGCCGTGAAGTTCCTTCCGCTCTGACTGATTATCAGACGGTAACCGATTCGCAGGTTGGCAAACGATCGATAGGAAGTTTTCTCGACAGTATTAACAACGGTCCATGTACCCGTCAGATTTTGAATCGCTAAGCTTTCGGGGTCGTCCTGCCTGATTGCCTGGGGAGTACTAGGGGAAGAGGACTCGTCTGTCACCGAGGTGGGAGTCTGTGTAACTGATATAGGAGTTGGTGTATCCGACGGTCTGCCTGTTGATATCGATAAGGTGTGCTTCTCGAATTCATATATGAACCATCCGGCGCTCGCTCCCACCAGAAGGGTGAGAAGCAGGATGGCAGGATACAAAATCCAACGGTGCGATGACCGCGGCAATTGTAAGTGTGGAAGCCCGATAGCCGCCCTGGGCGGCATTGAAACAGGAACTTTGCTCCGTACCAGTGTCGCTTCGGAATCAGGCGCGTCGGAAAGGAGTGAGCCATCGTCTAAACAATAACCTAGCGACTCATCGGTATAGATGCGGTGACAGGTTTGACAGTGCTTCATTGAGCGTAAATATTAAACAACGCTGAGTCACCCGACGAATCCAGCGACTGGATTTAATCCATCTAGATTCAGATTGGCTGGGCCCGGCGTGTATGGTTCTCATTCTTTAGGAGATCCTTGTAGCGTAGCCGCAATAGTCGTACCTCTAAGGAGGAGTCAGCGAAGGCCACCAACCAAAACGGATTTATCTGCGACAGGGCACATACAGGGCGCATTACCCTCTTAATACCCTGCAGCAGTAGCAATCATGTGAAAGATTTAAGGTCATCTCAGAGGAGGTGGCTCTCGGATTACTTTGTCGGAATTGAAGGCGGAATGACGTGACGAAATGGAGATAGAAATGCTAGGAATTTTAGCTTGGATAATTCTGGGGCTGATAGCCGGCTTAATCGCGAAAGCCATACCAATGTTACCGAGCGGCGGTCGTAAGTATCATCTTGGCTATAAAGGGGTCTGTACGCTAGCGAACTTAAGAGGATTGTCATCTCAACCAAAAACTGAAAAGTTCCGCATTAGTCGTTTTACCAGAGCCAGAAACGGAAAGATTAGCACTTTTGGTGTTTGGGTAAGAGCTTTTCCCAAAAGGGATTTTCCGTCTCTCCACTAGAAGAGCGGCAACGCTGGGGAGAGTACGTTGCCGCCTCTAAGTCCTAAGGGAAAATGTTTCGGCGGGTGGCTCAAAACCCCGGCGAATGGAGAAAAGGATGATGAGGCTGGTCATTGTGGCCCATGCATTTGCGGCGGGCGCACTAATTATCGCGAGTGTG
>JBGTLM010000142.1:0-2889 GCA_041744135.1 Pyrinomonadaceae bacterium
GAGTCTTTCGCCCCACTGTGCCTTTACTATGTTGAGGAACGCATCGAGCATATTTAGTGCAAGCGCGTTACCACTTTTGTTGGTTGCGTCGAGAGCGTCTAAGGCATTTCGCAATCTAGCATTCAACCTATTTGCAGTTCCACGGGGGAGATTTAAACCTTTGACGATATTTAGGAGATTGCTGATCATCTTAGACGGAGTTAACAAGGGGGTTAGAAGGAAGGCACGCTGTTGACCTTTGACTATCCCATTCCCAACGATCTGCCCAGCATCATTGATATCCCTAGCCTCATATAATACCCAACCGGAGTGAGCGGGTATCAGTCTGTTCAAGTCTTGCATCTTCCCATCGCTGTAAAGGAAGGCGCGCAGTTTTGCTCCAGCGGAGTTCGATGCTCCCACCACTTGGCCGCAGCAGTTAATGCCGTATGCAAAGCTTTGGATGCCGCCGGGGAGCGTGCCGAGGTCTCTCACCATACCGCCGCTGTAGAGGAAGGCGTGAGTCTCGCCGCTGGGAACTTGTGCGTGACCAACTACTTGACCTGAGTTGTTGATATCGACCGGCACGGTAATCCTGCCGCCGAGGTTCCCGAGATGAATCACCGTGCCGCCACTAAGAAGAAAGGCATGATAAGGCTTGTAGACGACTTCGCTTGTTGGACTAAAGTAACCTACCACCTGGCTTGAGTCGTTGATGGCGGTGGCAAAGCTGTCAGCGTCCCCGAACGTGCCCAGATCGATTATTTTGTGGTCGCTATAGAGGAAGGCGCGTTTATGTAACCCGCTGTGTTCGTCCCGAGGAATGTGCCTATAGCTGACCACCTCACCTGAGTTGTTGATGCCGGAGACTGCGCTGACCGGACCTTCGAGACTTAGGTCGAGGGAACTGAGGTCAAACAGCGGACTGCCAACAATAGTGATGAAGGGGCGGTAGCGTCCAATAGCGTTTCGGAAGTGGCCGAGAACTATACCAGAATCGGAAATGCGTTGGGCATAAGTTTCACTCTCTCCGAACGTGCCGAGGTCTAAGAGCGTACCGCCGATGTAAAGGAAGGCATGAGTCTTTCCGGTGGCTGTCTCTGAGTAGCCAACCACCTCACCGCTATTATTGATGCCTGAAGCCGCGCTGCTCTTGCCACCAAGCGTGCCCAGGTTGGTAATACTGTACGCGATTACCTGAGCAGCGGCTGGTTGCGGAACCGCAAGACCTAGCACGGCAATGATTGCTAGAACGAGACCGGTCTTACAGGTATTGTGTGCCCTCATGTATGTTACTCCCTCACCCGGCGAAAACACGGTGCAGATGGCAATGCGTCGGGAGCCGTCGTCGCTCTTGCGGAGGACTGTCGTCACGATGGGGCGAATGCATCGGGATGCGCATATTCAACAACGAGGAGCGACCCACAGACCGCTCCTCAGACCCTCGGTTTCTGAGTCTCCGGCTGCTTATTCCTTGGCGAGTTGCTCTCCACCAGAGATCGCCTCCGCTTCACCAGCCGACCGAGATTCTGAAGCAAAAGTGATTCTTTGAGAAGGAAATTTATTGGCGCGCCAAGTTGCCAATTACGAAGTGTCTCAACAGAGGGGTTCACCACAGATTTGTGTGGCGCTTATGTGCCAACTCGGCCAGACACACGAGTACGCAGCAGTATCAGGCAACAATGAATCAGCAGCAATGAATCAGCTTGAAATGCTAAGAGAAAAGCACTAGTAAGAACTGCCAAATATTGTAAAATACTACATGCTTTCGAATCAAAAGGTCGCAGGTTCGAGCCCTGCCGCGTGCACCATCTCTTCTCTAATTTTCCCGCACTTCTTTCCAACCTTCCTAACCAAGGTGAAACATGTATCGATCTGATGACACATCGGCTCAACCCTTCAAACTGGCCTTGATTGGTTTTCGTTACGACGAGAACTCGTCTTTCATGAAGGGAGCGGCTGATGCTCCGCCGCAGATTCGAGCGGCCTTTCGTTCCGACGCCTCTAACTTTTGGAGCGAAACGGGAGTGGACCTGGGTGCGGAGGGAACTTTCTTCGACGCGGGTGACGTCGATCCGGTGGGGGGAACGAAGATGTTTTCGTTGATCGAAGATTCAGTTCGAACCCTATTAACCGACGACCTTGCCCCGATCTGTTTGGGCGGAGATCACTCAATCACGTATCCGATCATTCGAGCCGTCAGCAAGAAGTACCCGGACTTGAGCATCCTGCACTTCGATGCCCATCCCGATCTCTACGACGAATTTTTGGGAAACCGCAACTCCCACGCGAGCCCGTTCGCGAGAATCATGGAAGAAGGACTGGCGAAGCGGCTCGTTCAGGTTGGCATCCGCACAATCAATGGACACCAAAGAGAGCAGGCCGAGAGATTTGGAGTGGAAATTATTGAGATGAGACATTGGCGAGATGATATAACTTTCGACTTCGATTCGCCGGTTTACATCTCATTCGATATGGACGCACTCGATCCAGCTTTTGCCCCGGGTGTCTCTCACCGTGAGCCCGGTGGGCTTTCAACCAGACAAGCCATTGATCTTATTCAGCGATTGCGAGCCAGAGTTATCGGGGCGGACATCGTGGAGTTCAATCCGCGCATGGATCCGGTTCAGACAACAGCAGTTGTCTGTGCGAAGCTTTTGAAAGAGATTGCTGCGAAGATGTTGGCCGGGTAAGGAGGCCGGAGTCTTCCTGTTAGACTCCGGTTTGGATCCGCCAAGGCTAGTGTCCTGACTCTAAAGTTCTAAACACAATCCTGCCCTCGCCGCAGAGCGGCGAAATGTTTATAGACACCTTGCTGAAAAGAACTTCCTCGCTCCGGAGGAGCGAAATGTGCTTTTCGGCTACCAAATGTTTCGCTCCTACGGAGCGAGGAAGTTCGTCCGGGTCGTC
>JBGTLM010000143.1:0-43161 GCA_041744135.1 Pyrinomonadaceae bacterium
AGGAACGAACTGGCCGGGCCTCGCCTCGGATCGGTGGAGGAAATAGAGTGAGAACGGGTTGTGGCCTCAACCGCAGTCTTGCTGCTCTAATCATATCCGGTTCTTTGGCGGCAGGTGTGACCGCGCAGCGCGCCGCAGATCGTGTCCCGCTGCCCTACGATCTGGCGTTTGCTCACAAAGAGTTCCCCTGGCAGGAAGATCCGGCAGTTAGTCTCGACGGCGGCTGGGTCGCTTACACCGTGAACCACCCGGTTGCCACCAATCGCGATGCGCGGTTTCAGCCGAACGGCACCCCGAGCTCTGCCGTTGGCAACAGGATTTTTCTGCAGCGGCTGAGTGAAAACAGCGCGCAGGGCCGCGACATCTGTCCGAAGAGTGGCAGCTGCTGGAGACCGGTATGGTCGCCGGACAGCCGCCGGATTGCGTTTTATTCTGACGCGGACGGACCGCCGCGACTCTGGGTCTACAGGCTGGACGAGGCCGGCGCACGCCGGGTGAGCCAGGCAATCGTAAAACCGAAACTGTGGGTCGGCGATGAGCCCGTATGGAGTCCCGATGGCCGTGAGCTGTTCGTACCGCTCGCGCCGGAACAAAAGGGCGCCGAGGCAGGAACCAACCGCACTCCAACACAAACGCAGCCGGTTGCTCAGAACCCTGAGGGCGCGACGGTCACTATATTCAGAGCTGGCCGGGAGATCGAAGACGCGCGGCGTGATGCCGCGTCCGCTCCAATGGTCAACCACTTCTTGCGGGAGAACAATGCCGCTATGGCCGCGATCGACGTCACCTCTGGACAGGTGCGCGTGATCGTCCCGGCGGCGACGAAACCCAGCCCGAGCGTGTTGCGCCTGTCGCCCTCCGGGCGATGGCTCACGTATCTGTCGGTGTTCAAGGAACACGGCCTCACCTCCCAGCGCAACACAACGGATCTGGCACTCGTGTCCAGCCGTGGCGGACCGGTCACGATCCTCGCTGACGATCTTCCCGTTCACAACGACTACCACCGGTTGAACTACAGTTGGTACCCCGCCGAGGATCGGCTGGTCTATCTCAAGGACAACAAACTCTGGCTGGTTGACCTCCGCGATGCGAAACCCTCGCCGCCACGACAGCTTGCCGCGCAACTGGGCGCCTTGGCGCCAAGCCCTCTATGGTTCACGCGAAACGGGAACGCCGTTGTCGTGGGCGCCAATATCCGCGACGAGAAGGACTACGCAGACCCTCGTCCGCGCCGCCTCTCGTTGGTGCCGCTCGATGGCGGGGAACCACGGAATCTGGAAATCGGGGATGGCTGGGACTACCGCGGCATCCTCAAAGCGAATGCGACAACGGTCTGGCAGCCTGACGCTCAGTCGGTGACCGTGCTTCTCCAGGAGCGAACGACAGGAGAGAATGCGATCGCCCGCTTCTCCCTCACCGCCAATCATCCGCAGCCGGCGGTACTATGGAAAGGCCTGGCGCGGATTGGGAATCTCACGGGCGGGGGTCAACACGAGTTCCTCGTCGGCCGTTATCAGGACATCGGCACGCCTCCCGGCCTCTACAGATTCGGAACGGATGTTTCCGCGAAGACCAGGCTGTCGATATTAGAACCCCGCTTCGAACCGCTCGCCGGTGGACGGGTGGAGATCTTCGAATCTACGGTGCCGCTTTTTGACGGCTCGTTGAGCCCGGTCCGCACGGCTGTGCTGCTACCGGCCGGCGCGAAGCGCGGAGACAAGCTGCCGGCGATCGTGCTGATGTATCCCGGTTCGGACGCGTCGGGCGGCGCCGAGGAGTTCGGCGGCGGCAACCGCATCACCGTTCCCACCCAGGTCTTCACGAGCCGCGGATATGCCGTGATCTATCCGAATCTCAAGCTTGGGCCGAATCGCGAAGCGGGGAACCCGGCACAGGAGATGACTGACGTGCTCCTGCCTCAGGTCTACCGTGCGGCGGAGCTGGGCTACATCGACCTCAATCGCGTCGGGATTGCGGGGCAATCGTTCGGAGGATACGGCACGGCGGCGATCATCTCGCACACAAATCTGTTTCGCGCCGCAGTGGCGATCTCAGGCATCTACGATCTTCCCGGCACCTACGGAGATATTCGGCCCGACGGCACGGCATTTTGGATTGGTTGGGCGGAAGGTGGACAGGCGCGAATGGGAACGCACCCGTGGGCGAATCTGCGGCGCTATCTCGACAACTCGCCCTACTATCAAGCCGACAAGATTCGGACGCCGCTGCTGATCGTGCACGGTGATCAAGACATGGCTTTTCACGATGGCGAGAAGCTCTTCTCGGCGCTGCGGCGCCTGGATCGTACCGTCCAGCTTGCCGCCTATCACGGGCAGGGACACGTCGTGAGCTCCTGGACACTGCCCAATGCGATGGATGCCGCGAAGCGCATGGTGGAATTTTATCAGAGGTATCTGGGAACATCGGCCTCGATCTCGCCAGGCCGCTAGAGCTGCGGTGGGAGCGGAGGCTTCAAATTCGGCTTCGGAGTCTATCGGGAAGAGGCTCACTTCTCATTCACACCGCGGCTTTAGCCCGGTGATACAAACGGCGAAACCGAGTCGAGGAACCGTTTCAACGGTTTTTCCCTGGGGTGCTCAAATAGCCAGGACTGTTAAGCTGGCTCCGATGCCTTCAGAGGAAAGTTTTCTCGCAAGAAAGTGCATCCGCCGCGAAGCAAACCGTTAAAACGGTTCGTCTGTTCTATCGCGCCCAGAGCATCGGGCTGAAGCCACGGTGTGAATGAGAACAGCACATGCTTTTCCGACAGACTTCTTAGGACTTAGCTAGAATAATTGGCTCCATCGGATAAGAGGCCACGCTCGATGCAGTTCGTTGGAGAGCTTAATCAGTCCTGTCAAGGCTGTAGAAAAGACCTATCCCCTGAGTACCATATGAAAACCAAAGCGCATGTGAAACTTTGTCATCCTACGCCCCTGTCCTGGTGTACGTTCATCGTTTTATTTCTATTTTCACTCCCCGCTGCCGGACAAACAACCTCGCCGCGACCTGATCAGGGATTGAGGTCGGAGAGTTCCGGCCCTGGATCAAACAAAGTAGTTATCACTCCCGAAAAACTGCTTGCCGACTACGCTTCACAGCCCCAGCTTCCTACATTGCGTTGGCTGCCGAACTCACGGCAAATGGTCTTCTCGATGGCGAATCAAGGGCAGCCCGGAGCGAGAAGAACGACGTGGATCGAAAGACTGGAGGTCGAGACAGGAAAGCGGGAACCCCTGGTCCAGGGCTCAAATCCAAGGCCATCACCTGATGGATCAGCCGTCGCCTATATCTCAGGAGAAGGAGCCAACACCCAACTCTCGGTTTATTACTTTGAAGGAGGCAACGTCAAAAACCTCGTTCCGCTTCCCCCCGGAAGCGAAGGCTTTAATCTGGGCTTCAGTTGGTCGCCCGATTCGCGCCACATCGCATATGGGTACCGACCTGCGACACTAGTTAAGAAGAGTGATCCGACAGACCGCAGGGCCAGCTCGGTGATGGTCGTCGGTGGCCCGGGAGATGTGCCGCCGGATTCGGAAGTGTGGGTCATAGATATTTCGACCGGCTCACGACGGAAATTGACTTCCGGACCCTACCTCTTTGCCAATCCGGGTTGGTTTCCTGACGGGAACTCTTTTCTCTTTACCTCCGTTGGGAGCTTTGAATATAGGGACGACAACGTGTTTGGCAAGGTACTCGCAATTACGGTCCCATCCGGTGAGGTGCGCACGCTGATCAAAGATGCCGGTGTGCAGCAACTGCGGCCTGTGGTCTCACCGGACGGCAAACAGGTGGCATTCACCTACGATCCAAACAATATCACTTTCCCTTTCTACTGGAATATCGCTACGATTCCGGCGCAAGGCGGACCGGTGCGTCAGTTGACTAAGAATGTCTTTGTCACATCCGGACCGGTCTGGTTGCATGACAACAGTAAAATCTACTTTACTCGCAACGAAGGTATCTTCACGCAAATCTGCTCTGTCACCACGACCGGTGAGATGAAACAGTTAACCTCTGCTCCGCGGAACGCGTCAGGTATTACCGTCTCACCAGATGGTAAGCATCTGCTGTGGACGACACAGGATGCCGAAGGAAGAACAGAGATCAGAGTGGCGCGAGCGGACGGCGCGGGCGAACGTGTGCTGGTTGATCTGGCTCCGGAAGTAAAAAATCTGGCTCTGGGCCCGGTGGAAGAAATTCGATGGAAGAGTCGCGATGGACTGGAGATCGCCGGTCTGCTAATCAAGCCACTCGGATACGAACCAGGCAAGAAATATCCATTACTTGTCAACGTTCATGGTGGGCCGGTCGGTGGTGTTCGTCTGAGTGGAGAGATCCTCAAATCTTCTCCCCTCGAGTGGCAAATGTGGGCGGCTCGAGGCTTCGCCTTGTTGATGCCGGATTACCGCAGCAGCGAGGTGCCCGGATGGGCGCCATTTCTGAGAGCCAGGGAAAATCAGGATTATAACGACCGCGATATGGACGATATCATGTCCGGTGTCGAGTATGTGATCAAGCTGGGAATTGCAGACCCGGGAAAGCTCGCTCTGATCGGTCACAGCTACGGTTCGGTTCTGACAAATTGGATCATCACGCACACGCATCGCTTCAAAGTTGCCGTCTCTTACGAGGGTTGGGCCGAAAACTACCTCGCCTATGGTTCGGGACTAAGGGTTGGCGGCAACGGCATTACCGAATGGCTGTTCAAAGGGAAGCCATGGGAAACGCCGCAGAACTACCGGAAGAATTCGGCAGCGGAGTTTGTGAGAGGGGTCAAGACGCCGACGCTGTTTATCAGCGCGGATCATCACGGCGGCAGCGGGGTAGAGAATCTCTACCATCACGAGTTTATGTATACGGCCTTGAAGAAGCAGGGGGTTGATACACAGCTCCTGATCTACAAAGGTGAAGGACACGTCATCACACGCCCGGAAAATCAGCGCGACTTGTTGATGCGAGTTTTGGATTGGGTAGATTCTCACCTGAAATGATTCGGCCAGCGGCGGGGGGCCACTTGAGCGACCCGATCCGATCTGCGACACTCAGCGAATCCTGTCAGAACATCCGGTCGTATGCTTCCCACCGGAGACCGGGTCGCTACCGTTCGCCGTTCTGACAGGAGCCTGATCAAGAGCGGCCCGACCCAACTCTTCCGCCACCATTAGTCCCGCCAGACTAGTCAGTTTATCTTTGCTTGTTTCCGGCTTGATTGGCAGTAAGTTTGTTGTAGTTTTGCTTATCACGGATCACCTTGTTGGTGTGTTTTAGGATTGTCGCAAACTTCATTACCCTTCACCAACAAGGTGTTCTGCTTTTTATTCATTTCACGAATGATCATTCCATTCAGAAGAACCACTAACTTTCAGTCAACAACCTTTGATGAGAAATCGTTTTATAACCCTTCTTTCGCCAGAACTCTTGCCCACGATCCGCTGGTGCCCTGCGTCTCGGAGAGTCCTGAGACGACCGTCCCTAGCAAGCTGCTGAAAGACTAAGAACGATCCACGAAATACCACGAAGCGGCAAAAAAGAGCCCTTAGTTCGAGTCATTTCTGTGCTTTCGTGGATCGTCTTTTTCTCCCTGAGAATGCCCACTCCTTTTTCTGCAGTCTGCTAAATAGACTACCGCATGATCAGGCTCAGCCTGCCGTAGGCCTTACGGGAACCTAATAAGGAGTGGGGAGGTCCTAATGTTGTTAAGGTAAGGGGGCGTATTCTCTGATGAAACGATCAGAAACCATAGGAAAATGTCTTTCGGAAAAAAGATCGAATCTCCATTTAGGTTTTTTTTACCAAAAGCGTCTTTACTAATGAGAACTGAAAAATGCTGAAACCCGTGCCCCAACTTGGCAAAGTAGCCGGCAGTCACGACGAACTCTTTATGGCCCGCTACGAGCGGCTGGTCGGGTGGGCGCTACGTCTCGCCCAGGGACAGCGCAACGTTGCCGAGGATCTGGTCCACGACGCTTTCATTCAATTCACCCTTAAGCGACCAGACCTTTCGGCAATAGAGAGTCTGGATGATTACCTCTTCATCATGTTAAGGAACCTGCACATTTCTCAGGCAAGACGTGCATCGCAAACCCCGACGATAGTTCTGGCAATCTCCGATTACGACACCGCGCGAATGGGCTTGCGCCTGGTGGATCCGCTACGGCAGTTGCAGGCACGCGATGATCTGCGGCGGGTGTGCGAGTACGTTGGCGAGCGCAAGGAAACATCCAAGGCTGCTAGTGTTTTGATTCTGCGTTTCTTTCATAGTTACTTTCCGTCAGAGATCGCCAACATTCTGCTTACCACCAGGCAGGCTGTCGAAATCTGGCTGCTGAATGCACGCCGAGAGTCGAGGCTTTATCTCGAAGATCCCGGCGCGCTGAAAATCATTGGCAGCCGACTCATTGGCAGCAGTAAGTCAAATGCAAAAAACGCAGTGCAACTTCCACAACGTTTGATTAATTCGTCGGGCATCGCGCGCGAGTTGTGCGAGAGCATTTTTGCTTCCCGCCGCGGCGATTGTTTGACCAAAGACCAACTGCAGGATCTGTATGAAGGCGAGGACACAATTGATTGTCAGCGACTCGCTCACATCGTTAGCTGTTCTGAGTGTTTGGGAATGGTCAACGAGCTACTAGGTCTGACGTCGTTAATGGAACGGTATCAAATGGAGTCCCCAAATTCTGACGCCTCTGACGGGTCGCCACCGGACAGCGGTGATCCATCAGGAACGTCCGGCGGTAGTGGCGCTTCGGATAAAGCCGACCAGCGGCTGCGCCGCCGCCGCAGGGAAACCATCGAGCACCGCCCGCAAGAGCTGCACATTGCAGTCAATGGTTTCTTCCTGAGCAGGCAAAAGGTCGGGCTGCCGGTTAACGAGCTGGCATTAAAGCTCAACCTGGAAGAGAAGATTAGTTTTGTCGAAGTCTTCAGCGAGCAGGGATTGCTTCTCTCTCACTTCAGCGTAACTCCTCCTACTGATGGGGAGATTGAGCAGCGCGAGGAGGTGAAGTTTGGTGAAGGACGCGCGCTTGAAACGGCCGTCAGCTTCAACACGCAATGGCCGACACTGCATGTCGTCTATCGTGATCCGCTGGTTGAGCACTTGCAGATTGCGGTCATTGAGGAAATACAGAAGCCAGAAGCCATGAGTCAGAGGATGTGTCGGCCGATCATCGGCCCTTAACCCCTGGCCCCTCAGTCTCGACGGTCACCCAGCACCCAACAGGCGACATCCTTCTTTATTGGCGTAAGAGGCTTGGCTGTATCTTCCGCGCCCAATTCTGGCTTCGGCCCGGAACGATCACTGCTGTCTTTGCTTTAATGCTGCTAGCGGGGTTTTTATTTGTCATACGACGGCCTCAGCCGTCTTTGCCAATCACCGCCGTTGATCTCTTGCAGAGGGCTACAAGCGCTGAGGAAACCGCGGCTGCGAATACCTCCACGGCCATACATCGCACTCTGCAAATCGAGGAGCGGCGCGGCTCGGTTGAAGGCGAGGTGCTTGCGCGACAACGTGTTGAGGTATGGCAGAGTGCGGCTAGAGGTGTCGTGGCGCGTAGGCTTTACGATGAACGTGGCAGACTCCTGTCCGGCGAGTGGACCAGATCGGATAAGGTCAGCACGCTTTACCATCATGGAGCGCGACCCCAACTCAAGCCTACCGGTCCTATGCTAGCGCCGCTGAGTTTGGAGAACATTTGGCAGCTCTCACCTTCAGCCAAAGACTTTGCCGTCCTGATTGGCCCAGCGCAAGAGATGGGCCTCGAGGAACAAGGGAACCATTATGTCCTCGGCTTTGAGAGCGCGGTAGGTTCGGCGCCGCACAGGCTAGTCCAGGCGAAACTGATTTTGAGTCGCGATGATTTGCACGCTGTCGAGCAAACCTTACAGGTCCAGCTAGAAAACGAAGTGCGTACATACCGGATCATCGAGACTTCTTTTGAGCGAAGGCCGAATGAGGCGGTTGCACCGGCAGTCTTCGAGCCTGAACCCGAGTTACTTTCGTCAATTGAACCCGAAACCCGAAACTCGAAACTCGAAACGGTCCCCCCATCTCCAGGTCCGCCCATCGCGGTGTCTCCCGTGCTGGCAACAGCCACGCTGGAAGTTGAAGTGCTGATTGCGCTCAACCAGGCAAACGCTTTCCTGGGCGAACAGTTGAGCGTGACGCGCACGTCCGAGGGAAGGCTGCGGGTCTCAGGACTTGTGGAGACGGCGGAGAGAAAATCGGAACTGTTGCGTGCCCTTGCGTCGGTTCGCAACAACCCGGCTGTGCGCGTTGAAATCGCGACAGTGGCCGAAGCGGTGGAGCGGGAGCGGCCCCGAGGCCCGGGCGACGTGACAGTCGAACGCATTGAAACAACCGAAGGCACCAGTCCTGTCTACTCTGATCTCAAGCAGAAGTTTTCTGATGACGAAGCGCGACGGTTTGCAGATCGCGTTATGAGTCGTTCGCGGCAAGCGCGCCGCCATGCATTGGCCCTGAAGCAACTTGCCGAAAGATTCTCGATCGCTGATTTGCAAACACTCTCTACGACTGACCGCCAGCTTTGGGTTGGTCTGCTTCAACAACACGCGCGAGAGTTTGAACGCGAGATAGTGGCACTACGTCGCGAGTTGCAACAGGTCTTTCCCGCTCCGCCAGAACCGGGAGTGGTAGCGACCGGACCGCGTGGTCCCGCTCTGTCAGAACCGGGAGCGGTCGCGACCGGATCGCATACTGACGCGGAGGTCCAGGACGCCGTCCGCCAGCTCTATCAGTTGAGCGTGACATGTGATCAAGACGTTAGAACTTCATTCGCTCTCTCTGCGCAGAGTCGTCGCACGGCACCAGTGAAGAGTCAACGGTTCTGGCACACGCTAAGCACCGCTGAAGGTTTGTCAAAAAGGATCGCCAGCACTCACTAGTAGTTCAGTGCTCTTGGTCGTTTGAACTTAGTTCGTCGCACTGACCACTGACCACTGACCATCGTAAGTCTTTCATGAAGGAGATTGCTATGACCCCCCGTCACCCCTTGTCACGCCCATGTCGTTTCTTGCAACCCACCGCGTACCGGCTACTGTTAACTGTTTTTCTGCTGCTCATCACGCATCACTCATTACTCATCACTGCGCACGCGCAAAGCGCGACGGCGACTCTGAACGGCACGGTCGAAGATCAGACCGGAGCGGTAATTCCAGGCGTGGGCATCACAATTCAGAACAGCGCCACCTCGTTCGAGCGCCAAGTGACGAGCAACGGTTCCGGTTCCTTTGCAATTCCGCTGCTGCCTCCGGGAACATACACAGTCACGGCACGGCGTGATGGCTTCACGCCGGTGGAGATCGGGAATGTCGTGCTGAACGTCGGCGATCAGAAAGCGCTGCAGATTCAATTGAAGGCGGGAAGCGTCAGTGAGACTGTGCAGGTAACTAACGACGCGTCGCTAATTGATGAGTCGCCGGCGGTCGGCACAGTCGTTGACCGTCAGTTCGTCGAGAACCTGCCGCTTAACGGCCGCAGCTTCCAGGCGCTCATCGCGCTCACGCCGGGGGTGGTGCAGACCAAGTCGTCGGGCAGCAACCCCGGCCAATTCAGCGTCAACGGCCAGCGTGCCGACGCCAATTATTTCACCGTTGATGGCGTTAGTGCCAACATCGGCCACAGCACTTTCAACGGGGCCATCGGGAGCAGCGGCGGTAGCGTCCCTGGGTTGACGGCAGTCGGCGGCACCAACAACCTGATCTCGATTGACGCGCTCCAGGAGTTCAAGATCCAGACCTCGACTTATTCCCCTGAGTTTGGGCGTTCGCCGGGTGGCCAGATCTCGCTGGTCACCCGGTCGGGGACGAACGAGTTCCACGGGACTCTCTTTGAATACTTCCGTAACGACGCTCTCGACGCCAATGACTGGTTTGCTAACAGCCGCGGTCTGAAGCGCCCGCCGCTGCGCCAGAACAACTTCGGCGGCGTGTTCGGCGGCCCGATCCTGCTGCCACGCTTTGGCGAAGGTGGCCGTCAGCCAGGATACAATGGTCGCAATCGAACGTTCTTCTTCTTTTCTTACGAGGGCCAGCGCGTGCGGCAACCACAGGTTGGGATCACCAGCGTCCCGTCGCGCCTCGCACGGCAAAGCGCGCTGCCACAGGTCAAACCGTTCTTTGATGGGTTCCCGCTGCCGACCGGCCCGGATCCGGCGGGCGGGCTGGGGAACGGGCTGGCGGAGTTCGCTGCGAGCTATTCCAACTCTTCCACTCTGGACGCGACCAGCATCAGGGTGGATCATACCGTCAGTGGAAGGATGACCTTCTTCGGAAGGTACAATCACGCCCCTTCTAGCTCCATCTCGCGCCGCACCACGGTGCTGAGCAATTTGAACCCAGCCCGTTTTACGACCGACACGGCGACGGTCGGTTCGATCTTCACGTTCAGCCCGCGCGTGAGCAACGATTTTCGCGCCAATTGGAGCCGAAACAGACTGACCAGCAGTTTCACCCTGGACGATTTCGGCGGAGCAGTCGCGCCACCCGAGTCAATCCTGTTCCCCCGCTATGCGTCACCCGAAGATTCACAGTTTCAGTTCAGCCTCGGCGCAATCGCTTTGGTTCAGGGGGCCGTTTCCAAGCACCTCCAACGCCAAATCAATCTCGTTGATGGCTTCTCAGTGCTGGCCGGCAACCACCAGTTGAAATTCGGGTTTGATTACCGGCGGCTCTCCCCGATCTACAACCCATTCCGGCACACCGTCAATTATTTCACCGGCGGCATCACCAATGCTCTTCAGAGCCGGTCGAACCTGACTGTGTTGACTTTCTCCGATGGGCCGTTCTACCCGGTATTCCACAATTTTTCGGCCTACGCCCAGGACACCTGGAAGGTCAGGCCCCGGCTCACGCTCAGTTACGGCTTGCGGTGGGAGTTGAGTCCGGCGCCGAAAGAGGCGCGTGGCAGAGACTCGTATACGGTCGTCGGCGTGGATAATCCAGCCACCATGACGCTCGCGCCTCAAGGCACGCCGCTCTACAAAACCACCTACAAGAACTTCGCGCCGCGCATTGGGATGGCTTACCAGCTTTTCGAGCGTCAAGGCTGGAGCACAACGCTGCGCGCCGGCTTCGGCATCTTCTATGACCTCGGGAACGGTGACGCAGGCGGAGGGTTCGGCGGCTACCCGTTCGATGTGCGTGCGAATCTCGTTAACAGCTCAATCCCGATTGACCTGGCCTCGACTCAGCCCCCAGCGGTGAGGGCGAACCCGCTGACCCCGCCCTATGCTGGTCAGCTATTGGCCTTCGACCCTGATTTGAAACTACCCCGCACCTGGCAGATGAGCGTTGGCCTCGAGCAGTCGCTCGGCAAAAACCAGACTATCTCCGCTTCCTACGTCGGCGCGGTCGGGCGAAACCTCCTTCTCAAAGACTCGCTGTTCGGGGTGAATCCGAATTTCACCGGGTTTGTGATCGTCGAAAGAAACGCCGCCACCTCGGATTATCACGCGCTGCAAGTGCAGTTTCAGCGCCGCCTCTCACGCGGGCTGCAAGCCCTGGCCTCCTACACCTGGGCGCACTCACTTGACTACGCCTCCGACAATGCGACGATCAACGGCTCGGTCCTCAGGGTTGACCCGCGCACCAACCGGGGCCCGTCCGATTTCGACGTCCGCCACGCTTTCAATACCGCTGTTACGTATAGCTTCCCGAAACCGCCCGGCGGGCCCGTCGTCGGTGCGCTGCTCGGCAATTGGTCGCTCGACACTATTTTCAACACGCGGACAGCCACCCCGGTCAACGTCATCACGGGCGTTGATGTTTTAGGCTTGGGCGGATTCGCCTCGACGGCTTCCCGCCCGGACCTCCTGCCCGGTGTGCCGCTCTACGTTGACGACCCGACGACCGGCGGCGGCCGGCGGATCAATCGCAACGCATTTGCGATCCCGACGGGCCGGCAGGGCACGCTCGGTCGCAATGCGCTACGTGGGTTTTCAATCTACCAACTGGATCTGGGGGTGCGCCGCTTATTCAAATTCACCGAACGGGTCAACCTGCAATTCAAAGCGGAGATGTTCAATCTCCTCAATCACCCCAACTTCGGCGATCCGAATGGAAGGCTCAACAGTGGCGCCACTCCTGATCCGACGTTCGGACGATCAACCGTCATGCTCGGGCGCAGCCTGGGGGCCGGGACAAGCGGTGGCGGGTTAAGCCCGCTCTACCAGATCGGAGGGCCGCGATCGATTCAACTGGCGCTCAAACTTCAATTCTGAATCAAACATCAGGGTCGCTCCGACTTCGCTCCGTAGCCGAATACGCCGCCATCCTGAGTCGGCGTGGCGCTAAAGACTATGCTGAAACTATCGTGTCGTTCGGCGGTGTGGCTCCTAGTGATCATGGCGTCGATGATTTCAGCGCCTTCACAGCAACAATCTGCGCCGCGCATCTCGGTCGGTCCCAACGTGCATGTCAGCCGGTCCAATTGGGATCGAGATCACACGGAGATCCTCGTCGCGGCTGATCCGGAGAATGCGGGTCGGCTGCTCGTTTGCACGATGATGTGGTCCGGGGAGCAGAATCGGCTCTCGAGCGGCGTTTATGCCTCTTTCGACGGAAGCAAGACGTGGACCCTCACGTCCGAGGACAGGAGTACCCAGACTGTGTGGGATCCTGCCTGCATCTACGGCGTGAATGGGACCGCCTTGTTTGTGACATTGCCAGGGGGCGAGACCTCCGGAGATGGGAAACGAACGTTCCCGATTTATCGATCCGGTGATGCGGGTCGCACGTGGACTCAGACAACGCGCCTGCCATTTGTTGATCGAGAGTATCTGGCGGTCGATCGTTCGGGCGGCTCTTTTCATGGTCGCATCTACTTGTACGGGACCAGCGCCGGCCTCTCTCAGGCGAGCGGCCCGATTGCAGGCCGTAACTTGCATCTTTTCTATTCAAAGGACGGGGGCATGACATTCAATGGTCCAATCGCGCCACCTCCGCCCGACAAGAGCGCTTCGCCACCAGCTGGTGGCTTATGGTCCGGCGCGGGAGTGGTGCTGGACGATGGCACTTTGCTGGCGCCCTACACCATCTTTCGAACACTGAACGATGCGCCGCGAGACGTCGCTTATCGACCGAATCAGGCTCTCAGTGTTGTCGCCAGCCGCGACGGGGGACAGACGCTGGAACCACCGACGGCCGTGACGCAGTTTGGCAGCGGGGGCGATCTCTGTCGCGACATGGCTCCGTCCGTCATGGCAGTCGATCGGTCCCGGGGGCCGTTTCACGGCCGCGTGTATCTGGTGTGGGGCGAAATCAGGAACGGCCGTTGCGCAGTGTTTATGAGCCATTCGACGGACCACGGCAAAACCTGGTCGCCGCCGACAACCGTGGATGACGGACTGCGACGTTCGGCCGGAAAGGGTCCGGATATTCTCTTGCCTGGCCTTGCGGTCAATCGTGCTGGCGTCGTGGGTGTGGCCTGGTACGACCGGCGGGAGGATCCGGAAAACAGACGCCATCGGATGCGTTTCACCGCTTCTCTCGACGGGGGCGAAACATTCCTGCCAAGCGTGCCGGTCTCGGAAGCGGCGTACAGCTTTGAGCCTTCGGAACGCTATCCAGTCAGCCCACTCGTGTTCGGTGGCGGCGGGCGGCCAGCCGCGCCCGGTTACGGCGGCGGCGGCGGTCGGCGGATATCACCTCAATTCTCAACGACGGTCATCACTGCGCCCCGGCTCTATGAGAGCGTTGGTGACACCGGCGGAATGGCCGCTGACGCGAATGGCGTGTTCCATTTGTTCTGGACGGACAATCGGACCGGTCTTGCCCAACTTTATACATCGGCCGCAACCGTGTCTGGAAAACCGGTGCGCAACGGAGCGACTGAGCTAGCAGAGTTAGAGAACGTCACGGAGCATCTTGAGTTGAAGTACACCAAATCAGTGTACGACGCGAAGACCCATACGATCACGCTGCACGCGCGCCTGCTCAACACCTCCAAAGAAGCCATCGTGGCGCCGATCAAGTTGCGGGCAACGACGCTCACCTCTGACCTGGGCTTGCCGCGCGCGGTGAATGCCGACAACGGACTGCCCGGATCCGGCGCGATTTGGGATCTGACCGCCGCTATTCCGGGAGGTAGGCTTGAACCCGGCCAGCCGACCGATCCGAAGGCGCTCGTGTTTGAAATCCAACGCCTACGCGAGTTGGGTGGTCGCACGCGCATTCGCGAGAGCTTCGATCCTCGCGCTCAGTTTATCGCGTTCGACGCCAAAGTTTACGGACGACTCGCGCCGGGCCAGATACGCGGTGCCGTTCGGTGAGGGTGGAAACAATTAAATCGGTTCGATGTTTCCTCTGTGTCATGGCCACAGCGACCGCGTTAGCACCTCTCTTCGTATCGGCCAGCGCGCAGACGATACGACTGCTCCAGATCGAGGACGCCGTGTCGGCGCGCGACTTTCTCATTCAGGGCCACCTAGCCGTCATCGGCCCAACCAGCAGCCAAACCAGATACTGGACGGCAGGTGATGACCTGTCGATTGGGGTATCGCAACGTTCAATTCGCTTTATGTCGAAATAAGCTGAGTTTGATTGGAAAAAGAGCACCGAAGCCAGTATCGCTAAGGGAGAGAACGGATTTCTGGCGGATACCACCGGGGATGACGGGCCCAGTACATTGACCGGAACACGCGCTCGCTCTCTTCCATTAGCAGGGGTTGAATATACCCGCTCGAGTATGCTATACAAAGTGCTCGTTTTCTTTGACATTGATTGATCGTGGCGATTTCAGGCGAATTGCTCCACGTTAAAAACTGCTAAAGAGCCGCTGAGGATTCTGGCAATTCTAGATCCCGCGCACTCTGAGGCGCGGGATTTTTCGTTTCCCGCTGCCTTCCAAGTTTTACTCCCTGCAGTTTTTCGCACCGCAATCGTCACAACGAACATTGCCGATTGCCAATTCGGGTCGGTTGATCAATCGGCAATCGGACAATTGGCAATTGGCAATCGGAAATGCTTTGAGGAGGACTGCGATGGCAACAAAAGAAGAACAGCTAGCAGTAAGCACTGGACCCGAAACACCAGACAACGGCTACGAGCCGCCAACCTATAGGTTCGAGACGCTTGCCCTGCACGCCGGAACGCCGCCCGATCCAACCACCGGAGCGATTCTGACTCCGATTTACCAGACCACGACTTACCGCCAGCAATGCGTCGGCAAAGATAAGGGATTCACTTACAGCAGATCTGGCAATCCCACGGTTTCTGCGCTCGAACGACGATTAGCCGCACTTGAAGGTGCGGAGTTCTGTACCTGCTATGCCACGGGACTCGCAGCAACCACGGCGCTATGTCTGGCGTTGCTGCGCTCCGGTGATCGAGTCGTAGTCTCGCAAGCAGTGTACGGAGGGACAGTGCGACTCTTTCGGCAAGTGCTCGCATCCTTTGGTGTGACAGCGGAGTTTGTTGACACTGCGAACGAGCGAGCTCTTACCGCAGCTCTCGTGGAACCGGTGCGGTTCGTTTTTGTCGAAACTCCCGCCAATCCTACGCTCAAACTCACGGACATTGCGCTGGCCGCAAGTCTCGCAAAACCAGCGGGCGCATCGCTGGTCGTTGATAACACGTTGCACACGCCAGCTCTGCAGCGACCCTTTGACCTGGGCGCAGACATTGTTCTGCACTCAACAACGAAATTCATCGAAGGCCATAACGCCACCGTCGGCGGGGCATTGATCACGCGCGATGCGGAATTGCACGAACGGCTCGCATTCACGCGCAACGCCATAGGCTCTATCCAGTCTCCGTTTCCGGCGTGGCTGACGCTGCAAGGAGTGAAGACTCTCCCATTGCGCATGGCGCAACACTCAGCCAATGCCCTGCACGTCGCGCGCTTTCTCGAACGTCAGACTCAGGTCACAAAGCTCTTCTATCCCGGACTTGAATCTTTTCCCCAGTTTGAGCTGGCACAGCGTCAACACAAAGCAGGCGGCGCGCTTATGGCTTTCGAGGTTGAGGGGGGAGTTGAAGCCGGTACTCGTCTTATGAACTCAGTGCGGCTGTGCGCACTTGCAGAGAATCTCGGTGCGGCAGAAACGATGATCACCCACCCCGCTTCGATGACCCACGCTGACGTGCCGCGCGAGCAGCGAGTTGCTGCCGGAATTACCGACGGGTTGGTGCGTCTCTCAGTTGGACTTGAGAATCCGGAAGATGTGATTTCAGACCTGGACCGGGCTCTCGCCCCGCCCACCAAGCAGAGGAGGTCAAAGTGAGAAACAAGGAGAAACAGCCTGAGATCGTGGTCTTGAAGTTTGGTAGCTCAGTACTGCAAAGCGAAGAAGATCTACCACGCGCGGTCCATGAAATCTATCGAGCCTGGAGCGGCGGCACGCAAGTCGTGGCGGTAGTATCCGCTTTCGGCAACACCACTAATGACCTATGGAGACGCGCCAAAAGCATTTCCGATGAACCCGAAGCATCGGCTCTGGCCGCGTTATTGGCGACCGGCGAAGCAACTGCATCGGCAATGCTTTGCCTTGCGCTCGGCAAAGCGGGTATGGCCGCTAAAGTGCTCGACCCGGCGCAAGCGGGCTTGCGCACTGCAGGTGACAAACTTGAGGCTGAGCTGGTAGCGGTCGATGCCGCCAGACTAAGGACTGAGTTGCGACACGCAATCGTGATATTGCCCGGCTTCGTCGGCCGTGACGAGGGCGGGCATACTACGCTGCTAGGTCGCGGCGGGTCGGATTTCTCCGCGCTTTTCCTCGCCCACCAACTGGGCGGACGTTGTGTGCTTCTCAAGGATGTTGACGGCCTCTACGCGAATGACCCCGCCTGCTCCGGCCCGCGGCCTCTGCGCTTTGCCGAGATCACATACGAGACGACTCTCCGCATCGGCAGTCAGGTGGTGCAAGCCAAGGCCGTTCGCTTCGCGGCGTCGCGAGGGCTACGTTTCAGCGTGACTGCTATTGGCACGAGCAGCCAGACAGTAGTTGGCTGCTATCGTGATCGCCTTGTTGCTTCGGCTAACAGCACGCCGCTGCGTATAGCCCTACTTGGCTGTGGCACTGTTGGTGGCGGCGTCTATCAAAGGCTGGCCGCGCTGCCTGAATTGTTCACTGTCACGGCCGTAGGAACTCGCAACAGGGTACGCGCCCTTGCAGCAGGAGTACCGGAAAGGCTTAGCGCCTGCGACCTGGAGGAGCTTGTTGAAAGCGAGTGTGATGTCGTGGTTGAACTAATAGGTGGCACAAAGCGCGCCGCAGCCCTGACCACAAAGGCTTTACGCTCAGGTCACCACGTCGTCACGGCCAACAAAGCTTTGATGGTTGACGAAGGCGAAGTCTTGCTTTCGCTGGCGGACGCTTGCGGAGTTACGCTTCGATACAGCGCAGCAGTTGGTGGTGCGCTGCCCGCATTGGAAGCTATCGACCGGGCGCGCAACGATGGGGCCATACGAGCTTTCTCGGGAGTGCTGAACGGCACTACGAATTTTGTTCTGGACCGCCTAGCAGAGGGCAAAGATTTAGAGAGCGCAGTTGCGGCCGCTCAGAAAGGCGGGTACGCGGAAGCGAATCCGCGCTTCGACCTAAACGGCATTGACGCCACTCAGAAACTTATCCTGCTCGCGCGCAAGGCTTTCGGCATCTCTTTGCCATTTGCTGCAGTTGCCCGAAAAGGCATCGACCAGATCGATCCACAACTAGTTCGCCAGTCGCGTGAGCAGGGGCAAACGGTGCGGCTCATTGCTTCTTGTCGGCAGGAGGCTGACGGGCTAGTGGCCAGCGTGCAGCCGCGGGTGTTACCGCAATCGCACCCTTTGGCTTCAGCCACCGGCATAGAAAACCGCTTATTGATCGAACCCGTTGTCGGCACGCCCTATCTATTGTCCGCCAAGGGCGCGGGGCGCTGGCCGACGACTGAAGCGGTGATGGCTGATCTATTGAATATCAAGCGCGAATCACAACTGGCTACCGCGACCGAGCAGTTCGAAGACCTGAGGGAGTGTGTGGCATGAAAACATCAACTCGCTGCGTACACCTCGCCGCTCAAGACGACGTTTATGGCGCGGTTGTCCCGCCCATTTATCAAACAGCCACTTTCCGCCAACCGACAGCAGCGGAGTTCGGTGAGTACGATTACACGCGTACATCAAACCCAACCCGCACCCTGCTTGAACGGCAGCTCGCTGAGCTTGAAGGCGGCGCACATGCTTGCGCGTTTGCAAGCGGAATGTCGGCCATCACTGCGCTGGTTAGATTGCTGACAGTTGGCGACGAAATCATCGCCGGGAATGATCTTTATGGCGGCACGGTGCGGCTGTTCGAACAGATGCGGCGACAGGGTATCGGCGTTCGATACGCCGATCCGACTGAAATTAACGCAGTTCGCTCGGCTTTAACCTCCCGGACGAGACTGATTTTCATCGAAACTCCTACTAATCCGCTGTTGCGCATTTCCGACATCCGAAGCCTGGCCCAACTCGCACATGAGGCTGGAGTTATGTTCGCCGTCGATAACTCGATGCTCTCGCCCTGTTTCCAACGGCCGCTGGCGCTGGGCGCGGATTTCGTCATCCACTCCGCCACGAAGTTTCTTTGCGGTCACAGCGACGTGACGGCTGGGGCAGTAATCACAAATGATCTAGAGCTGCATCAAGGGATCGCGTTTCAGCAGAACGCCGAGGGGGCGGGTCTGAGTCCCTTCGAGTCATGGTTGCTGCTGCGTGGGATTAAAACGCTTGCGCTACGGGTCGAACGGCAGAACGAATCGGCACTGAGAGTGGCAAAGTTCCTGGAACTTCATCCAGCGGTTAAGAAGGTCTACTACCCCGGCTTAAAGGATCATTACGGACACGAGATCCACAGAAGTCAATCCGCGGGAGACGGTGCGGTCATCAGCTTCACAACTGGCGATGCAACACTGTCCGAGCGGGTAGTCGAGGCCATGCGGCTGTTCGAGATCGCCGTCAGCTTTGGTTCGGTTGGCTCGGTGATTAGCCTTCCGTTCAGAATGTCACACGCGAGCATTCCCGACACGGTCAAAAAACCGCTCGCGCCGCCTGCCGATCTGGTGCGCATTTCAGTGGGAATTGAGGCCGTGGAGGATCTCATTGACGACCTCGATCAAGCGTTCGCTGCCGCCGTGAAGGAAGGCGCGACGCAAAGCTTCGTTCGAGGTGTGGGGTCATCCGCTGTTTGATGATCCTCTATCGGTGAAGACCACACTCGGTCTTACACGAGCCGCGCGAGCGCCCTTCCCAAGGGTCTTCCCCGATTTGCACTGGTGTCGTACAAGGAGCGCAGCCGATTGAGGTGTAGCCATATCGGTAGAGAGGGTTGTGGGGTACATCGTGGGTATCGATGTGGTCCCAGACTTCCTGCCGAGGACCAGGTTGCCAGTGGATTGATCTTGATCAGGCCGAGCTTCGGGTCGCGCTCGACGGTACTCGCCCCGGCGCGCGCGGCAGTTTGGTCTCGGCGAATGGCGGTGATCAACGCTCGCAGACCGATGAGCGCTTCCTGCAAGGGCTCGACCTTGAACAAACGGCAGCAGTGGTCTGGCTGGCGTTCCCACAAACGGTCGCCGAACTGTCGCGCTTGCAGTTCCAGGGAAAGTGACGATCGCCGTTCGAGACGTATGCCGTAGGGCTTCAGGCCGACTGCACAGCGCGTAAGTTTCCGAAACAGCAGATCAGTATCCGGATAGAAAATGCGGTCAACTTAATTATATTTACGTTCAGTTAAATACTTTTACCAGTGCGGCGCGTCATAAATGATCCCCGTTGCCTAATAAGAATGTGCTCCAGATTATGATCCCCCTTGCCTGATTTAAAAATGTCAGCGAAATGAGAATCGTGGTTGACACCTAAACGGATTGTCGGTAAGGTGGGCCTTCGAGTTCCAGCGAAGTGATCTTTGCACGTGAAGTAGAGGCGCGACCATCAAGAGTAAGCGCACCGTAGAGCGGGAAGGGTTCACAGACGGTGCGTTGAAAGGGATAGGTCGCCGAAGCTTGCGCGAGCTGTCCTTCATGCCCCGCGAGTTGGTCACTGCGGCTAAATCCGCGGGACTGTCACCGTAAAAGTCGGTGGAGGGCTACGACAAGATCGGCCAGGACGCTCCAAGCGAGTGCACACCAGCTAGTTTTCCAAAAGAGGCCCGTCGTATCCACATACGGCAGGGCCTCTTTTGTTTTTCGAACCGCATAATCTCAATCGCTTCCGAGTTGCAGTTAGAAACCGTGACGAATACCCCCACAATTATGAAGTTTGGCGGGACCTCCGTCGAAGACGCGCAAGCTTTCCGGCGAGTCGCGAAAATCGTGCAAGCACATGCCCACATGCGCCCCGTAATCATTGTCTCTGCCATGAGCGGTGTGACCGATGCCCTGCTGCAGAGCCTACAAATAGCCTTGCGAGGCGAGCTGGAGCAGGCGACGTCAACGTTAGAAGTGCACTTCGAACGTCATCTAAAGGTGGCAACCAGTCTCTTGAGTGCGCGAGAGGTCGCGCGCCTCGAGTCAGCCGTTGAAGGTGCTCGACACCAGATCTGCGGTCTGCTGCGTAAGGTCTCCGCTCGAATGAATCTCGAATTCCTGGAAGACACTGTGGTCTCATACGGCGAACGTCTTTCGGCCGAATTATTGGCCGCCGTTCTTTGCGCGGACGGTCTGCCGGCCAAACATATAGACGCTCGGCGCTGCATCACCACCGAAGAAACTTCCGGCGGCGCCCAACCACTCGTTCGTGAGACCGAAGACCGCACTCGCCGGGAACTAGGGCCGCTCGTCGAGGCGAGGGAGATTCCGATACTCGGAGGCTTCATCGCTGCGACCAAGACCGGCAAGACGACCACGCTTGGTCGCGGTGGTTCCGACTACACCGCCGCGCTTATCGGCGCGGCCCTTCGTACGAGGGAGATTCAGATCTGGACCGATGTGTCGGGCGTGCTCACAGCCGACCCCCGCTTAGTTCGAGCGGCCCGTACCATTCCCTGCCTTTCTTACCGTGAGGCAGCCGAGTTGGCTTACTTCGGGGCGAAGGTGCTCCACCCGAAGACGATTCAGCCGGCCGTCGAGCGAGGCATTCCGGTTCGCGTCTGCAACTCGCATCGGGCGGAGGACGAGGGCACGCTGATCTACTCTGGAAGCGAATTCGTACCGCACACGGCGAAAGCCATCGCGCATAAAACGGGGATTACCGTCGTACAAATCACCTCGGCACGTATGCTGGGCGCGTACGGATTCCTGAGGACCATCTTCGAAATCTTCGACCGCCACCGCACGGTAGTTGACGTGGTCACGACATCGGAGGTGAGTGTCTCGCTGACTCTGGACGACACGCGCGCTCTGGGAGAAATTCTCGCGGAGCTTCGCGGCCTCGGCACGGTTGAGGTTGAAGAGCGGCGGGCGATTATTTGCGTCGTCGGAGAGGGTTTGCGTACGACACCAGGGGTTGCGGCGCGAGTCTTCGCTACGATCAGCGACATCAACGTCTCCCTAGTCTCCCTGGGAGCGTCGAACGTGAACCTCACTTTCGTCATCGACGAAGAGCGGGTGAGGGAAGCAGTCGGGCGACTCCACTTTGCCTTCTTCGAAGAAGAAGTTGAAAGCGTCCGCGGCAACCACCAGAGCCGAACGTTAGGAGGAGCTTCTACTGGACTTTTATGAACGTGTACGGACTTACTCGTGATCTCATCGACATCCCCTCCGTCACCGGGGAAGAGGAGGCCGTGTCACTTTTTCTGTCACAGTTTCTTTTGAGCAAGGGATACAAGTGCGATTTACAAGAGGTGAGTCAGGGACGCTCGAACCTCATGGCAACTCTCAGCCGGTCTCCCCGCGTCGTTCTTTCCACCCACCTGGACACTGTGCCACCGCACGTCGGCTCAAGTGAGGACGAGGTTTTCATCTACGGACGCGGCGCTTGCGACGCCAAGGGAATTATCGCCGCGCAAATTACCGCCTGCGAGCGGCTGCGCGCCGAAGGAGTAGAAGACGTCGGATTGCTCTTTACAGTAGATGAGGAAGAGGGAAGCGCGGGCGCGCGCGTGGCTAACACTCACCCGTTGGCCACTCACTGCGATTACCTGATTAATGGTGAGCCGACTGACAATAAGCTCGCGACTGGCTCGAAAGGCTCGTTGCGTCTGGTCGTCAGAACCACAGGTAGTGCGGCGCATTCTGCTTATCCCGAACAAGGCGAGTCAGCGATTGAAAACCTTCTCGATGTACTGACGGACATCCGCAAATGCGAATGGCCTGCCGACCCCTTCTTCGGCGAGGCGACCTGCTGTATCGGAACAATCAGGGGTGGCACGCGAGCGAATGTTATTCCGGCGGAGGCGCACGCCTCTCTGCATATTCGTCTAGCGACCGATTCTGCGCTTGTTAAGGATGCGTTGGAAGAAAGCGTGCGGGGGCGCGCCCAACTTGAATATTTGTCGGTCAGCGAGCCGGTACGGATGCTCTGCCTGGAGGGTTTCGAGCAGACCATCGTGCGTTTTACGACGGACATTCCACACTTGAGAAATTGGGGAGAACCGCTGCTCCTCGGGCCGGGATCGATCCTCGACGCGCACACTGCGCACGAGCGAGTTGCCAAACGGGAACTCGCAGAAGCGGTTGATCTCTATGCCCGTCTGGTTCATGCGTTACTGGCTCGCCAGCCGAAGGTCGATATCCATGCCGCGCCGCGAAAGGAGTGCGAACTGTGAGACTTGCTTTGATCGGACACGGCGCGATGGGACGCCTCGTCGAGGCAAGGGCGCGCGAGGAAGGGCACGAGGTTGCACTGGTCCTTTCATCGCGCGACGCTGCCACCGGGATTGCCGAGCTTGTGGAGCGATTTCGTGGCCTTGACATGGCCATCGACTTCTCGGTTGCTGACGCAGTGCTCCGAAATGTCAGCGCCTGCGCGCAGGCGAAAGTTCCGCTGGTAGAAGGGACGACCGGCTGGAGCGCGCGGCAAAGCGAAGTCGAGCGCGCAGTCGAGCTGGGAGGCGGCGCGCTCGTCCACGGCGCCAACTTCTCTGTGGGAGTACAGATCTTCTATCGTCTGGTCGCACATGCCGCTGAACTTTTTGCGGGGTTGGGTGCTTACGATCCCTTCATAGAAGAAGCTCACCATGCGCGCAAACGTGACGCACCATCGGGCACCGCAATTCGCCTGCGCGGTATCCTTAGCGCACGGTTCGTGGACAGCGTCTCGGTCGCCTCGACGCGCGCCGGGCACATCCCTGGCACGCACCGAGTCGGCTTCGACTCGGCCGCCGATCAGATCACACTGACGCACACCGCCCGCTCACGTGAAGGTTTTGCTTCAGGCGCCCTCCTCGCGGCTGGTTGGCTCAGGGACCGGCAAGGCATCTACGAGTTCTCGGATGTAATGGGCGAAATTCTCAACGAAAGGATGAAATTGTCATGACCATGAACGTTGGTTGGTTGCGCGGGTGTGCGACGGCGCTAGTTACGCCCTTCGATGGGGACGGAGCAGTGGACGAGGGGCGTGTTCGGGCGCTCGCAAAGCGACAGGTTGAGGGTGGTGTGCGCCTACTCGTTCCCTGCGGCACTACGGGCGAAAGCGTCACGATGACCGAAGAGGAAGATCAGCAGGTAATCAGAGCAACGATCCAAGCCGCAGGCGGTCGCGCTCGCGTGATCGCTGGAACAGGAAGCAATTCGACTATGGAAGCGATCAAATACTCGCGCCGCGCGCGGGAACTCGGCGCAGACGCAGTGCTAGTGGTCGCTCCCTACTACAACAAACCAACGCAGGCAGGACTCTGCTCACACTTCCGCGCCGTAGCGGAAGCGGTGAGCCCTCTGCCCGTGGTGGTCTACAACGTTCCAGGGCGCACCTCTTCCAACATCTCCGCGCAAACGGTGCTCCACTTGGCGCGGGAGGTGGAAAACATCGTCGCTGTCAAGGAAGCGTCTGGCAACTTTTCCCAGATCATGGAAATCCTGCGAGAGCGCCCCGAAGGTTTTCTCGTGCTTTCCGGCGACGATGCGCTTACGCTCGCGCTTTTGGCCCTCGGCGCTGAAGGACTGATTTCCGTCGCCTCGAACGAGGCTCCCCATTTGATGTCGCGGATGGTTGACCTGGCACTCTCCGGAGAGTGGAACGAGGCACGCGCGCTGCACTACCGGTTGCTGCCGTTGATGGAGGCGAACTTCATCGAATCGAGTCCCGGGCCGGCCAAGGCGGGAATGGCTCTGATGGGACTTCTGGAAGAAAACTTGCGGCTGCCGCTCGTCGCCGTGCAGGAGCAGACGCGGGCGCGGATGCGCGAAGTGATCGAGGAGCTGGGGCTCACGAGGGAGACAGCGCATGCCGCTGCGTGAACGCCTCCAGACGCTGGCCGCCAGCCACGTATTCGAATACTCAAAGCAAGACTTCAACCTCTTTGATGAGTTCAAAGAAGCACTCACGCTCGGGCAGGTGCGGGCCGCGGAACGTGGAGCTGACGGCGTCTGGCGGGTCAACCATTGGGTCAAGGAGGGGATCTTGCTAGGTTTCCGCATGGGTGAGCTGGCCGACATGTCGTCCGCGGATGAAAATTTCCGTTTCTTCGATAAGAAAACATACCCGGTCCGGCGCACGGCGTTGGTAGACCGCGTGCGCATCGTGCCTGGGGGATCGAGCGTCCGCGATGGCGCGTATCTCGCCCCCGGAGTTGTGTGCATGCCGCCGATGTACGTCAATGTCGGCGCTTATGTGGACGAGGGCACCATGATTGACAGCCACGCGCTGGTCGGTTCGTGCGCGCAAGTGGGCAAGCGTGTCCATCTGTCCGCGGCCGCGCAAATCGGCGGCGTGCTTGAACCAATAGGCGCGGTGCCCGTCGTCGTCGAAGACGACGTGCTTGTGGGCGGCGGCTGCGGAATCTATGAAGGGACGATCGTCCGCGAGGGAGCGGTGCTCGCTGCCGGAGCTATCCTCACTGGCTCGACGCCGGTGTACGACCTCGTGCGCGAGCAGATCTATCGCCGCGCGCAAAATGCACCACTGGAGATTCCGGCAGGTGCGGTCGTGGTCCCTGGCGCGCGTGCCCTCGCAAGCGAGCAGGGGCGCAAGTGGGGGCTTTCCCTTTACGCGCCTGTGATCGTCAAGTACCGCGACCAGAGCACCGATGCCGCTGCGCAATTGGAAGACTATCTGCGGTGAATTAGGCGGCTTGACACATCGGAAAAACGTACCTATGTTTAATTTAGAGGTTACATCATGATCTACATCCAGATTAAAGATAGCTACAGAGCAAATGCCTTTCTTCTTTTGGTAAAGAGCGGCTTTCCAATTGTATGCCTGCCCGGGAAAAGCTACGGAGTGCGCGAAGAACATCTCAAAATTCTAAGGCGTAAGCGAATTCCTTTCAAAAAACTGAATGCGAGCAAGATTCCGATGCCAGAGCCTACCCTCGCTTTATGAGAAAATATGAGATCTACTTGCCTCTAAAGTACAACAGTGGCGAGCCGATCGAGTCAGTGAAAATCACTGCCATCTGTGATGAACTCTCCGAAGCTTTTGGCGCAATCACCGTGAGCCCATTGCAGGCGCCGTATCAAGGAAAAGTGGAAGTACGGCGGAGTCCAATACGTGGACGATATCATCAAGGTTGAGGTCATCACGCCGAGTAATAGTGCGACAAAGAGACGCCTCAAAGATTTCAAAGAACGCCTCAAAGAATCTCTCCAACAGATTGACATCCTGATTACGACCCACGGCATTCAGGTCGTCTGAGATCGTGTTTGAAATGGAATATTTCTGCACTCGTTTGTAGGTCAGCTGAACCCAAGGGTGGATGATCTTAGGAGAGCTGCTTGGGATGCGTTCTTTTAAAACACCCGAGTGCATGTCTGGAGAAATACACTGCGTTGAACAAATTTCAGCCGCCAGCTCGTTTGCGCGGCATCGAGAAGAGCATGATTCGTCAGGCCTTCGACCGCGCTCGACCGGGCAGCATCAATCTCGGCCTGGGCGAGCCAGACTTGCCGACACCCGAAGTCATTCGTCGCGCTGCAGTACGCGTCATCGCAGAAGAGCAGAACGGCTACACCTCCCACGCGGGCCTGGCTGCTCTGCGCGAGCAGGTTGCGGCCGAATACGCGCAACTGCAGGCGACGCCGGAGCACGTGATTATCACGGCAGGCTCGCAGGAAGCCTTGTATCTCGCGCTGATGACGCTTGTGGACGAGGGCGACGAAGTGCTCTTACCAGACCCCGGCTTCGTTGCATATCCAACCATCGTGCGCATGGCTGGCGGTCATCCCGTTTTCTATAGCCTTCCCGCCGCCTCGGGTTTCTCCTTCGACGCCGAAGAGTTTCGGCGCCGTCTCACGTCGCACACGAAGGTCGTCGTGTGCATCAGCCCCTCAAACCCGACTGGGCGTGTGCTGTCGCCTGACGATCTGGGAGCAATGGCTGACGCTCTGCGTGACACAAACGCCTATGTCCTTAGCGATGAGATCTATCGCGATTTGTACTACACAGAAGGTAAGCCCGCATCCATCTCGGAGTTTCTCCCTGAACGAACCCTCATCATCAGTGGCCTATCGAAGTCAATGAGTATGACGGGCTGGCGCCTCGGCTGGTTGTGCGGGGACAGGCAGGTTGTCTCCAGTGCTTTGGTTTTGCACGGCTACGTCACTACGTGCGCTTCAACAGTCTCGCAGAAGGCTGCGCTCGCCTCCTGGACAGTGGAGGCAGAGGCGGCCCGTCAGGCATTTCGCCATTCGTTTCGACTGCGGCGCGACCATTTGCTCAACCTTCTTTCAAGTCAAATAGGAAGCCGGGCGATCGTCCCTGACGGAGCCTTTTACGTGATGACGGACTTGAGCGCTTACGGCGACTCAAAGCAGGTTGCCGAAATACTCTTAGAAAACGGAGTTATCACTGTGCCCGGCGTGGCATTCGGCAGGGAAGGCGAAGGCTTTCTGCGCCTCTCCTTCTGTGCTGATCAATCCATACTTACAGAAGGCGTGCGTCGCATGCGAGACGCGCTCAAATAACAGATAGACCGATAATTCTTGTTCAGAAGGAATCCGTAGTGGCTCCAGTGCTGCTGCTTGATACGAGCTTTGCATATTTCGCCAGCACACCACGTGTGTAACGAGGAACTGGCGGCTTCCAACTACCGCGACGGCGTCTCAGTTCATGATCAGACACGTTGAGTTGCAGTAGGCGAGCGTCAGCATCGATCGTGATCGAATCACCTTCTTCGACAAGCGCGATCGTACCGCCCACGGCTGCTTCCGGCGCCACATGGCCGACCACCATTCCATGCGAGCCACCGGAGAATCTGCCATCCGTAATCAAGCCAACACCGTCGCCCAATCCCATGCCGATTAAGGCTGAAGTGGGCGCGAGCATTTCGCGCATGCCCGGACCGCCTTTCGGTCCTTCGTAGCGAATTACGATTACGTTACCGGGTTTAATCTGTTCGGCGAGAATAGCGGCTAAACAGGTTTCTTCTGAATCAAAAACTCGCGCCGGCCCGGTGATCTTCCCCTTCTTCACACCGCTGATCTTCGCGACGGCGCCGTCAGCCGCAAGGTTCCCACGCAGGATCACCAGCTGCCCGCTCGGGTTAACCGGATCTTGCCATTGATGAATCACGTCACCATTCGCATCTGGCGTGTCGGCCACATCTCCCAATACTTCGGCAATAGTTCTTCCCGTAATCGTCAAGGCATCGCCATGTAGCAGGTCATGTGCGAGCAACATCTTCATAACTTGCGGAATCCCTCCTGACCGGTGCAGGTCAGTCGCGACATACTTACCCGAGGGTTTGAGGTCGCAGAGTACCGGAACGCGTGAGCGGATTGCCTCAAAATCTTCGAGCGACAAAGGAATTGAAGCAGCGTGCGCAATCGCCAGCAGATGCAATACCGCATTGGTCGAGCCCCCAATGGCCATCACTACGGCAATCGCGTTTTCGAAGGCTTTGCGCGTAAGAATCTGCCGTGCATTGAGTCTTTGGTGGACCGCAGCCGCTAAGACTTCGCCGGATCGGGCCGCGCTCTCAGTCTTCTCGTTATCTTCAGCCGCCATTGTCGAAGAGTGAGGCAAGCTTAGCCCCATTGCTTCAATGGCCGCGGACATAGTGTTGGCCGTGTACATGCCGCCGCAAGAGCCCGCGCCCGGACAGGCGCGACGCTCAACTTCGAGCAGCTCGGTCCCGGTGATTCGATGAGCGCAGTATTCACCGACTGCCTCGAAAGCACTCACAATCGTGAGGTCCTGGCCGTTGGAGTGTCCCGCTTTAATCGTTCCTCCATAGACAAAGATCGCAGGGATGTCGAGTCGGGCGATTGCTATCATCGCGCCCGGCATATTTTTATCGCAGCCACCGACCGCGAGTAGTCCATCGACGCTCTGTGCCTGACAAACAGTCTCGATGGAGTCGGCGATGACTTCGCGCGAGACGAGTGAATACTTCATTCCTTCGGTACCCATCGAAATACCGTCGCTCACGGTGATGGTGCCGAAAACTTGCGGCATCGTCCCTGCATCGCGAAGGGCATCAATTGCACGCTCCGCCAAGATGTTTAATCCCATATTGCAGGGCGTGATTGTGCTATAACCGTTCGCGACCCCGACAATCGGTTTTACAAAATCCTCGTCGCGAAAACCGACAGCTCGAAGCATGGCGCGATTAGGGGTGCGCTCGTTTCCCTCAGTGATTGCTCGACTTCTGTGGTTATTCTTCATGATAAACATGTCGCCCCCTCGCTTCGGCTTTTCCCGATAGACTCCTCAGCAAGCCGAGACAGGGACGTTCGGCAATGGCACAATTCCTCAAGCGCCACGTTGCCACCACAGAGGATGAGGACGACATGGCTATCCGAAGAAAAGTGCGGCAGCAGTCGGTGGACTGCTGCCAGTGTGCATGAGGCGGCAGGCTCTGTGAGCACTTTCGCCTGCTCTAATAGAACAAAGAGCGCGTCGATCGCCTCTGCGTCCGTTACCACGGTAACGCCCTCGAGATATTTTTGCGCCAGCGCAAGCGTTGTTTCCGAGACCGCCGGCGCCCCTAATGTGCGCGCAACGGATGTCACCGCCGGCAGTTCAACAACGCGGCCGGCGGCTAATGCGCGGGCCATCGCTTCAGCACCTGCAGTCTCGACACCCCAGATCCGCACACTTGGTTTGAGCGTTTTGAGGACGGTTGCGACACCACCCGCCAAGCCGCCTCCGCCGATGCTGACGACAACATCAGTAACCTCCGGCAAGTCGTCAAGGATCTCCAGCCCGATTGTCCCCTGCCCCGCGATCACCAGCGGGTCATCGAAGGGATGAATGTAGGTCCAGCCATCAGCTTCGTAGCAGCGAACTTCGCTAAATGCTTCTGTCATTGTGTCAGTAAGCAGTACTTTGGCACCGTGGCGTCGCGTGGCTTCGACGTAGTTGCCGGGAGTGGATTCGGGCATTAGGATCAGCGCGCGCAGATTCAACTCTCTAGCGGCGCAAGCCACGGCTTGACCATGATTGCCACCGCTAACAGCCACCACGTCGCGCTCATGCTCTGCCAGGCAAAGCATTTTGTTGAATGCTCCGCGAACCTTAAACGCTCCGGTGCGCTGAAACGTCTCGAGCTTCAAATAGAGATTGACCCCAAGCTTATCGCTCAAGTCGCGGTTTTGCACCAGCGGCGTCCACTTAATAAAGTGATTGATCCTCCGCTGTGCACTTTGAATGTCTCTTAGGGTGATAAACTGATCGAAATTCCCAAGCTTAGATACCTCTCTTTCGGAGATCACTCCCGGTCACGAGCAGGATGGCCGGCTGCTCGCCACGGAAGTTTTCCATCTCAAGTTTGACCACCTGCATGAATGCTTCGGCTGCATGCGAATGCGGTCCTTCACGACGTCGCACCGCCCAGAGCGTTCGCTTTTGTTGAAAGCCCTCCACCGGTAAGCTGACCAACTCTCGGCGAGCGATCTCTTCGCGCACGCACATCAACGGCACGAACCCAACGCCCGCGTTCTTAGCCACCATCTTCTTGATCATGTCGATGGTAGCGCTCTCCACGCGAATATTGAGTGTTGTTTCAAAGCTGCTGAATGCTTCGACTACCTTCTCGCTTACCGACGAAGGCTGGCTTTCAACGATCACCGACTCCTTTCCCAGTTCTCTTACGTGGACTCGCGCTCTTGCGGCCAGGTGGTGACGAGGACTTGTTATCAACACGACTTCATCACGTAGCAAGGGCCGGGCCTCCAAGTCGTGACCTTCGGGCAGATAAGCGAGCAGAGCCAGGTCAAGCCGGCGCTCTTTCAGTTGGCGGATGAGTCCATTAGTGTGCTGGCAAACAGCCTCGATCTTGATATTCGGATAGCGGTGGTGAAAGACCTGTGTGAGTTGGGGCAGAAGATAGGAGTTGGTACTCTCGTTGGCGCCAATGCGCAGTTGACCCTGCCTTAGTTTGACCAAGGACTCGATCGCTGCGACAGCCTCGTTGCGCAGATTGAGCAATCTGGTAGCGTACGAATAGAGAACTTCTCCCGCTGGTGTGAGGAGATAGTCGTGACGTTTGGTGCGGTCGAAGAGTGGAGATCCGATTCTATCTTCCAGCTTCCGAATGGCCATACTGACGGCGGGCTGAGTGCGAAAGACCCGCTCAGCCGCTGCGTGCACGCTGCCTTCCTCGACTACCGCGACGAACATCTCTAGTTGCATCAGTTCCATGATCTTGATTTACAGCGTTTGAGCGGGCTCCATCACGAGATGAAGCCAGTGTGCGTACCTTAAGTCCCGGCCCCGAGTAGCCGCGAAGAAGGTCTTCTGAATCGCTCCGGTGATTGGACCGCGATTGCCGTTACCGACGCTTCTTCCATCAACTTCACGAATCGGTGCCAGCTCGGTGGCAGTGCCTGTAAAGAAGGCTTCGTCCGCATTCAGGAGCTCCTCCAATTGAACCGCCCTCGTCTCCACCTGGTAACCTAGATCGCCGGCGATCTCGATCACTGCCGCGCGCGTAATACCCATTAGAATCGAATCCCGCTCATCATTGGTGAGAAGCTTTCCTCCCCGCACGATGAAGAGATTCTCGCCTGCTCCTTCTGCAATATGTCCTTGATCGTTCAGGAGCAGGGCCTCATCGTAACCACGCGTTACAGCGTCACGAACCGCCAGTATCGAGTTAAGGTATTGACCGCAAGCCTTGGCCGTCGTGGGCATCATCTGTGAATCAAATTTCAGCCATGGCGAGACAGTCACTCGGATACCGCTTTCCAATTCTTCGGAACCCAGGTAGGGCGCCCAGGGCCAAGCCAGGATAACCACCTGCACGGGACAGCTGCCTGGGTGAAGGCCCAGACTATCGCTTCCGTAGAAGCAGATCGGGCGTACATAACAGCTTGTGAATTCGTTACGGTTGATTACGCCGCAGATTGCGTCCGCAAGTTCCTTGCGCGAATACGGTATTTCAATTCCATAAACCCTGGCTGACGCATAGAGTCTTTCGAGATGAGCATCCAACCGAAAAACCGCTGGGCCGTCCGCTGTTTCGTAGCAACGCAGACCTTCAAAAACACCACTGCCGTAGTGCAAAGCGTGCGCTGAAACATGTACGGTGGCGTTAGCCCAAGGGACTAATGCGCCATTCATCCAAACCCATTTCGTCTGCTCAAACGACATCTTCCACCTCAGACGCCCCACAAATACTGCTCCGGGTCATCGTGCAAAGCCTGGTCTGCGCCCGACATCCAGTCGCATCGTTTTGGAGAGCAAATATCTAACGCAACTGTATCTTCGAGCGCTTGCGAAGAGTGTTCGACTCCAGGCGGAATTAAGAGCATCTGGTTGGGACGGATTACCTCACCGCTGGGGAGGTTAAAGCACCAAGCCCCTTTTAAGACGATAATTATTTCCTCATTCTCATGATTGTGAGGTTGGGTGGTCGAACCTCCCTGCACTTCGATTCTGGCAATCGTGACGTTCTCACCTACAGCAATCTTCCGCAAATAGCTGGCCGTAATCTCGTCCGGCTTAATACTGTTCCAGTCGTAGAAACTCATTTTGCCCCTGTCTAGTTCTTTGCTCGGTCAACAATTCTTCCCTGCTTCAGCCACGGCATCATTTCTCGCAAACGAGCGCCCACGGCTTCGATCTGATGTTCGCGTCCTTTAGCCTCCAATTGCGTGAACCGGGGCTTGCCTGCCTCGCACTCGGCCATCCATTCATCAGCAAAGTTCCCCGATTGTATGTCTTTCAGAATCTGTTTCATCTCATGTCGTGTCGATCGGTTGATAACCCTCGGGCCGCGTGTTAGGTCGCCGTACTCCGCCGTGTTGGAAACTGAGTACCTCATGTCACCGATGCCTCCCTCGTAGATCAGATCTACTATCAACTTGAGTTCATGAAGGCATTCGAAGTAGGCCATCTCCGGTGCGTATCCTGCTTCAACTAGGGTTTCGAAGCCCGCTTGAATGAGTGCGGTCAAGCCGCCGCACAACACAGCTTGCTCTCCGAAAAGATCCGTCTCAGTCTCCTCTTTGAAGGTAGTCTCCAGAATTCCGGCCCTGCCGCCGCCGATGGCTGAAGCGAAGGCGAGTGCGACTTCATGTGTATCACCCGTGGGATCCTGACTTATTGCGATTAGGCACGGGACACCCCGCCCTTGGGTAAACTCATGGCGTTCGAGATGGCCAGGCGCTTTGGGCGCCACCATGAAGACGTTCATGTCTTCACGGGGAACGATCTTCCGGAAGTGGACCGAGAAGCCGTGAGCGAACGTGAGATAACCGCCTCGGCGAAGATTAGGCTCGACCTGGTCCTTATAGATTGCCGGTGCCAATTCGTCCGGCACAAGCATCACTACAATGTCGGCGATGGCGGCCGCGTCCGCCGAGTCAATCACCTCCAGCCCGGCGGCTTGGGCTTTGTCCCGCGATGGACTGCCTGGCTTCAGGCCGACAACAACATCAAAGCCCGAGTCCTTCAGATTGTTCGCCTGGGCATGTCCCTGACTTCCGTACCCGATCACGGCAATTTTTTTGCCGTGAAGAACCTCAAGATTGGCGTCTATGTCGTAGTAAAGGTTCATCTGTTCTCCTGAAAACATCCGACAAGCTATCCACAAATTACACAGATTCAAACAGGACCAACTAAGTTGAGTTGCTTTCTGTCGTTTGAATAATCTGCGGATAGCTCACGGGCAGTCTGCCAATAGCCAATCTGCCGGCACGAGCCACCTCACGAATTCCGAATGGTTGAAGCGACCGAAGCAAGGCATCCACCTTATGGCCTTCTGCCACTGCCTCGACGGTTACGCCGTCTTCCGACTTGTCAATGACCTTGGCGTCAAAGATGCTGGCTAACTTCATTACTTCTAAACGGGCATCTTCGGCTTCAGCATTGACGTGGACGAGAACCATCTCTCTCTCGATGTGATCAGTCATCGTCAAGTCAGTAGCGGAAAGCACTCTGATTTGCTTTTCGAGCTGCTTGATGACCTGTTCGGCCATTGCGTCGTCGCCATTTGTCACGAGAGTCACACGCGAAATTCCCGGATCGAGAGTTTCTGCGACACTGAGGCTCTCAATGTTGTAACCACGCGCGCTAAACAGTCCCACGATGCGCGCGAGCTCTCCAGTGCGGTTCTCTACCAGAATTGCGAGCGTGCGCCTCATCGCAGGACCATCTCCTTAAGTCCCGCACCTGGTGGAATCATCGGATACACGTTTTCCTCCGCGGAGACGACGATGTCCATTACAACCACACCGCGCGTCGATAATCCGTGTTCTAGTACCGCGCTTAACTCTCGAGGTTTCGTTGCTCTCAGCCCCACGGCGCCGTAGGCTTCCGCGAGTCTGACGAAGTCTGGTGTTCCTTGCATCCCTACTGCCGAGTAATTACGGTCATAGAAAAGCTCTTGCCACTGCCTTACCATTCCCAGGTAGTTGTTATTCATCACGATGATCTTCGTGTTGGTGCGATACTGAACCGCCGTCGCCAACTCTTGAGCGGTCATCTGGAAGCCGCCGTCTCCGACGAACGCGACTACTTGCCGATCTGGAAAGGCAAGTTGCGCCCCCAGAGCAGCCGGAAAACCGAATCCCATCGTTCCGAGTCCGCCCGACGTGATTGATTGGCGGGGCCCGTTGAAGCCGTAGTATTGCGCCAGCCACATCTGGTGCTGGCCCACGTCGGTCGCTATAATTGCGTCACCGCCTGTCAAACGGTAGAGTTCCTCGCAAAGAAACTGTGGTTTGATCTCAACGTCGGACTTCTCGTAGGTGAGCGGAGCAAACTCTTTCCATTCCTCAATCTGTTGCCACCAGGAAGCCAACTTCTTGGCGCTCTTGTCAGAACCGCGAGTGGTAGCGACCGGGTTCCCGCACTCTATAAGATCAAGCATCTGCTGCATGACGCTCTTGGCATCACCGACAACGGGCAGATGCGCGCGAACATTCTTACTAACTGAAGAGGGATCTATATCGACGTGAATTATTTGTGCCTGCGGAGCAAACTTCTCCAGCGCTCCCGTAACCCGATCATCGAACCTGACGCCAATGGCCAGGATAAGATCAGACTCAGATATCGCCATGTTGGCCCAGTAGGTGCCGTGCATGCCGAGCATGCCGAGACTGAGAGGATGTCCCGAGGGGAAGCAACCAAGACCCATTAGCGTTGGCGTGACTGGCAGGTGTAGCCTTTTTGCTAGTTGCAACAGTTCGTCTGAACCGTTCGCGTGGATAACTCCGCCGCCGACGTAGAGGATTGGACGTCTCGCGTTTACGATTTTACCTACGGCTTGCTCCACCTGCTGTTGGTTCGCCAGCCTAACCGGACGGTAACCTGGTAGATTCACAGTTTCCGAATAGCACAGAGGAGCTCGTTCTGCCGTCACATCCTTGGGAATGTCGATCACCACAGGGCCAGGACGGCCCGTGCTGGCGATGTGAAAAGCTTCTCTGACCACGTCAGCCAGCTCACCCGCGTTTTGGACCAGGTAGTTGTATTTCGTGCACGGTCTGGTGATGCCGACCGTATCAATTTCCTGAAAGGCATCGCTGCCGAGCATTTTCCGAGGAACCTGGCCGGTAATGATCACCAAAGGCGTGGAATCCATGAAGGCATTGGCGATTCCGGTAACCGCGTTGGTGGCGCCCGGGCCAGAAGTCACCAATACGACACCCACTCGCCCGGTAGCTTTCGCATACCCTTCGGCCATGTGAACCGCGCCCTGCTCATGCCGCGCGAGGATGTGTCGCAACCGCTGATTTCGTGCCAGCTCGTTATAGATATGAAGCACTGCCCCTCCGGGATACCCGAAGATTGTGTCCACACCCTCGCGAAGCAGCGCCTCCAGCAGAATTTGTGCCCCAGAGATCTCCTGCGGTATCTCCTCCTGCTGACCTTGCTCCTGAACCTCGCGCACTTCTGTCGGTGTAGGTATCAACTCTGAGATCGCGGTTGAGATCATGTTCTCCACCCCAAAAACAAGAACCGCCATCCTTCTTCTGGATGGCGGCTCGTTTTCCTCGTTCAGGTTCCTTTGCCCGGCCGTCATCCGCTCCCTTTAAGCAGAATAATTACTACATTGACGCCTAGGACCACGACAACGAATGACGACCAGACTAAGACATGGCTCATACCTGCCAGCGCTCTACTGGGCTGCTGGAGTTCCATGCCGATCTTGACCAAGTTATCGATATGACTATTCATGTCTGAGGCTGTTTCTACCACAGTAATGAAGAGCAGGCAATTCAATTGTGCTTATGGAGTGTTAAGCAAGACAGCCAGCGGGAGAAGGTCTTCAGTGAAATATTAGCCGCACCAGATCTGTGAATCTCGGGTCCGCTCGTAGGCTGTCGAGCGTTGGGTCCACTTTGAGATAAATGAGCCAGTTAGAGCGCTCCTCGTATGCTTTATGCAGCCATTCGAACGCACGATCTTTTTCCCCAAACCCTGTGTAGATTACAGCCATTCCATATGCGGAGACATAATTGCGGTTTTGTGTCTCTGTCAGCTCATCCAGTATTTTCCGGGCCTCGCCTGTCTTGCCAAATACCGCATGGGCGTGGCCGAGTTCCGCTAACACTCTTGTGTTGCCCTGGGACAGGCTTGCTGCTTTTTCAAGCTCTGCGATTGTCTCCCCATACATTTTCTCTTGCTCGTAAACCCGTCCAAGGTACCAGTGGGCAGGCCAGAAATGCGGATCCATCTCAATAGTCTTCAATAGTGAGTCAATCGCTAACTCGTGCTGCCGGGCCATATAGAACATAAAGCCTACATTCACGTTTATGCCGAGCGAGAGCGAATCAAGTTCCTGTGCCCGGATGATGGCAGCGATGGCTTCATCCCGGCGCCCCATCGCCATCAAGCATTCACCATACCAGTGGTGAGCTGTCGGGTAATCAGGGTTGAGTTCGATGGCCCGCTTAAAACCTCTCTCGGCCTCCGACCAGTCCCAATCGTATGAAAGTCTCGTGAAAGCCAGTGACGTGATAGCCTCAACAAGCTTGCCGTCTATCTTCAGCGCCATGGTCGCCGCTGCCTCAGCTTTCGGATAGGATTCCCTGGGTGGAACTGCGCTATAGAAGCTAAGTAAGTTATAACAGTCGGCCAGCCCGGCGTAAGCCAGAGCGTAGCCCGGATCCTTCTCGATCGCTTGTTGGAAGTACTCGGTAGACTTCTTCAGCCCAGGCGGCGTCCTCTTGTTCCAATAGAACCGGCCTTTCAGATAAAGCTGATAAGCTTCCGTGTCCTCGGTATAACGTCTAGTAAGTTGCTCCTTCTCTTCCGCGGTCAATTTCAACATCAAAGCCTGCGCCACCTGCTCGGAAATGGAGTCCTGCACTGCAAAAATACTTGTAAAATCTTCCTCGACCTTGTCTGCCCATAACGGCGAGCCGTTGTGCACGCTCACTAGCTGGACGGTCACTCGAATACGCTCGCCCAACCTCTGAAACTTTCCGTCCAAAATTGAGTCAACGCCCAGCTCCTGACCGATGGCCATGGGGTTTAGACCATGATCCGTATATTTGAGAACGGCACTGGTTGAACGTACGATAATCTGCTTTATGTTACTTAGTTTGGTTATTAGCGCATCGGCCATTCCTAAGCCAAGGTAGTCGTCCTCAGGCGCTGCACTCAATGACTTGAACGGAAGTACCGCCATTGAGTGGATCGCCGTAGCCACGTCGGGCTTTCCCAGCTTAGTTGGAAGCCAAAAGTAAGAATCGCTTTGCTCGTCAACCCCTCTTACTCTCGCTACAAAACGGTAGCCGCGCTTTGGAATAGTTTCGATATATTGGATCCCGGAGTGGTCCTCACCTAAGACCTTCCGCAAGGTGAAGATGTTCTGGGCGAGGCTGCGTTCCTCGACAAAGCTATCGGGCCAGATCCTCCTCATCAGCGCATCTTTCTCGACTACGTGGCCACTGTTTTGAACAAGCGCAAGCAGCGTCTCGAAGATCTTCAGTGGCAATGGCACCAGTCGCCCATCGCGAAGCAAGAGGCGCTCGGTTACGTCAACGCGGAACGATCCGAATTCGAAAAAGCGGGTTGTCTGACCAGTCATTAGGCGAGTGGCCGAAAGCATCTGATTATTAACTGATAAAAGAATGAAAAAAACTTGAACTGCGTCTGGGCGTTTTCGGATTAATGTTACCACAATTACCCCAGGCTAAATAGATGCTAAAGAAGTTCAGTTAGATGCTGTAGCGTTCCGGTTCGGAAGCCGAATCCTCTTCTCATACCTGAGGGCGCATGCCCAGGGACCAGGTGATCATGAAGAAAGAGATCGCCCTGCCGAGCGGCAGTTCAGAGCGGTAGAGGTGCAGCCCATAAACGCTGCGGCCGCAAATCGGCCGTGTCGAAAAGCCTTTCAAATCGTGGAGGAACCCCCAATGGAAAGCAGTAAGTACTTAGCCAGAACTTATCAGGTCACAACACCATGCCAACGTAACTTTGCGACGCGGGCGAAGCTGGCTGGCACAATCTCTGTTTGGGTGATTGTCATCTGCCTAGGTGCCGTCGTTGTTGTTGCCCAGACCGCCGCCACGGGCGCATTGAGCGGGACCGTCACCGATCCTAATAAGGCCGTGGTTGCAAGGGCCGAGGTAAAAGTCATTAATGAGGCCACGGGAGAAACCCGGGCGGTGACTTCACAGACGGACGGGACTTACGTGATGCCACTGCTTCCGCCTGGCTCCTACCATATTGAAGCTGAAGCGACAGGGTTCAAACGCGGAACCCTTCCTGGGATTCGCATTGCAGTAACCGAAATCACGACGCTTGACATTCGACTCGAAGTTGGAGCCATAGACGCATCTGTGATGATTGAAGGCAATGTCGCCGTCGTGCAAACCGAATCGAGCGCCTTAGGCCGCGTGACGGACGAAAAGGTAGTGGTCAGTCTCCCGCTGGTCACACGCAACTACACGCAGATTCTCGCCCTCTCTCCCGGGGTCAGCTCCAATGTGAGCAATGCCGCCGCTATCGGACGTGGAAGCGATGCAATCGAAGGATCATTTTTGGGGTCGGGGTCGGGGACTTATGTGCATGGCGCGCGGGCATATGACAATAACTTTCAGATGAATGGGCTAACGATCAACGACTTACAGGGCAGCGGAGGGTCTAGCGGAGGTTTCGCCGTTCCCAATCCGGATGCTATACAAACCTTCAAGGTGCAAACCGGGCTCTACGACGCCTCGTTCGGGCGCAGTGCCGGCGCCAATGTCAATGTCGTGACCAAATCGGGCGGCAGTAATTTTCACGGCACCGTCTTCGAGTTCTTTCGCAACGAAGCGCTGAACGCCAATGACTTCTTCTTCAACCGCGCCGGGCGGAAAAAGGGCGTGCTCAGACAGAATCAGTATGGCTTCACGCTGGGCGGTCCCATTAAGAAAGACAAGCTCTTGTTTTTTGGCTCGTACCAGGGGAATCGTCAGGTTAATGGGATTGCTCCCGGCGGAAGCGCCACGTTTTCCTCTCCCCCGCTGACGAACGACCGCTCGGCCGCCGCGCTGGGGAGCCTGTTCGCCGGACAGAGGGGAGCAAGCGGAGGGACGGCAATCCTCGCAAACGGGTCAAACATCAATCCCGTAGCGCTCAACCTGTTTCAAATGAAGCTGCCGGACGGCAGTTTCCTGATCCCGACTCCGCAAACAATTGATCCAAGCCAGCCGTTTGCCCGGCGGGGCTTCTCGGTTTTTAGTAGTCCCAGCACCTTCAATGAAAACCAGTACCTGGTAAACCTCGATTTTTTGCACACGGCTAACAGTAAATTTGAGGGCCGCTTCTTTTCCGCCACCAGTAATCAAATCCGACCTCTTCCTGGAGCTGTTCCCGGTACCCCGGGGCTGACTCACCAGGAATACCGGAATCTTACGGTGGCACACACCTATGCCTTTTCTTCAAATCTTTTCAACGAAGCTCGATTTGGCTTTCACCGTATCATCAACGACAGTCGAAGACTGGAAACCTTTAAGTTTTCTGAGGTGGGCATTAACTCCATCCCGACGATTGACGATCTCCCGACGCTCACCATCACCGGCTCCTACCTAATCGGTGTAGGCGACGATTTTCAATTCGTCCAGAATCACTACAACCTGCAAGATTCGCTCACCTATGTCCGCGGGCCGCACACACTGCGAGCCGGTGGCGGCCTCACTCGCAGCATGGTCAGTAATGCCAGGAGCCGCTCAAGCGGAAACCTTACCTTTTCCAGTTTTCCCGACCTCCTGCTGGGGTTGAGCGCCGCTCAGAATGGGAGCTCAGTTAGCAATGTCTTTAGTACATTTGAGACTTCAGGTTTAAGAGAACGCGATCAGCGCGTGCACGATGGCTTTTTCTATTTTCAGGATGACTACAAGATGATGCCCCAACTAACGCTCAACCTGGGTCTCCGTTATGATCGGATCGGACAGTTCTCCGACGCCTTCGGACGTAACGCCAATTTCAATTTTGCACTGGCCGACCCCAACCCTCCGGCCGCAGGGTCGCTCGCAGGTTTCACTATTCCCGCCAACTCGGCAGTCAGTTCGGTACCCGCGGGCGTAACGCAGCTGGAGAGCAACCTGGTTACAAACGGCGAAGGGCAAAATAACTTTTCACCACGCCTTGGCTTTGCCTGGCAGGTGCTGCCCAACTCGAGCCGGCTGGTCTTGCGCGGCGGATACGGTCTTTATTACTCGCGGCTGACGGGGCAACCTATCTTTCAATTGATATCGCAGCCGCCCTTCTCCCTGATTCGCACGATCACGGGAACCCCCAATGCCGGAGCCACCCTCAGCAATCCGTTCCAGCCGGCGGTAACCTTTCCATCGTTTGTCCCTTATTCGCCCACCACCGCGCTCAGTATCAGAGCACTGGCGCCGGATTACCGTCCATCGGTTACTCAGCAGTACAGTTTGAACCTGCAAAGTGAAATCGTGCGCGACTTTCTGTTGGAGATTGGTTACGTCGGTACGCGGGGAACACATCTACAGCAGACGCGCTCGCTCAACCAGGCCGGTCTCGCCAGTGCGTCGAATCCAATCCGGGGTGTTACGACCAACACGGTGGCCAATATCAGCCAGCGGCTCCCTGTGCGGGGGTTCACAGCTCCCGGTATTGCGCAAATCGAAAACAGCGGATCCTCTTGGTATAACGGCCTTGAGGCCAGCCTCACCAAACGATTCAGCCGGGGATATCAATTTCAGGCTTCCTATACCTTCTCCAGAGTGCTGGATACCAACGGCCTCGACCTCAATTCAAGCGGAATTGGAGTCTTACTCGGAGATCAGAATGATCCGGCGGGTGGCTACGGGCGGGCGATCTTTGATCGCACTCACCGGTTCGTGTTGAGCTATGTATATGAGTTTCCCATTACGTCGAACCGCGCCGGCTTTGTCGGCAAGGTTTTGGGCGGCTGGGCACTCGGCGGCGTCACGACGATTCAGACTGGTCAAGCCCTGACCATCACTGCCACCAATGCCAACAGTATTTTTGGCATCACCAATAACAGGGCGCAACTGGCTTCGGGTTGTACGCACGCTGACCTGACGACCACCGGCCCTGTGAATCAGAGGGTGAACAATTACTTCAACACGGCTTGTTTTACGGCATTCCCGATAATCGGAGCTGATGGAGTGGGAACTGGCTATGGGAATAGCGGTGCGGGCATCGTGAACGGTCCCGGTCAGAACAATACAGACATTGCATTGTTCAAAAAGACTCCGGTGCGGTGGCCGAACGAAAGCGCAAATATTGAGTTTCGTGCGGAATTCTTCAACCTCTTCAACACCCCACAGTTTGCGAATCCCGGCACTGTAAGAACAGCGGCCAATTTTGGGCAAATATCGACCACTTCGGTGAGTCCGCGGATCATCCAGTTTGCCTTGAAGTTCAATTTTTAGTGAGGATGGCTATGCGCCTCCAACATTCTCAAAGCAATATCAGGTAGGCGGTCCTCGATCATTACAGTTTGCCCTAGAACTAAGTTCTAGGCGAAAGGTGTGGCGAATCTGGTTGAAGCATGGTAGCAGTAGCATGATGGCTGTCGAGTTGTGCCAGATCACCCGTTGTCCATCTTCAAGCTTTTCTTCAGAAAAAAATCAACGTTCCTTAAAGACTCTTGAGACGGCGCTGCCGCATGATTATCGATCAATTGAAGTGGGCTGACGAAGCCAAGAAATAACTACTCAACGCCGCAGATCTGGCCGTTCAACGTCACTAGATCCGGCCGTGCCAATGGCTGTTGTGTGCCGCCGATTGCTGACGTGCTCTCTGCAATGCCACTGTGCCGCGAGTCCGTCGAGTCGAAAAGCCGTTTAAAAATTAATGGAGGAAACTCCCTTGAAAAGCGCCCAGTCCCTAGCTCGAACCAATCAGGTCACAACTCCTCGCGCAGGTAACTGCGCAACGGTGGCGACGGCGGCTGCAATCATCTGTATTTGGATTGTTGTTACCTGCCTAAGTGCCCCCGTTGTTGTTGCCCAGACCGCCGCCACAGGTGCCCTGAGCGGGGTTGTCACTGATCCGACCGGGGCTGTGGTGCCAGGCGTGGACATCAAGGTGACGAACGAGGCAACTGGTGAGTCGCGGACAGTGACTTCAAGAACCGACGGTTCATTCACTGTTCCTCTTTTACCTCCGGGTTCCTATCAGTTCGAAGCCGTAGGCCAAGGCTTCAAACGAGGGACGGGTTCAGGCGTGAACGTCGAGGTAACCGAGACGGCGAGGCTGGATATTCTGCTCGAAGTGGGAGGAGTAGGCGAGTCGGTGCTAGTCACGGCGGATGCCGCCTTAGCGCAGACCGACTCCAGCACGCTGGGCCGGGTAACGGATGAAAGGTCCGTGGTCGGCTTGCCTCTGGTATCGCGCAACTATACGCAGATTCTCGGTCTCTCGCCCGGGGTCACCACCAACGTCACGAATGCTGCAGAATCCGGCCGCGGCAGTGGTGGGACGAGCGGAAACTTTGGTGGTGGTGTCGGTGGATCAGGTACTTACGTGCATGGAGCACGCTCCTACGAGAATAACTTCCAGATGAATGGCGTAGGGATCAACGATTTACAGGCTAATGGGAACTTTAGCGGCGGGGTTGCCATCCCCAACCCGGATACGATTCAGACTTTTAAGGTGCAAACGGGGCTGTACGATGCGGCGTTCGGGCGCAATGCGGGGGCCAATGTCAACGTCGTGACCAAAGGTGGCGGTAACCAGTTTCATGGGACGGCCTTCGAGTTCTTCCGCAATGATGTTCTGAACGCTAATGACTTCTTCTCCAACAGGGCGGGGCGAAAAAAGGGAATCCTGAAACAGAATCAGTATGGCTTCACGCTGGGCGGCCCCATCAGGCAGGACAAGCTGCTCTTCTTCGGTTCCTACCAGGGGACCCGTCAGGCTAATGGGCTCGCTAACCCGGTCACGGTTTTCGCTCCGGCGCTGACGAACGACCGCTCAGTCGCGGCCCTTGGGAGCTTGTTTGCGGGCCTGCGAGGTGGAAACAACTTAGCCATACGCGCCGACGGGTCAAACATCAATCCCATCGCGCTCAAGTTGTTGCAACTGAAACTGCCTGACGGCGGCTTTCTGATTCCAACCCCTCAAACAATTGATCCGAGCCAGCCGTTTGCTCGCCGTGGCTCCTCGACCTTTACCGTTCCCAGGTTCTTCAACGAAGACCAGTACATGGTGAACCTCGACTTTTTGCACACCGCCAAGAGCAAATTGGAGGGCCGCTTCTTCTACGC